>CAZDZN010000039.1:10718-13750 GCA_964509905.1 uncultured Aquificaceae bacterium
TGTCTAAAGCATGCATTTGCTGGGGAATCCCAGGCTAACAGGAGGTATCTATATTTCGCCAGAGAGGCGGATATTCAAGGTTATCCGGAAGTGGCAAACAATTTCAGAGAAACTGGCGAAGGTGAAACAGGACACGCTTTTGGACATCTCGATTATCTAAGAAAGTATAATGGCACCGATCCAGCCACAGATAAATCTATTAATTCTTTGGAAGAGATGCTTGAATCCGCAGTAGCTGGTGAGGTCTACGAGTACTCTGAAATGTATCCTGGTTTTGCTAAAACTGCCAGAGAAGAGGGCTTTGAAGATATATCTGCATGGTTTGAAACTTTGGCAAAAGCAGAAAAATCCCACGCCGGAAGATTTCAAAAGATGTTGGAGCTTGTAAAAGCTTGATATTTTCTGGGGCTTTAATGCCCCTTTTTTTAAAAATATAAGGAGATTTTATGCCAGAATTATCAATAGGTGGGTTGAAAGATTTTAATTTTGATTTAAATAACCCAAATTTTTACAACGAAGAAGCTCTATCCCAAGAAGCAAAAAGAGTGTATTCTAAATGTAAAGATTGTAGAATGTGCATTAATTTTTGCCCGTCTTTTCCGGCGCTTTTTGATGCGGTGGATAGACACGGCGATAACGTAGAAAGTTTAACCAAAGAAGAAATTGAAAAACCATTGGAGCTTTGTTTTCATTGTAAGCAATGCTATTTTAAATGCCCATATACGCCCCCTCATGAATGGAAACTCGATTTTCCTCATCTATCTTTAAGATACAAAGCCATAAAATTTAAAAACAAAGGCGCTAAAATCACCGATAAACTTATGCTTGATACTGATCTGGTGGGCAAGGTATCTGTACCAGTGGGCAAAATCGCAAATACTGTGAATAATATAAAACCAGTGAGATTTATAATGGAAAAAGTAGCAGGCATAGACCATAGGGCAAAACTTCCTCCTATAAACGAACAAAGTTTTCAGAGTTTTTTAAAAGATAATGTAAGACCTGTGAAAAATCCTGTAAGAAAAGCGATACTATTTTACACATGTTTACTAAATTACAACTTTTTAGAAAAAGGCAAAGCCCTACTTCATGTGCTTTATAAAAACAATATACACATAGAAGTACCATCTCAAAACTGCTGTGGAATTCCTTTTTTTGATATAGGAGATTTGGATAGCTCTATCAAAAAAGCTCGGTACAATACGGATATGCTTATAGATTATGTGAGAAATGGATACGATGTAATAGCGCCAGTCCCCACTTGTGCATTGCAACTTAAACACGAATACCCACTACTTTTAAGAGATGACGCATCAAGAGAGCTATCAGAAAAAGTTTATGAGATAGGGGATTATCTATTTTCTTTAAATCAAGAAAACTTTTTCAACAAAGACTTTAAGAACTCTATGGGCAAAATTGATTATCACATAGCATGCCATCTGAAATCCTTAGGAGTAGGTTATAAATCCGCTGCTCTCATGAGGATGATTCCAAATACAAAAATCCGAATAGTGGAAATATGCTCTGGGCATGACGGCACATTTGGCGTGAAAAAAGACACCTTTGATATGGCCGTGTCTGTGGGTAAACCTCTTTTTGAAAATCTTAAAAACCAAAATGCAGATCTCGTAGTCTCAGATTGCCCGTTGGCAGGGAATTTTATAGAGCTAAACACATCAAAAGCGGTGAAAAGTCCAATAGAAGTATTATCTTTAGCTTATGGAGATTTTGTATGAGAAAAATAGCATTTGAAGATATATTAAATTTATACGAATATGAAAAAATAAGGCCTCAAAAAGTCCAAGAGCTTTTGGCTCTTAAAAAAGGAAGAAGTATATTTGTAGGAGATATATTTCATTTGTTTTTTGAAAATACATTTAGCGTGTGGTTTCAAATCCAAGAGATGATAAGAGCTGAGCGCATGGTAAAAGATGAGGATATAAATTTTGAAATAGAGATATATAATGATCTTATTCCATATACCAACCAACTTAGTGCTACATTTTTTATAGAAATTCCAGACAATGAGAAGCGAAAAGCTATGCTAAGAGAGCTTGTGGGTATTCACGACAATATCTATATCGCCTTCAAAGACCAGAATATTAAAGCTATAGCCAACGACCAAAGCGCGATGGATTACAAATATGGTATTGCTGCCACCATTCACTTTATAAAGTTTGACTTTGATAATCACCAAAAGGAGTTATTCAAAAATGAAGATGCTTTTATAGAAATACACACAAAAGATGGGATTTTGAAAGAGCTTATAAAACCCGAAGTAAAACAAGAGCTTATTAAAGACCTTACAGAGGATTAAACTTTCTCAAATACTAAAAGTCCCACCATTCCAAATACAAAAGTTTTTGTTTCTAAAAGCCTAAAACCATGAGCTTCGCAAAGAGATGACATCTGCTCTGGGGATAGGCTGTTTTCTAACGAATGTATGAAAAAATCCCAGTTTTTATTGCCAAATATACTTACACCTATTGGTCTTAAAATAGTTTTTGAGCTTTTAGCAAAAAAATCCATACCTATAAACTTAGCGGTGTCTAATATAAGAAGCCTACCACCATTAGAGATTACCCTGTGGATTTCAGAAAGCATTTTTTCTTTATGATTTATGTGTCTAAAAACCAAAGACATGGATACATTGTCAAATACTTCATTTTTAAAAGGTAACTCTTCTGCAGAACCTATTGCAAGGTATGCTGGTTTATCTTTTAGTTTGTTTTTTGCAATATTAAGCATTTTTTTTGATAGATCGAGCCCGAAAGCTTTTTTAATCTTGTTTTGCTCAAAAGCCCTTAAAATTACATCCCCCGTCGCTGTGCCAATATCAAGCAGCGTTCCTTCTCTTAGATAACAGGCAATACTTTTATGCCATTTTTTATTTTGCCCAAAGCTTATGAATCTTACAAATTCGTCATAAGCTCCAGATATAGAATCAAAAATATCACTTATAGTTTCCAAATTCATACAAATATGATATCATATTATTATGATAAAGATAAAAGGCATGACGTTACCGGTGG
>CAZDZN010000040.1:0-5698 GCA_964509905.1 uncultured Aquificaceae bacterium
AATAAAGGAAGAGGTTATATAAATCCTATATGGGATTTAGCTTGGCACGATTTATACAATCTTATATATCTTTTTGGAGATGTTTCTATTAAAAGCCTAAAAATAGGTCATATATGGGAACTCCAAGGAATAACTGGAGAAGATATAGAGTTTAATCTACAGGTTGCTTGGAACCATCATTTTGTAGATAGGAGCTGGAAAGTACATACTCAAAAAGGCACTATATTCATGAATTTTGCAGATGAAGAGATAATATTGGAAGATGGTGCTTCTTACAGTAGAAGAGATGGGAATAAACTTCAAGATATGCTTGAGCAATATTTGGATGGTTTAGAAGACGATTCTTTTGATAGAGCGTTAAAAATCCTAAAGCTCTTAGATGGAATAAGAGATGAAGTTAATAGTTTACAATAAAAATAATTTAGTTTTTTCGCTTTTAATGAAAAATAATGAGCTTTTGGATTTAAAAGTGGATAATTTAATTGATGAGGAGCATACATCTTCTATATTTTTGGGAAAAATTAAATCCATTTCTCCTGGGGTTGAAGGCTATTTTTTAGATATAGGTCTTAAAAAGGATGGGTATTTACCTTATAGCGAATCCGATAAGATGTACAAGGTAGGAGATTACGTAGTGGTGCAGATAAAGAAAGAGCCTACAAAGTTTAAAGGAGCCAAGCTAACAACAAAGTTGTCTTTTAAAGGAAAATACATAATATATTATGAAAACAGCAATTTTATAAAATTTTCCCACCTTTTTGAAGATGGTATGAAAGATTATTACCTTGATAACATTTCCAAGCTTTTAAGGGAAAATGAAGGTATTATAATAAGAACCCAAGCTAAAAATGCAAAGTTAGAGCAAATAGAATCAGAGATTGAATATTTTAGAAAAAAACTAAAGTGTATAAAAGATATATCTTATAAAAGTATTATGACATTAGAACCGCGAGAGCCTTATTACATATCAATGACTAAGGATTATTGGTATAACTTAGAAAAAGTGATAGTTTCTGATTTGGAGGCTTATAAAAAAATATCAGATTTTGTGCTATCTCAAGGACTTGATATAAATATAGAGCTTGCTATAGATGTAGAAAAGCTCGAAAATTTTTTCGAAATACAGAAAAATATAAATAGGCTTTTGAACAAATACGTATGGTTAGAAAGTGGTGGTTTCTTGGTGATAGAGGAGACAGAGGCTATGACTACAATTGATGTAAACAGCGGTAAAAACAATTGCGATTGCATAGAGTCAAGTTCTTTTTCTACGAATGTTGAAGCGGCATTAGAAATTCCCAAACAAATGAAGCTTAGGAACATGGGTGGTATTATAATGATAGATTTTATTTTCATGAAAGATCAAAAGCATAGAAAAGAGGTGTTGGATATTTTAAAGGAAGGTTTTTCAAAAGATAATATCCAAACGGTTGTTTATGGATACACAGCTCTTGGTTTAGTGGAAATAGCCAGGAAAAAAGTGGGGAGAAGTATTTCTCAGAATATAAAAACTGCTTCTTATGAAAATACCCCAATATTATTTTAAAAGGTTTATAATATTTATTTATCAATTTTTGGAGGTTTTTAGAAGATGGCAAAACTCAAAGGGCTAAAATGCAGAGAATGCAAACGGGAATACCCCATAGAGCCTATACATGTATGTGAGTTTTGTTTTGGTCCTTTGGAGGTGGATTATGATTATGAATATATTAAAAGCCAGACAACTAAAGAAAAAATATCAAATGGGCCTAAAAGTTTGTGGAGATATATAGATTTATTACCAGTAGAAAATCCTACCGTAGGACTTACCGCCGGTTTTACTCCGCTTAAAAAAGCCCAAAATTTGGGAAAAGTTTTAGGGCTAAATAATCTTTATATAAAAGACGATTCCGTAAATCATCCTACGCTATCTTTTAAAGATAGAGTAGTCTCTGTGGCGCTTTCCAAAGCTAAGGAGTTCGGATTTGATACTGGGGCATGTGCCTCTACTGGAAATTTAGCGAACTCTGTGGCAGCTCATTGTGCTCAATCTGATTTAAACTGTTATGTGTTTATACCATCAAACTTAGAGACTCAGAAGATAATAGGAAGTCTTGTATTTGATCCAGTGGTGGTGGCAGTAAATGGCAACTACGATGATGTAAATAGGCTTTGTTCTGAAATAGCCAATGATCTTGGTTGGGCTTTTGTTAATATAAACATAAGACCATTTTATGCAGAAGGTTCTAAGACCCTTGCTTTTGAGACTATAGAACAGCTTGGATACAAAGCCCCGGATGCTATAGTGGCTCCAGCAGCCAGCGGATCCTTGATAACAAAAATTCACAAAGGTATAGAAGAGTTTTATAAGGTAGGGCTAATAGATAAATACAATACCAGAGTGTACGGCGCTCAAGCTTTGGGATGCTCTCCTATCGCTCAAGCTTTTAAAGAAGGTCTTGATTTTGTAAAGCCAGTGAAACCAAACACCATAGCAAAATCTATAGCTATAGGTAATCCTGCGGATGGTGTATATGCTTTAGAAGTGGTTAGAAAAACAAATGGTGTATGGGAAACCGCTACTGATGACGAGATAATAGAAGGTATGAAGCTTTTAGCAAAAATGGAGGGTATTTTTGCAGAGACTGCAGGAGGAACTACCATAGCCGTACTTAAAAAACTCGCGGAAAATGGATACTTTGATAAAGATGAAATAGTGGTGGCTTATATAACTGGAAATGGTTATAAAACCATGGAAGTGTTGGACGGTAGGTTAAGAGAGACCGTTCATATAAATCCAACATTAAAAGAGTTTAAAGAGAAGGTTCTTAAAAAGGCCTAAAGGAGCTTTTATGCGAAGTGGAATGTCTGGTATTGACCTAATTACTACTATCATAGTATTAGGTACTATAGTAATAGGTATTTTATTTTTAATATCAGCTATTTTTTAATATGTGAAAACATTTTTAGATTTCGTATTTGATTTTTTTAGATTAAAGGTGCTTTATCATGCAGGTGCTCTTTCTTTTAGCTTTTTAATGTCTATAGTGCCTCTCATATTAGGAGCTGGTTTTTTCTTACATATGTTTTTGGAGAATAAGATTGATAGTTATATATATCATATAAGTGCTATGTTCCCAGCTTTTGCCAGCAAAATGGTAAAGGACATAACTTACTTAGAACAAAAAAGGCTAAAAGCGGGTATCATAGGAGCTTTGGTATCTTTGTACTTCGCTACGGGGTTTATAAAAGATTTGGATTATGCTTTTGCTTTGATGTGGGATAAGAAAGAGGCAAGACGTTTGGAGCCTATATATTTTTCCTATGTATTATTTTTTGTAGTGATATTTACTGGTGGTTCTGTATATCTGTTTTATATAAGCTTAGTGTTTAAGCATCTGAACTTTTCTTTGGAGTTTACAAAAAATGCAAGTTATCTTCTTTTTTTTACAATATTTTTTTATATTATATATACACTTCTTTTGCCTACAAAAAGCCTGAAGAAAACATATCTTTTGATTGTATCTTTTTCTGAGTCTATGATACTTTTGTTGCTAAAATACATTATAATGATTTATATATCCCATCTTTTGGTTAAAAGCGTTGTATACGCTTCTTTATGGTTTATAGTGGCTTTCTTGATATGGATAGACTGGCTAATGGTATCCCTATTGCTTGGAGCAAGAGGATTGTTTTACCTTCACAAAAACATTGATTTATGAAAAAATTTTATTAAAATATTATTAAGATATTACGATTTGTATATAGAGGTGAATGTTATGGTTAATAAAGTAGAAGGAGATTTGTATAAAGGTGTAAACTTGGATTCATCTTATAGCAAGAAGAATACACCAAAAGAAAATGTCCAAAATATACAAGCTGAAGAAACCAATATTCAAAATGATACTCAGGCTTATAAAGTGGAGTTATCTACCATGGCTCAAAATCTAAAACCGGCTTCAAAAGATTTTGAAGATTTGAAAGCTAAAATAGAAGACATAAAAGCCAAAATTTCTAATGGCTCATATGAGATAGATGCTAACAAAATAGTCCAAGGTTTGGTAAAATACTTTAGTTAAGTAAAGGGCGATTAGCTCAGCTGGGAGAGCGCCATCCTCACACGGTGGAGGTCACAGGTTCGAGCCCTGTATCGCCCATTTTAATCTTTTTTATCTGGATAGTGCAATACTCTTATATAAGTTTCTGGAATGTGAAACCCTTGTCTTTCTAATTTGAATGTATCTATACTGTAGTGAATTATCATACGTCTTATCCCAAAAGAGACGCCAGCTGCTATCATAGATGGCACTACCACTCTATAATCTCTTGTCATCTCGAAACTCATAACTACGGCTGTGATAGGTGCACTTACGGTGGAGCTTAGCATTGCTGCGATGCCTACTACTCCAGAAGATACTACATTTATAGGTAAATGAGGATCTATTTGTTTTGCTAAAAGCCCGATACCGCCTCCAAGCGTAGCCCCCATAAAAATACCCGGAGAAAATACACCGCCACTACCCCCAGAACCCAAAGATACACCTGTTAAAAAAAGTTTCATAAAAAATAATAATATTAAAAACCATACATTTTTTATAGCTTCATTTAATACATCTTGCACCGTAGAATATCCTATCCCTTGTACATAATAATGCCCTGTGAAATGCATAAATATTACAGCGCAAAATCCCACTATAAACATACCTATAAAATGCCTAATATAAGGATTTTTTGAGATTTTTATAAAAACAGTTTCAGAATAGTATATCCAGTACACATACATAGCTCCTGCTATACCTATAAATATACCAAGCACCGTATAAAATGCCATTGCTTTAAAAGGTAAAGCTTCGATAGAAGGAATTATGAAAGAAGTATTTTTTACTATAAACGATGGTTGATTGCCCCACCACAACCTTCCAACATAGCTTGCTACTCCTGAGGATATAATGGCTGGTATTATGGTTCTTACGCTTGATTCTGGGGATATTACCTCTAAGGCATAAACTACACCAGCCAAGGGAGTATTGAAAGCAGATCCTATGCCACCTCCGGCCCCTGCAGCTATAAGAGTATATATCTGCCAATATTCCAATTTAAATATTTGTCCAAGCACAGAACCTATTACTCCACCTATTTGAACAATTGGGCCTTCTCTGCCTACAGAACCACCGGCACCTATAGAAATGGAGGAGGCTAATATACGAGCCCCTATTATTCTTGGTCTTAATCTACCTTTCCTATAATATATAGCATGCAAGACCTCAGGAGTTCCAAAGCCTTTAGCTTCTATGGCATAATTTTGTACTATGTAAACTACTATCATACCAGCCAAAGGAGGAGTAAACATCACGAACCAACCCAGTGGGCTTGGAATAGAATGTAAATTGGCATCGTAGAAAATATCTATCTTCTGATAAAATAATAAATTGTGAAAAAGCGCTATCATAGACCTAAACACTATAGCACCTATACCTCCGAGAAGCCCTGTTAAAAATGATAACATTAACATGTTAATTGGTACTTCATGATGTATTGTTACGAAATCTAAGAATTTATTGCCATAGGTTTTAAGCTTCCCAATCATAAATAAATATTTTACCATTTTTATTGTATAATAGTGATTATGAAGAAATTGCTTTTTACAGATGTTAGTTTAAGAGATGGTATACAGAGTCTCTTAGCTACGAGGGTCAGAACCGATGATATGCTCTTGGCT
>CAZDZN010000040.1:5708-10896 GCA_964509905.1 uncultured Aquificaceae bacterium
GGAGATCTTAGATAAATGTGCTTTTTGGTCTTTAGAGGTATGGGGTGGGGCTACTTTTGATGTATGTCTTAGATATCTAAAAGAAGATCCTTGGGAAAGGCTAAAAAGGTTTAAATCTATAGCAAAAAATACAAAGTTAGAGATGCTTTTAAGAGGGCAAAACATAGTGGGATATAGAAACTATCCAGATGATATAGTTGAGGCTTTTGTTAAAAAATCTTATGATAACGGCATAGAAGTTTTTAGGATATTTGATGCACTAAATGATACAAGGAATATGAGAAAAGCTATAGAAACTGCTAAAAGTATAGGAGCTATAGTAAAAGGGGTTTTATCTTATACCACAAGTCCTGTGCATACAGTAGAGTATTATGTAAATGTTGCAAAAGACCTTGTCAATATGGGCATAGATATTATTTCTATAAAAGACCAAGCTGGAATTTTAAGTCCTAAAATGGCTTTTGATATGGTAAAAGCCTTAAACCAAGAATTCAAACTTCCAATTCATATGCATACCCAGACTACTGCTGAACTTGCAAGTATGTCTCAGTTGAAAGCTTTAGAAGCAGGGGCTACTATGTTTGATACAGCCTTTTATTCTCTTTCGTTTCAGACCTCCCATCCTTCTGGAGAAACTATGATTTATGTATTTAGGGAATTTGGATATGAGACAGATGTGGACCACAAGCTATACGAAGAGGCTGGTAATATTTTTAAAGATATTAGGAAAAAATACAAAAAATACGATACATTACCTCCTTATCCGGATATATCAGTTCTCACGCATCAAATTCCAGGTGGTATGATAAGCAATTTTATAACACAGCTAAAAGATCAAGGTCTTGAAAATAAATTAGAAGATGTTTTAAAAGAAGTGATAAGGGTGAGAGAAGACTTAGGTTATCCTCCTTTAGTAACCCCTACCAGTCAAATGGTAGGATCTCAAGCATTTTTAAATGTGGTAAACGGCGAACGTTATAAAGTAGTGACAAAGGAGATAAAAGATTATGTAAAAGGATTGTATGGTAAACCTCCGGCTCCTATAAAAAGTGAGATTTTGGAGATTATACTAAAAGATGAAAGACATAAAACTTTTTTCGATATAAGACCTGCGGATTTGTTGCAAAACGAGCTTAATAATTTAAGGAAAGAGGCTTACGATACAGGTGCTAGAAACGAAGAAGATGTACTCTCTTATGCCCTACTTCCTGTAGTGGCTAAAGAATTTTTTGAATGGAGGGATAAATTTGAAAAAGGACTTGTTCAAAGAGAATTAGATTATGTCTCTACAGATTGCAATTATAATGCTCCTGTGGAGTTTAATATATTGGTGCACGGTGAGCAGTTTAATATAAAGATAGCGGGCAAAGAAGATATCTCAAAAGAAAAAAAAGTATTTTTCATAAGGATAAATGACCAGCTTGAAGAAGTGGTGATGGAACCCATAAGGGAAATAAGCATTTCTCAGCAAAGACCTATTAGTGGTGAAATAGCTGATGGGATATCTGTTAAACCAAAACGCCCAAAGGCTCAGGATATAGGTGACATATCTTCGAATATATCTGGTAAGATAGTAGATATAAAAGTGAGCATAGGCGATAGAGTTAAAGAAGGTAATGCTTTACTTATAGTGGAGGCTATGAAGATGGAGAATGAGATAAAAAGCGCTATAGATGGTCAAGTGGAAGAAATTCTTGTGAAGATAGGAGAAGTTATAAATCCCGGTGAAACATTAATAAGGTTAAAGCCAGAGCTTTGATGCTAAAAATAGCCATACCAAAAGGAAGACTCCTACAAGATATATCGAATTTGCTTATAAATACTGGCTTATTGATAGAGCCCATAGAAGAGAGCAGGAAGCTTATAGTTGATGTAGATAGTTTTAGGTTTTTAATAGTAAAACCTTCTGACAGTGCCACTTACGTAGAGCGAGGCGTGGCGGATATAGGATTTGTGGGCTTAGATGTATTAAGAGAAGAGCCAAAGGATGTTTATGAACTTTTGTCTTTAAAAGATATAGGTAGATGTAAGATGGTGGTGGCCGGGAAAGAGGATAAATTGGAAAATTATAAGATGCTTCATTTTACGAGCGTTGCTACTAAGTATGTGAATATAGCTAAAGAATTTTTTGAGAAAAAGGATGTTTCTATTAAAATCATAAAACTAAGTGGTTCGGTGGAGATAGCTCCTACGATAGGTCTTAGCGATTATATAGTAGATATCGCTCAAACAGGAAAAACTCTCCAAGAAAACGCTCTTGTTGTGATTGATGAGATATTCGAATCCTATGCTATGTTAATATGCAATAAAGTATCTTTTAGAACCAAAAAAGATGATATATTTAAAATAGTGGAAGTTTTAACCGATAAGGTATACTGACTATGGATATATTTTCCATAATAGGCTTTTTAGCATTTGGTACGCTCCTTTTGGGGGCTGTTTTGGATGGTGCACACATAGCAATACTCATACAGCCTCCCGCCTTCTTGATCGTTATACCCTCTACGCTTTTAGGGGTTTTAGGTTCAGTTCCGGCTGGTAAAGTGGGTTATGTTATAAAAGCCTGGAAAATGGTTTTTAGTGGAAGTGTTGTTAATCCTGAGAAGACCAAAGAGGAGCTTATAGAGATTGCCACCAAAGCCCGAAAAGAGGGTATACTGAGCTTAGAGTCAAGCATAGATGAAATAAAAGACTCTCTCATAAAGCGCGGTGTAGAACTTATGGTGCTTGGTATGGATGAAGAAACTATCGTAACTATATTAGAAGCTGAGCTTGCCAAAGAAGAAGAAGAACTAAAAATAGGTGTTGAGTATTGGAAAACTTGCGGTGAAACATCTCCTACGATGGGGCTCACTGGAGCTGTGTTTGGTCTAATGCATGCCCTTACTGAGTTAAATGATCCAAATAAATTAGCAGAGGGCATATCCACAGCTTTTGTGGCTACTATTTATGGGATAACAAGCTCTTATCTTATTTTCGGACCTTGGAGTAGGAAATCTAAAACTAAATTAGACATGATAGTAATGGCTGGATATATGACGATAGAAGGGGTTAGGCTTATAGCTAAAGGCGAAAACCCTCGTCTTATAGAAGAAAAGCTAAACGCTTATGTATGAGGTGATATATGGCTAAAAAACATAAATGTCCAGAGGAAGCTTCTGAGAGATGGGCTATACCTTATGCAGATTTTCTTACGCTTTTATTAGCTTTGTTTATATCATTGTATGCTATCATGAGAGGTTCAAAAGCCATACCTATATATGCTGAAGCTTTTGCAAAAGCCATGGGTATGAGAATTTTGCCATTTGAACAGGCGTTGCCCTCTCAAATATTGCCCCAGCCTATCTTACCAAAAGTCCGACTTACTCAAAAAGGACAGTATATAAATATGCAAATAAAACAAATTGAAAAAATGCTACAAAAAGAGGGTTTAGAAGGTAAATTTCAGATAAAACTTGTACCAGAGGGAATAAAACTTATACTTCAGGATACGATACTATTTAAAAGCGGTAGCGCTGATATAGAACCAGAGTACCATCCTTTGCTTGATGCTATTTATAAAATTATATCTTCTTTGCCAAACCCCATAGAAGTGGATGGTTATACGGATAATACGCCTATTCATACGCCTATCTTTCCTTCAAACTGGGAGCTTTCCACAGATAGGGCTGCTTCTGTAGCCAGATACTTCATCTCAAAGGGTTTTGATCCAAGTAAGGTTAAAATAGCTGGATATGGCAAATATCATCCATTAGTGCCAAACACCACAATAGAAAACAAAGCAAAAAATAGAAGGGTAGAAATTACAATTTTAAATATAAAAGGGAGTGAGTTAACTACACTTGCTAAATACGAAAAACCAAAATCTGGTTGGAATATACCTTCAAACCAAAATCAATCTCAGTAAAACTTAGACTTTTTAATATATAATATTTGTATGTTAGATTACGATGTAGTTATAGTAGGTGGTGGTGGCGCTGGTTTAATGGCTGCCATAGAAGCCTCGAAAGATAAAAATTTGAAAATAGCTCTCATGTCAAAGGTTTTCCCCACTAGGTCTCATACTGGAGCTGCCCAAGGCGGGATGAATGCAAGCTTAGGCATTGCAAATCAAGAAGATTCTCCTGAAAAACATGCTTTTGATACCATAAAAGGAGCTGATTTTTTAGCGGATCAGCAAGCTGTTATGTTTATGTGTAAAAATGCTCCGGAGATTATGTATGAGTTGGATAGGATGGGAGTCCCATTCTCAAGGACAGATGATGGCAAAATAGCTCAAAGACCTTTTGGCGGGGCATCTTTTCCTAGAACGGTTTATTCTGCAGATAGGACTGGTCATGTACTTTTGCATACGCTTTTTGAACAAGCTATATCAAAAGATAATATAGACTTTTTCAATGAATACTTTTTATTGGATATAGATATTCAAGACAACAAAGTTAAAGGTATTGAGCTTTTAAATATAAAAGATTCTGAAATTGTATATATAAAAACAAAAACTCTCATATTGGCTGGTGGGGGATTTGCCAGGATATATTGGCATAGAAGCACAAATGCCTCAGGTAACACCGGAGATCTGCAAGCTATAGCTCTAAGAAAAGGTATCTCTTTGAAAGATATGGAGTTTATACAATTTCACCCTACTGGCCTTGCCAAAACCGGAATTCTTTTATCAGAAGCATCCAGAGGAGAAGGAGGATATCTTGTAAATTCCAAAGGCGAACGCTTTATGGTGAAGTACTCCCCTACCAAGATGGAGCTTGCCCCCAGGGACATTGTATCAAGAGCTATAGAGTTTGAGATAATGAATGGGCTTGGAGTAGGCCAAGGTGCAAAAGCCTATGTGTATCTTGATCTAAGACACTTAGGAGAAGCTAAGTTAAACGAAAAACTTCCTCAGGTAAGACAGCTTGCCATTGATTTTGAAGGTGTAGACCCAGCAAAAGAGTTGGTTCCTATAAGACCAACAGCCCATTATTGTATGGGTGGTATAGATGTGATAGATTTTAAAAGCTCTGAAACCTCTATAAAAGGACTTTTGGCTGTAGGAGAATGTGCTTGCATATCAGTACACGGGGCAAATAGGCTCGGAGGAAACTCCTTGACAGAGCTTGTAGTGTTTGGTAAATTCGCTGGTGAATATGCAAGAGAATATGCAAAAAATATAGATTTTTCTGATACTAAAAGC
>CAZDZN010000040.1:10906-13705 GCA_964509905.1 uncultured Aquificaceae bacterium
TAGACTCAGTGTCTTATATAAATAAACTTATGCAAAGAGAAGGCTCTATAAAACTACACGAAGTAAGAAATAAAATGGGGGAAATAACTTGGGTTAAGATGGGTATATTTAGGACAGAAGACTCTTTAAAAGAAGCTTACGATGAATTAAGTGAGCTTTTAGACCAATGGAATTATATACCTGTATCTGATAAATCTAAAGTTTTTAATACAAATCTTATTGAGCTTTTAGAATTAAGAAATATGCTCGAGCTTTCAAGAGCGGTAGCATTGGGTGCTTTACACAGAAAAGAATCCAGAGGTGGGCACTCCAGAGAAGATTACAAAGAAAGAAATGACAAAAATTTTTTAAAGCACTCTTTGATATGCTATAATGATAAATGTGAGCTTACGCTAATGTATAAAGATGTAGACATAAGTTTATATAAACCGGAGGAGAGAAAATACTGATGAAGCGAATAATATTTTTTTTACTAACTTTGATAGCCTTTAGCTTTGCTCAGACGATATCGGATATTGAGATAGTAGGTAATAAATATATACAATCTGGTATGATAAAGGGATTTATGAAACTACACCAGGGTATGCAATTTTCTCAAACTATGCTTGCTGAAGATATTAAGAGACTATATGAGACGGGGTACTTTGAGAATATAGCGGTTAAAGAAATTAGAAGAGATGATCAAATAAAGCTAATATATGTAGTTCAAGACCTACCGATTATATATAGAATAGAGTTCAAAGGAAATAGGAGACTTAGCTCAAAAGACTTAGCTAAAAAGCTTGGTATAGAAACAGAAGTTGGTAAAATCGGGCTAAACGAAGCTACCAGAGGCTTAACGCCAAGATCAAGTATAGGTGAAAAGCTACAAATTATTAAACAATTTCAACTGGGTAAGGTTTTAAGTGAAGAGGATATCCATGAGCTTATTAAACGAATCAAAATGGCTTATGAAGAGGCTGGATATTCCCATGTGGGTGTATCTTATAAAATCATACCTGTAAAAGGTGCTTCAAGGATTGTTTTTTATATAAAAGAGACAAAACCTATCTATGTGGGAGATATAAACTTTAAAGGTAATAAGACATTTAGCGATGGCAGACTATTGGATCACATGAAAACTCAGCCTTTCAGTTTATTGGCTTTTAGATGGCATCCGCCTTTTAATGAACATGTCCTTATGGATGATATTAAAAGCTTAGAAAGATTTTATAAAAATGAAGGTTTTTTTGAAGTCAAAATAGATAAACCCCTCGTGAAAAAACATGGGGATAGAGTAAATATAGCGATAGTGATTCACGAGGGGCCAAGATATAAAATAGGTAAGATTACCTTTAAAGGTAACAAGATGTATTCAAAAAATGAACTTTTAGATAAGATTATACAACATAGAGATAGTAATAGATATTATAAAAAATCCATCATAGATCTTATTAAAAAGCGAATATTCGATAGATATGGTGAGGTAGGTTTTATAAACGAATATACAAGTGTAAAAAGCACTCCAAACCCAGAAAACAAAACAGTAAATTTGGCGTTTCATATATATGAAGGTGGCCCTGTATATGCAGGGAAGATCCATATAAAAGGAAATTATGAAACCAGAGATTATGTGATAAGGCGAGAAATGAGGGTGCAAGAGTATGACCTTATCACAAGACATGAATTAAGCAGGTCAAAAGATCGTATAATGAATTTAGGTTATTATGATAACGTGGATATAGTCCCTGTGCCAAAGCCAGATAATTTTGATGATATATATACAAAGATTCAAGAGCGTTATACAGGCCAATTTTCTGTGGGTTTGGGATACAATCAGGTTACTGGTATAGCAGGCTTCGCTTCCATAAGAAAAGGTAATTTTTTGGGCACAGGGGATATCGCAGGTATATCGTTGTCTTATGGTGCCAATTATGAAAACGATTCTATTAGTTATACCCACAAATGGTTGTTTAACCAACCCATAGATGTAACAGGCTCTCTTTATGATACGAAGATATATTATGTGGATTATACGGTGCAAAGGGTTGGTTTTGATCTTACTTTTACAAAAGAATTTGGCGAGTATTGGTATGCGAGCTTAGGCACGAGCATTCAAAAAATTACCTATTCAGACATCTCTTCCTCTACTCCGCTTGTTATTCAATCCCAAGCTGGTACTTGGCAAGCAAGAAAGTTGATATTTTCTGTGTCTCATAATACTACGAATTATTATTTATTTCCCAGTAAAGGTTCTATACAGTCTTTAACTTATACCTTAGCTTTACCTGTGTTAGGTGGTAGTGAAAAATACAATAAAATAGTGCTATCGAATGCAAATTTCATAAAAGACCATATATTCTATACAGGCACCATATTCTCAGCCAGAGAGACATTGGGATGGGCCCAGCCTTATTCCAACTCTGTGATGCCGTTGGATGATTCATTTTTTGTAGGTGGTGATTATACCATAAGAGGTTATAGCTATGGTTATGCTGGACCTCTTGATTCTGCTGGAGAGCCTATAGGTGCTACCAGAGAGGTGGTTTTAAACTTTGAAGCTGATTACCCTCTTTATAAAAATATGTTTTATGTGGATGCGTTTTATGATACTGGTAGAGGTGCGGATTCTTGGTCTGGCTTAAAACCCGGCAATTGGTTAGGAAGCTATGGTGTGGGTATAAGATTTATTACATCTTTTGCTCCTATTAGGCTTGATTTGGCATTTAAGACAAAACCTGTAACTGGAGATACGGCAAGAGAAAAAATTTCTTTCGTGATGGGTTCTTTCTTCTAAGAACGCCCTGGGCAGGAGTCGAA
>CAZDZN010000041.1:0-11452 GCA_964509905.1 uncultured Aquificaceae bacterium
AGATGGGGGAAGCCTTACCATCATAGCCACAGCTCTTATAGAAACAGGTTCAAGGATGGATGATGTTATATATGAAGAGTTTAAGGGCACAGGTAATATGGAGGTGCATCTTGATAGAAAACTCACAGAAAAGCGTATATTCCCAGCTATAAATATCGGAAAATCCGGCACCAGAAAAGAAGAACTCCTTCTATCAGATTGGGAGCTTCAACGTATATGGGTTTTAAGAAAATTTTTCTCATCTATGGATGATGTAGAGGCTATGGAATTTTTATTGGATAAGCTCAAGAAGTTTAAAACCAATCAAGAGTTTTTAAAAGCGATGAATGCATAGATCGTAAGAACTTATAGGAGATTTGATGAAAACAAGAGATGATATAAGAAATGTAGCTATAATAGCCCATGTAGACCATGGAAAAACTACCCTTGTAGATGCACTTCTAAAACAAAGTGGTATTTTTAGGCAAAACGAGGATATTCAAGAGCGTGTTTTGGATAGCAATGCCTTAGAAAGAGAAAGAGGTATTACGATTTTAGCAAAAAATACCTCTATAAAGTATAAAGATACGAAGATAAATATAGTGGATACTCCAGGACATGCGGATTTTGGTGGTGAAGTTGAGCGTGTATTAAACATGGTGGACGGGGTAATACTTCTTGTAGATGCTGCAGAGGGTCCTCTTCCTCAAACGAGGTTTGTTTTAAGAAAAGCACTGGAAGCTAAACTTATACCAATAGTGGTTATAAACAAAATAGATAGGCAAGATGCAAGACCTAAAGAGGTTTTAAACGAGATATACGATCTTTTTATAGATCTGGATGCCGTAGAAGAGCAACTTGAATTCCCCGTTTTATATGCCATTGCCAAAAAAGGCATAGCGAAAACTTCTTTGGAAGATAATTCTCAAGATTTAAGACCTCTTTTTGAAGCCATCGTGAGTACTATCCCACCACCTATATACGATGAAAATCAAGTTTTGCAGCTTTTAATAGCATCTTTAGATTATGATAATTTTTTAGGAAGGCTTGCTATTGGAAGGATTCAGAACGGTGTTATAGCTCAAAATCAGCAGGTAAGCATAGTTTCTTCGGGTGGTTCTTCTAAAACTGGTTTTGTAAAAGCCCTATACACGATAGAAGGATTAAAAAGAGTGGAAACCAAAGAGGCTCATGCCGGAGATATAATTGCAGTAGCTGGTTTTGAAGATATAAACATAGGCCAGACGATATCTGACGCTACTAATCCTGTGGCATTACCCACTATAGAAGTGGAAGAGCCCACTATATTTATGACTTTTTCTGTAAATGATTCTCCTTTTGCGGGTAAAAGCGGTAAATATGTAACTTCAAGGCATTTAAGAGATAGACTTTACAAAGAAACACTTATGAATGTGGCTATAAGAGTAAAAGATACAGATTCTACAGATGCTTTTTTGGTAATGGGGAGAGGTGAGCTCCAGATGGCTATATTGGTAGAGACCATGAGAAGAGAAGGATATGAATTCCAAGTTTCAAAACCAAATGTGGTAACCATTGAAAAAGATGATAAGACACTAGAACCTATTGAAAGAGTGATATTGGATATTCCAGAGGAATATGTGGGTGTAGTATCTCAAAAACTGGGTTCTCGGAAAGGACGTATGGTAAACCTTATAAATCATGGTTTTGGCAGAGTAAGGCTTGAATTTGTAATACCATCAAGGGGTCTTATAGGATATCGCTCTGAGTTTAAAACAGATACCAGAGGTGAGGGACTTATGAACAGCATATTAGAAGGATATGAACCTTGGCAAGGTGAGATAAAAAGCCGTCTAAACGGAGCTATCGTGGTAGACAGAAAAGGCATAGCTACTCCATATGCTCTTTTGGGACTTGAAGACAGAGGGATATTTTTTATAGAACCAGGCACAGAAGTATATGAAGGTATGGTTATAGGAGAGCACAACAAAGACAACGACTTGTATGTAAACATAACCAAGGAGAAAAAACTCACCAACAACAGAGCTGCTGCTGCGGAAGAATATGTGAGGCTAACCCCACCTCGCAAGATGAACTTTGAGCAAGCGATGGAGTGGATTACTCAAGATGAGCTTATAGAAGTCACTCCAAACGCTATTAGAATAAGAAAAAAGAAAAAGTGATAAAGATAGCTCTTACTGGAAACTTCGGTTCTGGTAAATCCTTTGTAGGCTCTATTTTAAAAGAGCTTGGAGCTTGCGTATACGATGCAGACGAGATAATTCATTTACTGTACGAAGATGATGAAATTCTTAAATCCCAAGTTTTAGAGCTTTTAGGAAAAGATATACTAACAGATAACCGCTTGGATAGAAAAAAGATAGCCAACATAGTATTTAACGATAAAGAGAAATTAGAAGTTTTGGAGCTTATAGTCCATAAAAGACTTTATAAGTATTTAGATGAACTTATTAAAAATCTAAAAAACTGTGAGGTTTTTGTATTAGAAGCTACGCTTGTGATAGAAAAAGGTACATACAAAAATTACGATTATGTGATAGTGGTGTATACGGATAAAGAAACTGCCATCAAAAGGCTTCTTAAGAAAGGATATTCCAAAGAAGAGATAGAGAGAAGACTATCTTATCAGATGCCTATAGAACAAAAAATAAAATATGCTGATTTCACAATAGACAATTCCAATGATAGAGAATATACGATGCAAAAGATAAAAGATATATACAACAAGATTATATATGCTAAAATATGAATATGGAAAAGTGGAAAGAACATCTTGATAAGTTAAAAAGATTAGAGGAATTTATGAGCAATCATTTTGACCAGGTAGAAACGATAGTGGAGTTATGCATGCCTGGAAATGATTGTTGTGATAAATGCGAAAGGCCATATGTAAGGGTGAAGTTTTGCTTAGAAGATGATAAATGCCATGAGCGCAAGATAGAACTTTTTGATTATTATTATGATTTACCAGATGAGGAGCTTTATAATCAGATTATCCACTATGTGGAAGATTTTATGATGGAGATAGAACAATCTGAGTATGGTGGTGGATGAACATGATAAGACTTGCTGTAATAGGGATTGGAAATTGTGCCAGTGCTTTAATACAAGGGATTTATTATTATAAGAAAAAAGATCTAAAAGAAGTGAGCGGGCTAATGTATGAGGACGTAGGAGGATATAAACCTTACGATATACAAGTGGTAGCCGCTTGGGACATAGACAAAAGAAAAGTAGGTAAAGATGTATCAAAAGCCATATACGAAAAACCAAACTGCACCGCTATATTTGAGCCAAGCGTACCAGAACTTGGTATAAAAATAAGAATGGGAAGAGTTTTGGACTCTCTCGCAGAACATATGTCAAATTACCCTGAGGATCTTACTTTTGTAAAAGCCGATGAAAAAGAAGATGACATAGATACTATAATAAATGTGTTAAAAGAAACCCATGCAGATGTGCTCATAAACTATGTACCGGTGGGTTCTGAACAAGCGGCAAGGTTTTACGCTGAATGTGCATTGAGAGCTGGAGTGGCTTTTATAAATGCTATGCCAACTTTTATTGTCTCAGACGAAGTATGGGCTCAGCGTTTTAAAGAAGCAGGTATACCGGCGGTGGGAGATGACATAAAATCCCAATTAGGAGCTACGATATTTCACAGAACCATAGCACAGCTTTTTAAAGATAGGGGCGTCAAGATAGATAGGACTTATCAGCTCAATGTAGGTGGAAACACGGATTTTCTTAACATGCTTGAGCGAAAAAGACTTGATACCAAAAAAGAGTCCAAAACAAAAGCTGTAAGTTCTTTGATAGATTATGATTTGGGATATGGCAATATACACATAGGGCCCTCAGACTGGGTGCCGTGGCTAAAAGATAGAAAAGTAGCTTATATAAGAGTAGAGGGAAGACTTTTTGGTGATGTGCCTATGCACGTGGAAGCTAGATTGGATGTGGAAGATTCCCCTAACAGCGCAGGATCTGCTATAGATGCCATAAGGTGTGCTAAACTCGCAAAAGATAGAGGTATATCTGGACCTCTTTATTCTATTAGCGCTTATACGATGAAACATCCTCCTATACAATATCCAGACTACAAAGCCAAAGAGCTTGTTGAAAAATTTGCAAAGGGAGAGCTAAATACATAGAACTTTCCAAGAGATTTTTAATAGAACTTCCCAGCATCCCCAAAAATGCAGTATGGTTTCATACCGCTAGCGTAGGGGAGTTTAACAGTTCAAAGTTTATAATAGATTATATATCCTCAAAATATCCTACATTTATTACTTATTTTTCCCCAAGGGCCAAAGATTTTTTTAAGAAAATAAGCTATCCTTCTATACCAATTCCGCTTGATATACCTTTTTTATGGCATAAATTTATAAGCACTTACAAGCCCCTATGCCTTATAAATATCGAAAAAGAGTTTTGGCCTTTTCTATTAAAAATCAAAATACCAAAGATGCTTCTAAATGCCAGAAGCCCAAAAAATCCTATTGAAAGATATTTTATAGGGCATTTTGATAGGATTATATCAAAAGATGAAAAGTCTTTTAAAGATATATCTTCTTTCCATAAAGATACATTCTTGTGTGGAAATCTAAAACTCTCTTCTACATATATAGATTGCCAAGATAAAAAAGATACTATAGTTATAGGTAGCACCCACGAAAAAGAAGAACAAATTCTTATGCCAGTTATAAAATGGATTTTGTCAAATACAGATTATAAAATTGTAATAGCTCCAAGACATATAAGTAGGTCAAAAGAGGTTTTGAAGCTTTTAGAAAAAGAAAACATAAAAGTTTCTTTAAAAAGCCAAAAAGAGGATAGGGTAATTGTTTTAGATACCATCGGAGAACTAAAAGAATATTACAAGAGAGCGCTTATAAGCATAGTGGGTGGGTCTTTTGTAAGAGGATATGGCGGACATAACATATTAGAGCCAATTGGTTTTTGCTCTTATGTTGTATACGGAAAGTATATCCACAAAATAGAAGATATTGCAAGCATTTTAGAATCTCTTGAGCTTGGCTTTAAAGCTTCAAACAATGTCTTAGAGATTTTTAAAAAACTATTAGAAAAACCTTTAGACAGAACCAATCTAAAAACTTTGGAGTCTTACATATACACCACAAAAAACTGTTATATAGAGCATGTGGAAAAGTTTATAATTAGCTCAAATCAAACTTAATATCAACATAAGCACCGTTTTTAAAATATATACCTACACCATCGCCTAATTTGAGATCGCGTTTATTTGTTTAGCATACTTGTAAACCGTGGCAGACTTGTAAACCGTGGGATGCTTGTCATAGTCCGTATTTTTCTTTTAAGTCTTTTGGTATGCCTACATTATCTCTTAGCTGACCCTCTCCGAAGATGACGAATTTTTCTATGGTGAGTTCTTTTAGGGCCATGGGGCCTCTGGCGTGGATTTTGTCTGTGGATATGCCCATCTCTGCACCCATACCAAATTCATTGCCGTCGGTAAAGCGAGTGGAAGCATTAACATAAACAGCGGCTGAGTCCACCTCTTGCAAAAACCTCATAGCTTTTGTATAATTTTCTGTGATAATGGCATCAGAATGTTTAGAGCCATATTTGTCTATAAACCTCATCGCTTCATCGAGCGAGCCCACCGCCTTTACCGCTAATATGAGGTCTAAAAACTCCTCGTAATAATCCCCTTCTGTGGCTTTTTTTATCTTGCTTTTAAAAGCCTCAAAATCTTTGGTTTCGATAATACTGTAAGCATCCTCATCGCATCTTAGCTCCACACCACTTTCAAGAAGAATAGATGCCATTTTAGGCCAAAAATCTTTCAAAAGGTTTTTGTGGATGATGAGATTTTCTATGGCATTGCATACCGAAGGGCGCTGGACTTTTGCGTTGTATACTATATCGTAGGCTTTTTTAAGATCTGCTTCGTTGTCCACATATATACTACATACCCCTTTGTAGTGTTTGATTACAGGTATTTTTGAAACATCAGACACCGCTTTTATAAGACTTTCTCCACCTCTTGGTATGGCCACATCCACAAGTCCTTCGAGTTGTAAAATTTCGTTTACTATCTCTCTTTCTCTTCTATCCACAAAGCATATGGCATTTTCTAATGATGGATCTTGCTCTCTTATGGCTTGTTTAAATATATCTGATAGAATTTGGTTTGTATGAAGAGCTTCTTTCCCTCCTCTTAGTATTACAGCGTTTGAGGATTTAAAGCATAAACTCGCAGCTTCTATGGTGACATTCGGTCTTGATTCGTAGACTATAAATATTACTCCAAGGGGTACCCTCATCCTGCCTATTTTAAGCCCGTTGTTTACCGTCCACATGGAGGTGATCTCGCCTACTGGATCTGGAAGTTTTGCTACATCCTCCAATACTTTTACCATTGTACTTATCTGTTTATCTTTCACTCTTAGTCTATCTATCATCGCATTTGATAGGTTTATTGACTTTGCAAATTCTATATCTTTCTCGTTTGCACTTTCTATGGCTTCTTTGTTTTCTTTTAAAAGCTCAGATACCCTTAAAAGTATCTTATTTTTCACCTCCGGTTTTAGACCAGACAACTTAGGCAACACCGCCTTAGCCCTTTTTGCCAAATCAATCGCATAATCTCTCATAAAAATATTATACCAAGATTTATTTGCAAGAGATTTTTAGATTGGCGCTCATGCTTATGGTTTTGTTTGAGTTTGATGGGATTGGGGTTTGCATGTTTATGACTTGTCTAAATATAGGTGCTGGATTGGAATGAGTTTCGTAGTATATGTTTTTTACAAAACAAGTTTTATTGTATATTTTTGAAAATTCTTGTGCGTATTTTATAGATTTATTAGCCAAATCAAATTTTAGTGTATCTTTTATCTTATTCTCTTGATCTTTTGGTATTATAAAACCAGAATAGACGATGTCATAGTTTATACCATTTAAAGCGTTAAATATCTCTTCTTGGGTTTTTGGGCTTTTCATATAAAAGTTATAACTATCTATAGCTTTATATCCTTCGCATGTATAATGATTTTTCACAAAAAAGCAGTTTTTAACTATGTTAAAATTCCCACCTTCGTATTTGATTTTTAAACTCCTTATTTTTTTATCTAAATCACCAAGGTAGCTTATTAAATTGGATGTGGAGGTTGAGGTGGTTTCTATTCTTATGGATAGTTTGTATAAATAGGGTTTTACATACTTTTCTTGTTTTATTTGCATAGATATGTCTGGATATGCGTTAGCCAAAGTTGGTATTCCTATAAAAAACCAAAATACTTTCATATTCATAGTTTTATTTTATCAAATTTTAGTTGCTTATAAAAGCCCAAATACTTTTATGCTCTTTTTTGGCCAAACGTTTTATATAATCCACCATCTTTTTGTATCCTTCTTCTCCTTTGGTGACAATAAGCGTTTGTCTAAACTGCTCAAATCCAGATACTTTTAAAAGAGATGTGGGAGTATATAGGCTTTTATGGGTAATATTGTAAGAACTTTTTTCTTTTTTAAGCTTATAATTCTTGAGCCATTTTGGAGATAGATAGTACCCAGCTAATCCGGCTTCTCTTCTTAAAAGCGTGAAATTGCTGCAATATCCTCTGTTAAAAGCTGCTTTTATCTTTGGTTTTATGGCTTTTATAGGACTAAAATTGGGTTTTTTGGTCCATATATCTGTAAAAATAGAAGCGGTTTGGTCGTATATGGACATCGGAGGAATACCAAGGATTTTTTCTATGGTTTTTACTATGTTTATTTGAGAATAATGCTCATAGGATATATATCCTCTTTTTACCCAAGGGCTTATCACCAGCGCAAAAGTCCTGTGGGCATCTATGTGGTCAGCTCCAGACTGTGCATCGTCTTCAGTGATAAATATAGCCATATGTTTCCAGTATGGAGTATGGGATAGATAATCTATAATCTTGGCGGTGGCATAATCGTTGTTTGCCACATAGTAGTTTGGTGTGTAATAACACGGGTTAAAACCAGCGGTGTGGTCATCTGGAAGCCATATGTATAAAAACCTAGGCATCTTGTGGGTTTTAAGCCACTTTATAGCCTCATTGGCTCTATAAGTATCTAGTATAAATCTATCCCAACCCGGATAAGAAAGGGCTATGTGTTTTTTTAAAGAAGGTGGTATATCTCCTTCTCTATTTCTTGTGACAAATTCTCCAAAATCTTCAAAACTAACGTGGTTTTTAAGAAGATTGTTAAAAAGATAAAGTTTATATGGATAAGATATCCAAGGGTTACTCCACTTTCCAAGCTTTTTTAAATCTTCGTATATGGCAAAGGGATTATCCTTGCCTATGGGAATACCACCCCAACCAGAGGCTAGTCCAAATCCCATAAAGCTTATCCATCCGGGGTTTTCCATAAGCCCTCTTCTGGAATAATATTGAGCCCAGGTGCGCTCTACGAAATCCGAAGAGTTTGCCCCGGCGGTCCATTGGTGCCCTTGGGCTGTTACCTCGCCGTCCGCATAAAAGTTTGCCATCAGCGTATAATTGTTTGCAAAATTAAACAGATTTGGAAGTTCTTTTTTTGTATAAACAGCTAAATTTGGATCTGCCCAAGACCCAGCTTTCTTATAAGTACCAAAATCTTCATCAAAAGTCTTGTTTTCTCTTAGTATAAAAACTATATACTTTATGTGATGTTTTAGAAAAGATACCAATTTTTTGTCTTTTTTCATGTCGTTAAGATGGTCATAAGCATATACATCTTTGGTATAAGTTTTTAGGCTTTTAGAAATATCAGAAAAAGATATTTTTTGCAAAATTCCAGACATCTCTATACCTATCCAATAATAGTTTGGATTTGGATAAGAACCAAGACCTTTGGCGGATACTATGTATATGTTTTTGTTGTCTTTTGTCATAGCGGAAGGATACCAACCGGTGGGGATAGAACCTATTAGTTTTTTAGATTTTAAATCAAAGACATTTACGGCGTCTAAACCCGCACTTGATACAAAAAGTTTTCCATCTTTTTCAAAAATGCTGTTTGGATATGAGCCCACCTCTTGATTTTCAAACATTTTATCTTCTAAAAAGCCAGAAACGTTAAGATTTTTTGTATCTATTATGCTTATTTTGTTTGTGTTTGCAAGGCTTACAAAAAGCTCTCCATCTTTATAATAAAGGTTTGTGGGATGCATGCCTGCATTTTGGCTTTTCTTATTTAACCTTTTCCCAAGCTCTATATGTTTTATAAGTTTGAAATTTTTTTTATCTAATACAGCTATAGAGTTATCACCCCAAAGACTTACAAATACATACTTATCGTTTGATGTTATATCGTATGGGTATGGACCTACGTTTATATAATCTATCTTACCTGTTTTTTCGTTTATTCTGGCGATAGTGTTTGACAAAAGCCCGCAAGCGTATATATAATCTTGTGATTCATAAACACAAGAGGTAAAAAAGTGCCTCAAATCATATCTTGCCCCTTGGTATATGTAAGGATATTGATTCTTTGGAAAATTCTTAGCGTCAAGATGTATTTTTTTGTCTAATATTAGCTTATTAGCTTTTACATCAAAAACAAGCACATTGTCAAAATCTCCCCCAGCAACGTATAGTTTATGGTTTTTATAATAAAGTCCTTGATATAGGTTTTGATAGGATAAAAATAGCATATGTGGGTCTTTTGAGGGAGAAACCTCGGAAGGGTAGGCTCTTACTTGGAAAATCTCGTGCAAATTTTTATCGTACATATTTATAGTTTGATAAGAAGTGGCTCCGTTTGTGAGCACAAACACATGATTTTTCGACACAGCCACATTTGTGGGAAAGTTCGGAGTGGCCTCAAACTTCCCAGCAGGTTTTAGCTTCCATCCCCACGGAGTTTGATGGGCAAATCCAACACCTGTAAAAAGACTTAAAGCAAGCAATAGTTTTTTCATTTTATTCTCCTTCATTAAGTCTATAATTCACCTTTAAATCAAAGGTTATAGCACCCTTAGGCGGTAGGGGAAATTTTAGACTTTTTATAAGTTCTTTAGTATATTCGTCTAAAATATAACTACCACTGGAGTTTAACAAACTAACACTATCCACTCTACCCAAGCTAGAGATTCTAACCCTTATAAAAACGCTACCTGAATCACCTCTTCTTTTAGCTAGCGAGGGATAGTGCTTATGTTCTTCTATTATTTCATAGACTTTGGAAAGGTATAAAGATATCTGGTCTTTTGTAGGTTTTGAGGAAGTCGTTACTTTTTTAGGCGCTAGTTTTGAGGCTTGTAGTGTTTCTTCATGAGGTGCTGAAACTTCTTTGGATGTTGGGCTAACAACTTGTTTTACAGGTTGTTTTATCTGATAAGGTTGAGGTTCTGGCGGAGGGATTTTGGAAATAATGGGTTTTTCAATAGGCTTTGGTTGTTCTATATGTTTTGTGATATGCTTTATAACTTTTTTCTCTGGTTTCACAGTTTTTTTCTCAACTACTTTATGTTCAGTGTTTGTAGTAATTTTTTTGTTTAATGGAACTGTGTTTACTAAGTGTATTTTTATCTCTTTTGGCATCTTATATTTATATATATTTACCCTTAAAAACGTTAGCAAAAATATAGTTGTAGAAGAAAAGACTATAGCTAAGAAAAATGATATTATCTTATATCTTTTATCATCAAAGTAAATATTTGTCATGATTGTTTATTTACAACTGATATGTTTGAGATACCAGCTTGCTGGATATGGTCCATAACATTAACTAGGGTTTGCACGTTGGCATCTTTATCTGGTACTATATAGACATTAACATCATTTGTGTCTTTATATTGGTTTCTAAGATTTTGAAAATAGGAAGATAAATTATCTAAGCTGTAAGGATACTTATTTGAACCAACATAAACAAGGTTATTGCTTGTAAGATAAACTTTTACATTCTTGGTTCTAGGAAGTGGGTCTGTATATTTAGATGCAGGTACACTTAGCTGCTTTCCATTTAAAGATATAGAGTTTATGGTTAAAAGCACAAAAAACGTTAGCAAAAACAACATAACATCAATCATCGGTACTATGTGTATCTCTTCCTTTTCGTGATGCTCTTCTTCCCAAAGATTCGCCATATTAATTGCCTCCTGCAAAAATTAGTTTAGCTTCTTCTCTAATGTTTCTTATCATATCGTTTAGCATTTTGTAAAACACCAAGTCCCAAAGTGCCAAACATATACCAAAAGCTGTAGCTACAAGTGCAAAGCCTATAGACTTACTTATAACTATAGGGTTTGATATGCCTTTCGAAGCAAGGTTTGCAAAGGATTCTATCAAAGCCAATATACTACCAAGAAGGCCTAACAATGGACCTGAAGTAATCCCAAAATCCAATATCCACATGCTATCTTTTAACTTAGTAATAAACTTGTAAGCTTCTTTTTCGGAAGCTTTAGCTATCTGTTTTTTAACTTTACCTATTTGAATAAATTTATAAGCTATCACATAGTTAGAAA
>CAZDZN010000042.1:0-9756 GCA_964509905.1 uncultured Aquificaceae bacterium
CAGAGATGGGGGAGCAAGCAGCCTTGGAAGATCTGGACAAGATAAAAGAAATTTTAAGAGATACAGACATGCTTTTTATAGCGGTGGGTTTAGGAGGAGGTACAGGCACGGGAGCAGCTCCAGTGATAGCACAGGCAGCAAAAGAGATGAATATCCTCACAGTATGCGTTAATACAAAACCTTTTAGCTTTGAAGGACCAAGAAGAGCTCAAGTAGCAGAAGAAGGTCTTGAGAAGATTAAAGATGTGTGTGATACCTACATAGTAATACACAATCAAAGACTTCACGATATAGCCGATAGAAATCTTACTATAGGAAACGCTTTTAAAATGGTAGATGATATATTATCTCAAGCAGTAAGAGGTATCACCAACATAGTAGCGACACCGGCTCTTATAAATGTGGATTTTGCAGATGTTAAAACTGTGATGCAAGAAGGTGGACTTTCTTTAATAGGTATAGGTTCCTCCAAAAATAGTGATAAGATAGACATGGCGGTAGAACAAGCCATGCACAGTCCTCTTTTAGAAGGAAATTCCATAAAAGGTTCAAAACGCCTCATGGTAACCTTATGGGTAAATCAAGATACCCCATTCTCAGAAATAGAATCTTCTATAGCAAAAATAAGAGAGGAAGCGGACGAAAATGCTCTTATCATATTCGGCGCAGTAATGCTTGACCCAAATCAAGATCAAAATGCAAAAGTAGCTATAGTAGCAACGGATTTTGAAGAAAGAGAAAAAGTCCAGCAAGGTCTTAAAATCGTAAAACCCCAAGAAAAAGAGATAAAAAAAGAAGAAAGACCAAGAGCAGCAGAATCTCAAAGCACCCAAGAGCCAGATGAACTTCCAGCTTATCTCAGAAGAAAAAGAAAAGTATGAAAAAAGGCATTAGGAGTGAAAAAGCCCCAAAACCCCTTGGGGCTTACTCTCAAGCAGTACTCGTGGATAACACCATCTACATATCCGGGACTATAGGGATAGATAAAGATGGAAACCTTCAGAAAGATATAGTATCTCAAACAGAACAAATTTTTAAAAATATACAACATATATTAGAAGAAGCCGGGTTATCTGTAAAAGATTTGGTAAAACTAAATATCTATCTTACGCACTTAGAAAATTTTGCCATTGTAAACACCGTGTACGAAAAATTTTTAGAAAATGTAGATATAAAACCTGCCAGAAGCACTGTGGAAGTTTCTTCTTTGCCGAAGGGAGCTTTAATTGAAATAGATGCTATAGCCATAAGAGTTTAGCGTTTTTGAGGGAAGTATAATGGATACATATCTCAAAACTTTTAAAGAAAAGGGGATAAACTATAGAGAAGTCATTAGTTTTTCTACAAAAATATGCGCTGTTTTGGGGCTAAACCCTGAAAGCGTAGAAGATATAATAAGAGTTTTATCTCAAAAGTCAAAAATACCGGTAATATGGCTTCACGGGTTGGAGTGTAGTTGTTGCTCTGAGGCCCTCATGAGAAGCTCCACACCTCTTTTTAGCGATATATTGTCTATTATATCCTTAGAATACGATGATTTGATATCTGCTGGATATGGAGAAAAACTTTTAGAACACAAAAAAGAGATTATGTACAAATACAAAGACAATTATATACTGGCCATAGAAGGGAGTATCACATCTTTTGAAGAAGGGATTTGCTGCATGATAGGAGGGAGACC
Organism: uncultured Aquificaceae bacterium; assembly: GCA_964509905.1. GTDB lineage: Bacteria > Aquificota > Aquificia > Aquificales > Aquificaceae > Hydrogenobaculum. Next base: position 1,682 of record CAZDZN010000042.1, read on the forward strand.
TTTTAATGAAGAGCTTTTGGAGGCCGCTCAACACGCAAAAATAGTGATAGCTTGGGGCTCTTGCGCTTCTTTTGGATGCGTGCAGGCTGCTAAGCCAAATCCTACACAATCAAGTTCTATAGATAAGATAATAAAAAATAAACCTATTGTAAAAATACCAGGTTGCCCTCCTATACCAGAGGTCATGGCAAGTATTATCGTTTACATGCTTTTAAAAGGAGAGATACCACCTTTAGATGACAAGTTAAGACCGAAGATGTTTTATGGAATGACGGTGCACGATATTTGTTATAGAAAAGTATATTATAACGCCAATAAGTTTGCCGAGAGCTTTGACGATGAGGGAGCTAAAAAAGGATATTGTCTTTATAAGCTCGGGTGCAAAGGACCCACTACCTATAATGCTTGTAGTTCTATCGGTTGGTACAATGGCTTATCTTTTCCAGTAAAAGCAGGACATGGATGTATCGGTTGTTCTTCTGAAGGTTTTTGGGACAAAGACAAGTATAAAGAAGAGGCTTCTATAAGTACTCAAACCAATTTTGACATATTTAACTTTTAATATGATACTATCTTTGGATGTAGGAGCTACTCATATAAAAACAGGAATAGTACAAGATGGAATTATAGAAAATAGATTGGACGAGAAAACACCAAAAAATTTTGGTGAATTTTTAAGACTTTTAGAAAAAATAACATCTCATTATAAAAATATAGAAGCTTTTTCTATAGCAATAGCCGGACAAGTGGATATGGAAAAAGGTGTATTAAAGCACGCTCCAAATCTTGGTTGGAAAAATATAAACTTTGTAAATATAGTAAGCAAAAGATTAAACAAAAGAATATTTTTAATAAACGATGTAAGGGCAATCACTTACGGAGAATATATATACGGAGGGCTAAAAGGTGTAAAAAACGGGGTTTGCATTTTCGTAGGAACTGGTATTGGAGGAGGGATAATAATAGATGGTGATCTTAGGTTTGGGTGCGATTCAAATCTTGGAGAAATAGGGCACATAAAATTAAAACCAAACGGACTTAAATGTACTTGCGGTAAAAGAGGATGTTTTGAAGCCTATGCCGGAGGTCTTTCTTTAGAAAGATATTCCAAAAGAATAGGTCTTAACAAAAGCCTAAAAGAGATTGCTAAAGACAAAGATAATCCCCTCGCCAAAAAAGTTTTTAATAGATTTGTTTTATTCATGTCTTATGGAATAGCAAGCGTTATAAATATGCTAAATCCTTGTAAAATAATATTAGGAGGGGGAGTGATGAGTGGCTTTAGTTTTTTATTTGACGAGATAGCGAATGGGTCAAAATCTCTTGCTATAGATCCTAGTGTGGAACATCTCCAAATAGAGCTTTCAAAACTCTCTTCTGATGCTGGAATACTTGGGGCCCATGCTTGGGCATCACGAGCATGAATGTTATTTTTATAATCCTTCACTCTGGATACGGAGATCTCTTGTACAACTCCCTCTTATTTAAGGCATTGAAATATCACAATAAAAATATAAAAGTGGAAGTTTTCACCACAAAAGCAGGACTTGAGCTTTACGCCTCAAACCCCTATATAGATTTTATAAGCGATAAGTTTTTAGATTTTAATAAAAAATACGATTTTCTCATAGATACTACGTTTAAAGGTATATCTTATATTTATAGTTTTTTAACAAAAGCCGAAAACAAGGTAAGCATGGTCAAAAAACCCAGGGAAAAGTTTTTGAGCTTTATATACAATACTCTAATAGATTTTAAATATCACCCCAATGAAATAAAAAATACACTCCAGATATTAAAACCCGTTATAGGCGAGGTCTATGTAGAGCCTTATTTTCCTATCATAAAAGAAAATCCCTTTAAAGCTAAAAAGTATGTCTTAATATCGCCCACTGCCCCAGTGCCTACAAAAATCCCTGATATAACAATTTTTAACGAAATAGCTAAATATGTTTACAGCAAAGGCTACGATGTAATATTTTCCTATCCAACATCAGAAGGACACTATGTAAAAGAAAAACTACCATTTGCTATTTATTTATCAGAAGACATTCACACATTTGCAAGCATATTAAAAGATGCAAAAGTACTTATATCTTGTGAAACATTTAGCTACCATCTGGCTGGATTTTTAAATGTGCACTCTTTGGTGTTTTTAGGAGCGTATCCTATGTGGAAGATATCGAGCTTACAAGAAGGGATAACCCTTAATTTGGATTGTCAGTATTGCGGGAAAAAAGCCTGTCCCTTAAACACAAATGCTTGCCTTAATATAAACCCTCAAAAAGCAATACAAAAATTAGACATGTTTTTATGAAAAATGAATTTGTAGAGCTAATAGGGTTTGTGGCAGGGATTTTGACAACATCTGGTTATATACCTCAGATATACACCACATTTAAAACTAAAAACGCAAGAGGATTATCTGGACTTTTCCTTTTTATAATGGGTGTTGGCATAGGACTTTGGCTTTTATACGGAATTTTTATAAACTCAATATCTATTGTTTTTGCAAACACTTTTAGTCTTTTTTGCATAATTTTATTGGGAATTTTAAAAATCGTATACAGATAGCAAATTTGTTATATAATATTTATCTTATTTGGAGGAAAAGCTATGGATGTTCTCGAGATTATGAAAATATTACCCCACAGATATCCACTTCAACTGGTGGATAAGATTTTAGAGATAGAACTTGGCAAAAGGATAGTAGGACTAAAAAATGTAAGTATAAATGAACCCGTATTCCAAGGGCATTTCCCAGAATATCCTTTGATGCCAGGAGTTTACATATTAGAGGCTATGGCTCAAGTAGGCGGAATTTTGATGATAAAAAGCCTTGGTCTTGAGATAGGAAAATATGCAGTGGTTTTTGCAGGTATAGATGAGGCACGGTTTAAAAAACCAGTTTACCCCGGAGATCAGCTTATCATGGAGCTTGAAACTATCTCTTTAAAAAAAACCATATCCAAGATGAAAGGTATAGCCAAAGTAGATGGTCAGATAGTCACTGAAGCTATACTTATGGCAGCAGCCAGAGAACTTGAAGCTATCAAAAAATGAGGCTTTTATACACTTTTGACAAGCCTTGGCATTACAATATGGCACTTGATAGCGTGCTTTTATCTTTAAAAGCCAAAAATGAGATACCAAACACTATAAGGTTTTTAAGCTTTTCTCCAGAATGTGTACTTATAGGTTATCACCAAGATCCTCACCAAGAGATAAATTTAGAATTTTGTGAAGCTCTTGGCATAAATACAGGGAGAAGAAAAACCGGCGGCGGTGCAATTTATTTTAACAAAGCCCAGATGGGATGGGAGATAGTGGCTTCAGCAAAAGATTTTAATGTAAAAAGCTATGAAGAGTTATCTCAGTATATGTGTGAGAGAGTGGCTGAGGCCCTATCAAGTTTTGGGCTAAACGCTAAATACAGACCAAGAAACGACATAGAGATAAGGGGCAAAAAAATATCGGGCACTGGGGGTGTCCTTCAAGAAGGCGCTTTTTTGTATCAAGGGACTATTCTGATTGAGTTTGACCCAGATAAAATGGCTTCTTTATTAAAAATCCCATATGAAAAGCTCCAAGGCAAAAATATATCCTCCGCTCAAGAAAGGGTAACATCTTTAAAAGCTGAGCTTGGATATTCGCCCTCTTTTGAAGATTTATCAGAAGCTATTATAAAATCCTTTGGTTTCGAGATAACACAAGAAGGATTGACCCAAAAAGAAATAGATATGGTAGACGAGGTATCCTCTAAACTAAACACAAAAGAATGGGTTTTTGCAAATAAGCATGAAAAGAAATCTATAGATACCAAAACCATCCGTACAAAAGCTGGCACATTTAAAATTAGTTATAAAGTGGATAAACCAAAAAGACTTTTAGAATACATCGTTATAAATGGAGATTTTTTTGCAAGTCCTCCAAGCGCTATAAATGACCTCGAAAGCTATCTGAAGTTTTCATACTTTAATGAAATAAAACCAAAAGTTTTGGAGTTTTTTAGAAACACAAACACTAAAATATCTTTTATGAATGAAAATGAACTATCAGATATAATTTTAAAAGCATTAAATGAATAAATATTCGTATGAAAAGTATGCCATTGTGCAAAGAGAAAGCGCAAAATATCTTTTACATATTATAAAAAATTTAGAATATAAAAATGCTCTTGATATAGGATCTGGCACTGGGTTTTTGACAAAATACCTTAAAAACCCAATAAGTTTTGATATAGACAAAAGTTTAAAAACTTTTCATAAAAGCTTTGTGGTAGGAAATATAGAGTATCTCCCTTTCAAAGATAAATCCTTTGATTTGGTGATTAGCAATTTTACGCTTCACCTATGCAACGTAGAGAATTCGTTAAAAGAAATGCTGAGGGTGTCAAGAAAATATGTGGCAGGCTCATTTCCTATAGAGGGCAGTCTTAAGGGCTGGATATATGATTTTCCTAAAGAAAATGAGGTTTTGAGGCTTTTAGAAAAAAAGTATATAAAATATTGGGATAAAAGGATTTACAATCTAAATTTTAAAGGATTAGAATTACTTAAGTTTATCACAATCACCGGAAAACCAAAGGCTAAATACAATAAAGGTTTCATAAAAAAATCAGAGATAAAAAATATATTATCAAAACTGGAAAAAGTTCAGTTTAATGTGTTATCATTTTTATTAGAGGTATAGACATGAAAAAAATATTTATCTTGATAGTGGCGTTTGCACTGATGATATCTGTGAGCTCTTGCGTTAAAAAGAGTAAAGAGTTAAAAGAGGTCAATACCCCTCAATATCAATTAAATTTAAATGTTCCTGTTCTTGCTCAAATGCAAGATGAACTCGTACAGATAGTAAAAAAAGTATCTCCTTCGGTTGTAACCATATTTTCTACCCAAGAGGTAAATATGCCGCTATTTCCTCAAATTCCAGGATTCGATCTTCCAAGCCCTTCCATACCTCAGCAAACAAAGGCTCTTGGGTCTGGCGTTATATTTCAATATAATAAAAGCGATGATACATATTACATACTTACAAATAATCATGTAATAGCTCATAGCAAAAGCATAGTGGTTAGTTTTGGAAACAACGAGCAGCACAAGGGGGTAGTGGTAGGTGCCGATCCAAAAACGGATTTGGCGGTTTTAAAGGTAAACGCCAAAGGTATAAAAGACCCAGAATCAAGAGTGGCTACCCTCGGAGATTCAGATACATTGCAAGTAGGTCAAATAGTCCTTGCAATAGGAAATCCTTATGGATTAGATAGAACCATAACGATGGGGGTAATTTCAGCTCTTCATAGAAGCATAGGGCTTACCCAATACGAAAATTACATCCAAACAGATGCAGCGATAAACCCTGGGAACTCCGGTGGTCCTTTGGTAAATATCCAAGGTCAAGTGATAGGTATAAATTCGGCTATGGTAGAAGGGGGACAAGGACTTGGATTCGCCATACCTATTAACTTAGCAAAATGGGTATCTTCTCAGATTATAAAACATGGCTATGTAACAAGAGGTTGGATTGGGGTAATGATTCAGCAAATAACGCCTAGTTTAGCAAAGGCACTGAAAGTGCAAAACGGAGCTGTGATAGTGCAAGTGATGCCAAATTCTCCCGCAGCAAAAGCGGGTCTTAAAGTAGGAGATGTTATAGTAGGCATAAATAATGAAAATATAAATACTGTACAACGACTTCAATTTATCGTGATGGAGACAAAACCCGGTACGACGCTTACGTTTCACATAGTAAGAGATGGAAAACCTATAGATATAAATGTGAATATAGAAAAAATGCCTTTGAGTCTTACGGAAAATACAAACTCAAGTATTACAGACTTTGGAATAACTGTAAGAAGTTTAAGCTCCCAAGAAGCCCAAACTTATGGTGGCGGAGTTTATGTAGTAAATGTGGATCCAAATAGCCCAGCAGCCTCTTCTATAGAACCTGGGGATATTATTTTGATGATAAACAATCACCCAGTAAACTCCGTAAGCGATTTTAAAAGCCTGATATCGGGCTATGCAAAATCTGGAAACATATTGCTGCTTGTAGCAAGAGGCGCCCAAAGGTTTTATGTTAGTATCCAAACAAGGTGAGCTATGTACTCAGATAGCGAACAAGATATTTTAAACCAATATCTAAAGCGCGTTTCCAGCGTCAAACTTCTAAGTCCAGAGGAAGAAAAAGAGCTTGCCAGAAGAGCAAAAGCAGGAGACAAAGAAGCTCTAAAAGCTCTGGTAGAAGGAAATTTAAGGTTTGTGGTAAGTGTGGCAAAACAATACATGGGATATGGCGTACCTTTATCAGAGCTTATAGCTGCCGGAAATTTAGGGCTTTTAGAGGCGGCAGCAAGATTCGACCCAGATAAAAATGTAAAGTTTATATCCTATGCAGTATGGTGGATAAGACAAGCCATCATGCAAGCCCTATCCCAGCAAACTGGCGCCGTTAGAATCCCCGTAAAGCACTCCCACCTTATAAGCGCTGTTGGATTAGCCTACAACGAACTTCTGAAAGAGTTAGAAAGGGAGCCTACTTATCAAGAGATAGCTGATTATATAAATAGAAAAAATATTATCAAAGAGTTTAAAAAAGAAACTGGTTTTGCCCCTACCGAAGAAGAATTAGAAGAGTCTATGAGCCAAGAACACAAATACACAATAACCGAAGAAGATGTAAAAAAATGCCTTCAAATATGCAAAACACCGCTTTCATTGGATACACCAGTAGGGGATAACCCAGACACGCTTTTTGTGGATTTACTTAGCATGTCTGATAATGATGAGATAGAAGAAGGTGTCATAAAGGATGTTTTAGAAAGAGAGCTACACGACATTATAAACAAGCTACCAGATAAAGAAAAAAGAGTATTAGAGTTAAGATATGGTCTAAGCGGTGAAGAGCCTCTTACTTTAAGAGAGATAGGAGAAACCCTCGGCATATCAAGGGAACGTGTTAGACAATTAGAAACAAGAGCCATAAAAAAATTACGAAGCTTTGCCCTAAAGAGGCATTTAAAAGACTTTTTAAGTTGATGGATGGCTTTTATATAGGCTACAAGCCAAAAGGAATATCTTCGTCCAAGTTTGTTTTAGATATCGCTAAAAGCCTAAAAACAAAAGCAGGACATACCGGCACATTGGACTTAGAAGCAGAAGGAATAATGATAGTAGCGTTAGAACAAGCTACAAAATACATGCAATATTTTCACACCCTTGAAAAAACTTATGAGGCAAGAGGAATTCTCGGGATTATCACCGATACCAAAGACATACATGGAAATATAATATCAAAAACAAGCAACATAAACACAACCTGTGATGAACTTAAAAGTATATTGAGGCTTTTCAAAGGCAATATAAGACAAATCCCACCCAAATATTCCGCTAAAAAGATTAAAGGTAAAAAAGCTTACGAGCTCGCAAGATCTGGTAAAGAAGTGGAGCTAAAACCTATAGAGGTTTATATCAAAAGTATTGAGCTTTTAGAATGCGACATACCTTATTTTAGCATAAAAACTACCGTATCTTCAGGTACTTACATAAGAACACTTATAGAAGACATAGGAAACGCTCTGGACATAGGCGCAACCACAGAGCTTATAAAACGCACCAGCATAGGAATTTTTGATCAAACACACGCAGGGAAAACATATAGCATAAGTGAAGGAATGTATTTTATAAAACCCATTGTTTTGGATGCATCTTCTATTAAAAGCCTAAAACACGGAAAAATATTGAAAACAAATGAAGGAAATGGTATTTATAAACTGCTATCCAAAGATAACATGTTTCATGGTGTTGTAGAAATAAAAGATGGCTTTATCAAACCATTACGAATGCAAGGTAATTGATATACATCATATTGACAAAATGTAAAATTGTGATATTATTATGAGCAAGAGATTAGGGAATATTTGATATATTCCTTCTTCTCAAACTTTAGGAGGTTTTATTTCCATGGGCATCACAGGTACCGTCAAATGGTTCAGCAAAGAAAAAGGTTATGGATTCCTTACAAGGGATGATAACCAAGGCGATGTTTTTGTTCACTTCTCAGCAATTGACCCA
>CAZDZN010000042.1:9800-11388 GCA_964509905.1 uncultured Aquificaceae bacterium
GTAGACCAAGATTCAAAAGGTCCAAGAGCAAAAAACGTTCGCGTTTTATCTTAAAAATACATTCCGGGTGCTTCATTGTACCCGGAAGCTTTACTCAATTAGAATAATAAATTTTATAAAAGCTAAATATGTTCGTTAGTTTTTTAGCTCCTCTATATTTAAAGATTCCTAAAAAGCGTATGGGCATTATCCCCAAATATAAATTTATCTATATAAAAGACAATATATAATCTGATAAAACCTATTGATGAAGAGATCTATATTTAGTATATTCTAATATTATGTTTTTAAGAGGTTTAAAAGATGACAGATAAAGCAAAAATCGCTGAAGGTGTAAAACTTTTGTTAGAAGGTATTGGAGAGGATATAAATAGAGAAGGTCTAAAAGAAACACCCGAGCGCGTAGCTAAGATGTGGGAAGAGTTTGAAAAAGAGAGAGCTTTTGATTTCAAGCTCTTTGAAGAATATAGCAACTATTCAGAGATGATCATAGTAAAAGATATTCCTTTTTATAGCATATGTGAGCATCATCTCCTACCATTTTTTGGGAAAGCTCATATAGCATACATTCCAAATAAAAAAATCTGCGGGCTTTCAAAGCTCGTAAGGACTGTAAGGGCTATGGCTCTAAGACCCCAAGTACAAGAAAGGCTTACAGAAGAAATAGTAGATTTAATACAAAAAGAGTTAGAACCTATGGGTGTAGGTGTAGTAATAGAAGCAGAGCATCTTTGTATGTCCATGAGGGGCGTGAGATCTCCGGGGCATAGTACTATCACATCCTCTTTAAGAGGAAACTTTTTATCCGATATTAGGACAAAGGAAGAATTTTTTAAACTCATAAGAACATGAGATTAAATAGATTTTTATCTTTATCAGGAGTTTGTTCTAGAAGAAAAGCCGATGAGTATATACAAAAGGGCTATGTAAGTGTAAACAGCCATGTGGTGAAGGAGCTTGGCACGGTTATAGATCCTGAAAATGATATAGTAGAATTCAAAGGACGCATATTAAAAGCAAAAAAACCTGTTTATCTTATATTAAATAAACCTTGCTGTTATCTCACATCCATTGGTGAAGATGAGGAAAAACCCACTATATCGGAGCTTTTAAAAGATGTGGGAGTGAGAGTTTATCCAGCTGGAAGACTTGATTACAATGTAGAGGGGCTTTTGATACTTACAAACGATGGTGAGATGGCAAATAAGATAATGCATCCAAAACACAAACTTCCAAAAGTTTACATAGCTACTGTGAAAGGGGATATAGACGATGAGCTTTTGGTTAAGATGAAAAGAGGTACAAAATTAGAAGACGGATTCATAAAACCAGATGACATAAAAATATTAAAGAGATTTCCAAATGGAGCAAATATAGAAGTTACATTCCACGAAGGTAAAAATCATCTCGTAAAAAGATTTTTCTTGGCTTTTAAAAGACCAGTGAAACATTTAAAACGTACTGCGATAGGTCCCATTCATTTAGGAGAACTTCCAAAAAGTAAGTGGAGATTTTTAAAACCAAACGAGATAAAGGCTCTTTTTGAAACTTTACATCTAAATGGCGGATGAGGCGGGATTCGAACCCG
>CAZDZN010000043.1:0-11312 GCA_964509905.1 uncultured Aquificaceae bacterium
AAAAAATTAAGTAGGAGGTATACATTATGGCAAAACATGTTGTAATCGTAGGCGGTGGAGTAGCAGGTACCATCATAGCAAATCTTTTGGCTAGAGGGCTAAAAGAAGAAATTGCTAAAGCTGAAGTTGTTATAAGTATGGTGAGCAAAGATGATAAGCATATTTATCAACCAGGTTTTCTGTATGTACTGTTTGATAAAATGAGACCAGACGAGTTAGCAAGAGACCAAAGGTCGCTTTTAGCACCTTCTATCATATTCCACCATGATACAGTAGTAAGCATAGATCCAAAAGCTGGTGAAGTACACACAGAAAAGGGCAAGAAATTAAAGTACGATTATCTTGTAATAACCACTGGTTCAAGGCCTATGCCAGAGCTAATCCCAGGCCTTAAAGAGCATGGAAACATGTTTTATACGTTAGAAAGCGCCATAGAATTAAGGGAAAAGCTCAGAAAGTTTGAAAAAGGGCGCATAGCCATAGCGATGGGTGTACCACACAAATGTCCTGTAGCTCCATTTGAAGTAACATTTATGCTGGATGATTATTTTAACAAAAAAGGCATAAGGGACAAAGTAGAGATAACATACACTTATCCTATAGGAAGAATACATTCTTTAGAGCCAGTCGCCCAATGGGGGGTGCCAGAATTTGAAAGAAGGGGTATAAAATATGAAACGTTATTCAATATGGAAAAAGTTGAAACTCACAATAGCACTATAGCAGTTCACAGTGCAGAAGGCTCTACTGTAGAATGTGATTTACTTATAACTATACCTCCCCATAGAGGAGCACAAACCATAATAGATTCTGGGATATCCAACGACGGATGGGTACCTACAAACAGGCACAGCTTAAAGTACGAAGGACATGAAAATGTGTACGTAGCAGGAGATACTACAAACCTACCTATTTCAAAAGCAGGTTCTACAGCCCACTTTGAGTCAGATGTAGTAGCAGATAATCTTATAGCAGAAATAAAAGAAGGGCATCCAGCCAGAGATTACGATGGAAAAGTTATGTGTTTTATAGAAACCGGGTTTGACAAAGGTACTTACATTCACTTTAACTATACTACACCTCCGAGCCCTATGCCACCTTCAAAGATGATTCATTGGTTGAAATTGGGTTATAACAGGATGTATTGGCTTACCGCAAGAGGCGTTTTATAAGGAGGGTGCTATGGAAGAAGTATTGGATGTAGCCACAAATGCTCTAACAGACACGATGTTGGAGCGGCTCGTTTCCAGCGTTTCTACGCTGGCTGAGCTATCCGATATGATAGCCTCTTCTAAACTACTTGCCACACTTGATAAACTATCTAAAAACGCAGAGCTATTAGATTCTTCATTAGATTCTATTTTTGGACTTCTGTCTGCGATAAATACTTTAAACAACGCTTTTTCAGACACGATGATAGAACGTATTGTATCAAATTTATCAAAAATATTAGAGCTTACAGACGCTATCACAAATTCAAAGCTTTTAGAAGTTATAGAAAAGATATCTCACAATGCCGATTCTATAAATAAATCCATAGACGCTTTGATCGGTTTTTCTGCCGCAGCTAATGTTGTAGATAATGCCTTTACGGATTCAATGCTGGAAAGACTCGTATCTTTTGTGGCAGATATGGGAGAGCTCACCGATGAGTTAAGACTTGCAGAGTTAAAACCTATAATTCCTATGCTAAGCATGCTGGCAAAAGATGGTGGTATGGAAGCTCTTATAGACACTGCAAAAGCTTTAGTAGCCATAAGAAGCGCCTTATCAGACTCTATGCTGGAAAGAGTAGCTTCTGTGATAGTGGATACTATAGATTATTTTGCATCGTTAAGAGCTCAAAGCATAGGAAGTTATCTGCTAGAGTCCATCAATGAAACAACAAAAGAGTTCTCTGAGAAAAACCCAAAACCAAGCCTTTTAGGAGTTTTGAAAGAAATAAAAGATCCACAAACACTTCAAAGTATTATGTTTATGTTAACCTTGATTAAAAATATGCCTCATGGCCTTGCAAAAGCCACTGGTTGTCAAAACTGTGCTTAACAAAAGCCCGCTAAAGCGGGCTTGTTTTTATCAAGCATTCAGAGCTTCGTATACTTTTCCTACTAATGCTTCTGATGGTTTCAATGTTTTGGCTCCTTCTTGCCATTTAGCAGGGCAAGCTTCGTCTGGATGGCTCATGAGGTATATGTTTGCCTTTATCTTTCTTAAAAGCTCATCAGCATTTCTACCTACATTGTAAAAGTTTACTTCAGAAGCCACCAACTTTCCCTCTGGGTTTATTATAAAAGTACCTCTTAAAGCCAAGCCCGTGTCTTTATCGTATACTGCAAAAAGCCTTGAGACTTTACCAGTAGGGTCTGCGCCCATTTGGAATTTAATACCTTCCAAGAGTTTTTCATCTCTTGCCCAAGCGAGGTGAACAAACTTTGTATCGGTGCTCACAGATACAAGCTCTACTCCATTTTTTTCAAGCTCATCTTGTATATTTTTCAAATCCGCCAACTCTGTGGGACACACAAAAGTATAGTCCGCTGGATAAAAAAATAACACCGTCCATTTTTTGTTAGCTCTTGCATCTTTTAGACTAAACTTTCCAAAAGAACCTGCCTTTGGATTATAAGTCTCCATCTCAAAATCTGGCACCATCATGCCCACATGAACATGTTCTACATTTTCCATAAAAATTACCTCCTGAATTAAATATAATATTAAATAATAACTATTCTAAATTAAATAACAATGATATTAATCAAATTCATCTTTCTCCTTGGAATCTTCTTTTTTTAGGCTTTTGAAAAAAACAAAACCTATTACAATTACAAAAAGCAAGATAGCCCAGACCACATTTATAAGAAAAAGCTTTGAGTTTCCAGTAGCATTTTCTATCATACTAAGTAATGCCTTGCATTTTCAAAGACATATCCTGAGGTTTCGAAGCCTGCAAAAGGGCCGTTTCTTTTGATATAAATCTTTCATTATAAAGTTCCAATAGGTGTGTATCAAAATCCTGTGTTCCGTAAGCTGATCTATTTTTTCTCAAAAGCTCTGGTATTTCATCTATTCTTATAGGATCAAGAAGTATATCTGTTACAGCTCCCACATTAAGAAGTATCTCTATGGCTGGTATAACTCCTGGTTTATCTATTCGTGGAAGAAGTCTCTGGCTAAATATACCCACCAACGCACTAGCAAACATCAGCTTTATCTGTTCTCTCATCTCCAGCGGGAACATACCTATAAACCTATTTATAGTTTCTTTTGCATCTATCGTATGAAGCGTAGAAAACACTAAATGTCCAGTTTCTGCCGCTTGAAGAGCAATGAGGGCCGTCTCGGTATCTCTTATTTCACCCACCAATATAACATCTGGGTCTTCTCTTAAAGCTGCCCTTAAACCTGTATTAAAAGATATAGTATCAAGACCTATCTCTCTTTGTACCACATAAGATTTTTTATCTTTATAAATGTATTCGATAGGATCTTCTATAGTAATAATAGTTCTATCGTACGTTTCATTTATCCTGTCTATAAGCGACGCCAACGTAGTAGACTTACCGCTTCCAGTAGGACCTGTAACCAATACGAGACCCTTGGTATATTTTAAAACTACATCCGACATGACTTTCGGAAGATTTATCTCTTCTGGATGAGGTATGAAATTCGATAACACCCTTAGCGCTATAGCAATATATCCCTTTTGTTTATAGATATTCACACGATATCTTGAAAAATCCGTCTCATAAGATATGTCTACTTCGCCTTTTTCTTGAAACTCATTTAATTTATTTGGATATTTTTTAGTCAACTCCATTACGATATTTCCTATATCTTTTTCACTTAACTCTGGCAGAGATTCTTCTTTTTGAAGGTGTTTGTGGGATCTAAAAAATGGCCTACTACCTGTTTTCAAATGAATATCCGATGCTGATTTTTCTTTAGCCTCTCCTAATATATCTAAAAGCATAAAAACTATTATAATATATTTCCTTAATTAAAACCAAAAAGTTTATTTACTAGATCCTGAGCTCTTTTCTCTGAAAATTTGTAATAAGTATCTATGGTGGTTTTTATATCAGCATGACCTACAAACTCTTTTACAACCTCTGCAGAAAAACCATAATTCACTAAATTTGTAATATAAGTGTGCCTAAAGCTGTGTATACTAAAATCTATATCGAGTCTTCTTGATAATCTATCGGTATAAACTTGCAACACGCCTCTTTTCACACCAAAGTTTGTCTCGAAATCTCTTGACCATTCATAGATTTGTAGCCCTATTTCAACTGTTTTTTCTTTGTTAAAGCTTATAACAGGAGTCATGCGGGCTTTTTGCCTTTTTGTCATGTAAGCTTCCAATCTGATCCAAAGAATATTTGATTTATCTAAGAAAAAATTATCCTTTTTCATTCTTTCAAATTCTATGAGCCTTATCCCACTATTTACGAAAAGGTTGTATATTTTAAAATATCTTGTATTTTTCACAGCTTTGAATATGTTGTCCAGATCTTTTTCAGATAAAGCTTTTGGAGGATGTTTTTGTTTTTTCATGTTCAAATCTTCTCTAAGTTCCTCCATAGCTTTTACGAGATTATTATAATTTTCCTCTGCCAAATACCCTCTTCTGTAAGAAAACTTTAGATAATGCTTTAATGCACTTAAGATCGCTAATATCGTTTGAGGAGCCAGTAAAGCACTGTCCACAAACTTATAAATATCTTCAGCATTTATAAGTGATATTTCATCTTTTGTATATAGACTTTTAGAGATAGTATTGGAAAATGTTTTGAGATGATTCAGATAAGAGCTTTTTGTAAACTCGCTACGCGTCCTCTCTAAATGCCTAATCCAAGCATCTACTACGCTCATAGATATTTCTTTATAAACTCATCGGCTATAGCAATGTTCTTTTTAACAGATTTTACAGATTTCATCCAAAGTTCTTTTTCATAATCTGCCATGGGTACATTTATTATTTTTTGAACGCCTTCTTCCCCAAGTTTTATAGGTACTCCTACACATAGATTCTCAGACTCGTAATATTTAGAGGCTTCTTCATCGAGCAATACAGAGCAAGTCAAAACTCTTTTGGCGTTAAGAGCGATGGATTCTACCATTTCCACAACAGAGGCTGCCGGTGCATGATAAGCAGATGTTCCCATATAATCCACTATCTCACCACCACCAAATCTCGTTCTTTCTATAAGCTCTTGGATTTTTTTCTCATCAAGAAGGTTGGTGATAGGAATACCACCTATATTTGAAGCACTTGCCAAGGGTACCATTTCATCTCCATGACCACCTATTACATAAGCGTGAACATCCTTCGGAGACACGTTTAATTCAAGGGATATGAAAGTTCTAAATCTCGAAGAATCAAGAACTCCCGCCATACCCACCACTTTTTTTCTATCAAATCCTAAAAGCCTATAAACCGCATAAGTCATTATATCTACCGGGTTTGTGACTACTACCACCACAGCGTTTTTAGCATATTCCTTTATCTTTTGGCTTATGGCATTCATGATGGATATATTTATACTCAAAAGATCATCTCTGGACATGCCTGGTTTTCTGGGGAATCCAGCAGTTATAACCACGATATCAGAATTCTCCAAGGCTTCATAGCCACTGCCCTCTTGATCTACCACAAAACCTTTTATGTCTGTATCTATACCAAGAGCACAAGCCATTTGAAGCATATCGAGAGCTTTTCCTTTCACATGAGGATACAGCTTTTCTCCGTCTTTTTTAGGTAAATCAAAAAGCCTTATATTAAAAGCCCCTTTTAAAACCAGAAGGGAAGCGATATGCTCCCCAACATTGCCAGAGCCTATTATAGAAACCGTTTTCTTGTGTCCCATTGTTTATCTCCTGTTTTTGGATTTTATATATCTTAAAAGCCCACCGCCTAAGAGCACCTCTTTTTGTTTTGGAGTCAGACTGTATGTAAGCTCTGTTTCTTCACCAGTGGTAACGTTTTTAATTTTAACAGTTTTTCCATTGGATATGGCTTTTCTTATATCGGAGATCTTTATATCATCGTTTAGTGAAAACTTATCGTAATCATTTTTGTTTACAAACTCCAAAGGTGCGATGCCAAAGTTCACTAAGTTCGCATGATGGATTCTGGCAAATGACTTGGCTATCACGGCTCTTACACCCAAAAACCTTGGAGCGAGTGCTGCATGTTCTCTGGAAGAGCCCTGACCATAGTTTTCACCGCCTATTATGATACTATCGTATCCTTGTTCTTCGTTTTGCTTGGTGCGTTTAACAAAATCTGGATCTACAAGATGATACACATACTCTGATATGGCGTTTATGTTTGAGCGAAGTGGAAGTATCTGGGCTCCGGCTGGCATTATATGATCTGTGGTGATATTGTCTGTAACTTTTATAGCTACTTTGGCTTTTATATTATCTCCAAAAGGATCAAAATCTGGTAATGGCCTTATGTTTGGGCCTCTATAGATCTCTACTTTTTTGGCCTCTTTTTCAGCTAACGGTGGGATAATAGCTTCATCTCCATAGGGAAATCTGTCTGGCATCTGGATTTTTTGATAAGGGATGGATCTTTCTTTGGCTAATTTTCTTGGGTCTTTTATAACTCCAGCTATAGCAGAGGCGGTACACACTTCAGGAGATGCCAAATATACCCCAGCGTCTTTGGTGCCAGAGCGTCCTTCAAAATTTCTATTGAAACTTCTTACAGATACTCCTTTGGACGGCGGGGCATAACCCATACCTATACAAGGACCACAACCGCTCTCCAATATCCTTGCTCCTGCTTTTAGAAAATCCATCAATATTCCAGTTTGAGTGGCGTATTCTAAAGCTTGCTTAGACCCAGGAGCTACAGCGAATATGGTATTATCATTTATTTTTTGGCCTCTTAAAAGAAGAGCTGCTTTTGCCAAATCAGAAAAAGATGAGTTTGTGCAAGAACCGATTGCCGCTTGATCTACAGGGGTACCTTCCACTTCGGATACTTTTTTTACATTGTCCGGTGAATGAGGACAAGCTATAAGAGGCTCTAATTCTGATAAATTTATAGTAATTACCTCATCATATTCAGCATCTTTGTCTGGTAAAAGCTCTACAAAATCTTGTTCTCGTCCTTGAGCTTTTAAAAATAATCTCGCTTGCTCATCTGATGGGAATATAGATGTGGTAGCTCCAAGCTCAGCACCCATGTTGGTAATAGTGGAGCGCTCAGGCACAGATAAAGTCTTTACCCCTTCCCCAAAGTATTCAAATATCTTGCCAAGACCACCTTTTACCGTAAGTCTTCTTAAAAGCTCCAAAATAATATCCTTGGCACTCACCCATTCCGGTAATGAACCAACAAACTCCACACCCACTATCTTTGGCATTTTGAGAGTAAAAGGCTCACCAGCTATAGCAGCAGCCACATCAAGTCCACCTGCACCTATTGCGATCATGCCCATTCCTCCACTTGTGGGAGTGTGAGAATCAGAACCTATCAAGGTTTTACCAGGCTTTGCAAAACGTTCCACATGCACTTGATGACATATACCGTTTCCTGGTTTTGAAAGATAAAGCCCGTATCTTTTGGCTATACTTATAAGATATTTATGATCATCTGGGTTTTTGAAATCCGTTTGAAGCATGTTATGATCTATGTAACTTACAGATAATTCAGTTTTTGCTCTATCTATACCCATGGCTTCAAATTGAAGATACGCCATGGTACCCGTAGCATCTTGAGTGAGTGTTTGGTCAATTTTAATAGCTATCTCTTCTCCGGGTATGAGTTTACCACTTACTAAATGATTTTCTAATATTTTGTAAGCTACCGTACCTTTAGCCATCTATACCTCCTTAATCCATGTCTTCTTTGGCAATCATTTGGGATTTATCCACAGAAGGAGAATTATCCACATCGTAAAATCTTGAACTTAGCTTTTCCATAATTTTGGGTAGCGTAGTATATTCCATCTCTTCTGCAGGTAATCTATGGGGTTCAAATATACCCTGTCTTCTTAAGATATTAGCAATATCAGAAGCCACTTTTCTTGCATAGTCATAAGCTTTGTCTTTAAACATATCCCTTGGACCTACGAGTTTACCATCGGCAATCTGAAATCCTGCAGCTATCACTCTCGGTGGGCCATCAAATCTTGAAGGAGTAGCATCTTCAAACCCCACTGGCATAATAGGTCCGTTGTGAGAGCCTCTCATCCAACCCTCCACTATCCAAGGTCTTGCGAATGGCTCTAAGGCTTCACCTACAGCTGGAAAACCGCTTTGAGTACGTACTATCATCACAGGATCATCTTTACCAACATATTGACCAGCTATTAAAGCCGCAGCCGCTATTTCACCATCTACATTCCTATGTACTTCTTTTACCACATATTTTGAAGCAGAGCTTATGAGAGCCAAAAGGTCATAAACTTCTGCCGGTGTACTTAGCTTTACAGCTTTTCCAGTATAAACATCAAGTACCGTAAAAGTATAACCTTCGTGCATTTTTGGGTCTATTATAAGACCCGCGGTATTCATAGGACTTGCAAACATCTCGTAAAGAGCCAAGTTCCAAGCGCTAGGTGAAGTTTTATCCGCAAAGTATACAATCACTGGTTCAGAGGGTCTTTCTTCAAACTCCATCTCCGCTACACCGGGACCAAGACCTTTTATATTACCGCTAAAAGCATCAGTTAACAAATCTTGCCCAGCTCCGTAAAGTTTTAACTTTTTAGCCACTTCTGTTCCGGCGCTAAAAGCGTCCCAAGCCAATTTATGGATTTTCTCGTTATCTACACCTTGGGTATGTGTCATAACAAGAGCTATGTCATCACCGCAGGTTAAAACCTTTAAATCTATTAAAAGGCTTCCCACAAATTTTCTAGTGTGTTCTTCTGTGGTTTTTACTACATCGGGATGGGTACAAGAATGCCCTACAAAACCCCCGATGTCAGCTTTTATTACACTTAGCGTTATCTTCATAAGATACCTCCTAAAAGTTTATTAGTATTATTTTAATATATTTTAGGGATATAATGATGATTTTTATTTATAATATTTTCTTATGAAAAGCCCAAAACATTTTTACAAATCTATGGTAGCACCTCATCAGCTTCATAATAAACTAGGAGATTTATTTGAGCTTTTTGAAGACATAATAATAGTAGCTTTAACATTTTTATTGTTTTACCTAAGCATACTTGCGATAATAGATATAGCTATGGTAATGATAGAGGATAGATACTCCTTTTCAAAAATACTTCCCAAATTTACATACCTTTTCATATTGGCTGAGCTTTTTAGGCTTATGATAGTATACTTAAAAGAAAGGCGCTTAGACACGTCTCTCATTGTAAAAACCACTATCATAGCTGTTTTAAGAGAGCTTCTTATCAGGGCTCCTCATATGGGATTGGATGACTATATAGGTATAAGTATGCTTTTATCAGTGCTGGCTTTCATGTATTATGTTCCAAAATACTTCTTTGTAAAAGATTTAAGAAGAGGATACTATAAAAAACTAAGAGTAAGTAAAAACAAAAATGATAAATACATCATAAAAGAAGAGTCTATAGAATAAGGATAATCAAAACTCACTTTTAGAAAATACCGCTTTGTAGATTTTGTTATTTTTGTCGACCCAAAAGTTTGCATAGTATTTTTCTTCATCCACTTCTGGTGGAAAGCAATCCACAGCTCCAAAATAATAAGAATACCCAGCGCAAGTAGAAGGATAATAATATCTCCTTACAAAGATATAGCTATATATCTTAGATCCATTATTTAAATTGATTATCTTAGCCGGAGGGCCAAAACGCTCTACAAGTTTATCCACATTTGATCCCACCAAAGAATCAACTCTTACAGACATATCAGAAACATAGTCTGTGGTCTTAGCACAAGAGCTTATTAAAATCAAGAAGCTAAATATCAATACATACCAGGAGGCTCTATAAACTCTTCTTCTACTTCTTTTGAGCTTTTTGGTATCTTGATAGAGTTTAACCATACATATACTAATATAAGCCACAAAACTCCTATGGCAATATCCACTATAGGCATTAGTTTCGAGCTTTTAAGAAAAATACCACCAAAAACCCCACCTAAAAAAGCTCCCACAAATTGATTCATATTGTAAAAACCCATAGACAAACCTCTTAAATCTTTGTGAGTAAGCTTTGTAAGCAAAGAAGGCATTATGGGCTCTAATAAGAAAAATCCTATAAAGAAAAATAGTATGAGCAATACCCCTGCTAAAATTCCTTTAAAGACAAAAAATGATACAAATCCAAGTATCAAAGATACTATAGCAGTTAGAAAAACCTCTTTCATCTTGGCTTTTCTTTCGGCTATGATAGTGGCTGGCACCATAACCACAAGGGCTACAAACACCGTAGGAAGGTAAACTATCCAGTGATGGGATTTGGGAAAATGATGAGCTATAAAATAAATTGGTAACACGGTAAACACAGATACCAAGAAGTAATGGGCTATCGTCACAGATGTATTTAGCATGATTTGATTTTTATCTTTTATAAGAGTAAGAATATTTTTCAAAGATGGATGGATTTCCCTATCTTTAGCGTGTATTTTTGGTTCTTTTATAAAAAGCAAAATATAAAGCATAGCTATAAAAGACAAAACCCCTGTAAGATAAAACATTAAAGGCACACCAAAATAATGAGCAAGAATAGGAGCTACTACAATTGAAAAGGCAAACACCATACCGATAGCAGCTCCTATGTGAGCAAAAGCTTGGGTTCTTACCTCTTCTCTGGTTAAATCAGCCGCCAAAGAAGACAACGCTGAAGACACAGCACCAAATCCTTGCACAAACCTTGCCAAAACTAACTCTACAGCGCTGTGAGCAAAACCCGCCCAAAAACTACCCAGTACATATGTAAGCATACCTATGGTGATGATAGGTTTTCTACCGTATTTATCTGATAGATACCCAAAAGGAATTTGCAAAAACGCTTGGGCAAACCCATATGTCCCAAAAGCCAAACCCACAAGCATGGGAGTTGAACCGGGCAAACTCTTAGCATAAGGAGACAATACCGGTAAAAGCAAGAAAAGCCCAAGCATCCTGACTGCTATGGCAAAAGTAATCCCTAAAACTGATTTTCTTTCTTCTGGTGTAAATCCTTTCATGGTTATTATATTATAATGGAAATATAAAAATTTTATAATAAATGATACTCATCAAAATGATATAAAACTTATGCAAAATAAAAATTTCTATGGTACAATATATAACACTAAGGTGAGTAGCTCAGTGGGAGAGCGACGCCCTTACAAGGCGTAGGTCGCAGGTT
>CAZDZN010000044.1:0-2959 GCA_964509905.1 uncultured Aquificaceae bacterium
AATTCTTCTGCCAAAGAATCGCATATCGTATCAGGATGACCTATGCCTTTTCTTTCTACTATCTCAGCTTCCTGAGCAGACACTTTCTCAAAAGTCATCTCTGAAACAACTATAAATTCCATTTATAGACCCACCCTCTTCTTCTTTATAGATTTTAATAATCTTTTTCTGGCAGCGCGCTCTTTGCGTTTTCTCTTTTGACTGGGTTTTTCGTAAAACTCACGCCTTTTTAACTCTGTGAGTATTTCATAGCCTTTTCAAAGGACTCTGAATCGCCTACTATCACTGTTGCCAAAGTTCAAAACCTCCTTAAACAAAATTTTGGTTTAAACATTATATTAGCTCATACTCCTTTTGTCAAGTAATTTGTGAAAAACCGGTGAAAGCCTGATATATAATTCCTCTAAGCTCTGAGAGAGCACCTTGATACCAAATACTACAGGCATAAAGTTCGTATCGCCATGCCATCTTGGGACTATATGCTGATGTACATGCGTCTGAAGCCCTGCTCCTGCACTTCTTCCTAAGTTATATCCTATATTAAATCCATCTGGCCTTAAAATCTCTGAAAGGGCTTTTATAGAAATTTTGGTCATATAGAATATATCTATCACAGTCTCATCGTCCAAATCATCTAAATCTGAAGTATGAATATAAGGCACTACCATAAGATGCCCTGAGTTGTAAGGGTATTTGTTCATTATTACAAAAGTTTTTTGGCTTTTAGCTAAAACTAATGTTTCAAAAGAAGGCTCTTTTCCAGCAGCTTCACACAAAAAACAAGAAGATTCTTTGCCGAGATTTTCTACATAAGAGCCTCTCCAAGGAGCCCAAAGGAGCTTCATCTTATCCTCAGCATCCTATTTATAGAGACCTGCATCTGTTCTTCAGAAGGTGGATTCTCAAATCTATCCATCTCCATAGTCTCTGCAAAACAAAGCATAGAAGGCTCAGCCCAAAGTCCGAAATCCTGCTGAGAGTCGTTTTTTGTAGTATCAAGATAATAAAACCCTATCTTATCTCCGTAAAGTTTTATGAATTTTGAGATTGCATCGTAAAACTCCTGATTTTTAGGATTATCAGGAGAACTAACTACCAAAACAGCTGGGCTGTCAGAAGCCATAACCTTTTGGTATATATCTTTGTCCGTTACTTCAATCATATCTTCAAACATAAAATTCCTCCATTTTTTAAAATCCAAAAAATAAATCCTGGTCTGGGGCTTTTAAAAGCCCAAAAGAAATGAGCTTATCTTCAAGTTTTTTAATAAGTGTTTCAGGCATAACATAAGCTGGACATGCATAAGTGCAGTTTTTACAATGCGTGCAATGATCTATAGCACCTTCAAGTAATTTCTCATAATCTTTGTTTTGATTTCTATCATCTTCCAATATACCATAAACTCTTGCAAATACAAAAGGCGTACCAAACTCTTTGTCTAATGGAATCACCGGACATACGCTGTTGCATAGAAAGCAAGCTATACAATTTTTAGCGTTTTGTATGCTTTTAATATCAAAATATTTGTACTCTTTTGGCACAAAATCCACTCTAAGTGATTTATATTTATCAAAATAAGGCTGGTGTTCTACAACTAAATCTTTTATTACAAAAGTGTTGTCTGTTGGTTCTATGGTGATTTCATCTTCAAAATAAGAAAGTCTTGTCTTGCAAGCGAGGACATTCTTGGAGTTTACCTTTACCGCACAAGTACCGCAAATGCCTGCTCTACACATGTGTCTATAAGAAAGCGTAGGGTCTTGTTCTTTTATTTTGTGTAAAAGCTCCAAAACCGTAATATTTCTGGATGTCTCTATATTGTAAGCTTTTAGCCCTTCTGATTTTCTAATATTTACTATCATAAAGCCTTTAATACATTTTCCGTATCTTGGAGTTTGTCTATATTAAATACTCTCACTCTTTTGTCTAACTGAGAAATTAGCTTTGACAATACATTTTTAGGCCCTATTTCTACAAAAGTATCTACTCCATTATCTATCATATGTTGTACCGATTGATACCATCTCACAGATGAGTAAATTTGCTTATGGAGATTATCTCTTATCTCATGAGCCATCGTATGAGAAATAGCGTCATAGTTTGAAACAAGAGGAATATTTATATTTTGAACAGGAGTTTGAGCAAGTTTTAATCTGAAAGCATCCGCAGCTGATTTCATAAGTGAGCAATGAGATGGCACTGATACATTTAGCATAATAGCCTTTGCTCCCATTGATTTTGCTATCTCTATAGCTTTTTCCACCGCCTTTCTCTCACCAGATATCACCGTTTGCTCTAAGGAATTATAGTTGGCTGGCTCTACTATGCCCTCGCCTTTTGCCTGTTCACAAGCTTTTTCCACATCCTGAGGGCTTATCTTAAGAATAGCCGCCATAGCCCCAAGGCCTTCTGGCACTGCCTCTTGCATATATTTGCCCCTTAGATAAGTGAGCTTGGCCGCTTCGTAAAGGTCTATACCCTTTGCCACTAAAAGCGCCGTATACTCACCCAAACTATGCCCCGCTACAAAATCGGAGTCTTTTAGACCCATTTTTTTTAAAGACATGTATATAGCATAAGTTGTGGCAAGTATAGCTGGCTGGGTATTTATGGTTTTTGAAAGTTCAGTCTCAGAGCCTTTAAACACTATATCTGTAATATTTCTCCTTATGGCTTCTTCTACACTATGAAATACATCAGAAGCTTCCGAAAACTCTTTATAAAAATCATACCCCATTCCGATATACTGAGAACCTTGTCCTGGAAAAACATAAGCAATCATAATTATATTATATTC
This sequence comes from uncultured Aquificaceae bacterium, assembly GCA_964509905.1. Classification (GTDB taxonomy): domain Bacteria; phylum Aquificota; class Aquificia; order Aquificales; family Aquificaceae; genus Hydrogenobaculum. The sequence continues at coordinate 2,798 of CAZDZN010000044.1, forward strand.
GTTTTTTAGCTTTTAGCTATAAAATTTTTTTATATTACAATATAAGCCTTCTATACTTCTGACAAAAATAAGATATATCATAAGATTTTGCTGTATCGATAGCTTCTTTAGAAAGCGTATCTCTTAAGCTTTTGTCCTCATATATTCTTCTTACAGCTTTAG
>CAZDZN010000044.1:2969-4855 GCA_964509905.1 uncultured Aquificaceae bacterium
AATTTTCGTTTTTTACAGGCACCACCAACGCATTCTTTTCATCTCTTGCAAAAGGTACTACATCTGTGCATACAACGGCTTTTCCAAGACTCATGGCTTCAAGCGTGGCCAAAGAAAAAGATTCTCTTATTGAAGAACTCACAAATACATCACAAGCTTTTATATAGGGAAAAGGATTTTCTTTAAAGCCTAAAAAATATACATTTTTATCAATATCAAGCTTCTTGGCCAAATCCATAAGTTTGTTTTTCATAGAGCCCTCTCCCAATATATATAAATCCCCTTCTATGTTTGATAGTTTTAGGGCTTTTAAAAGCGTGATATAACCTTTATCCTCGCTAAGTCTTCCCATACTTAGTATACTAAACCTATCAAATTTTACATCTTCTTCAGACGACAATTGTTTTATATTTTCATTATCCACAAAGTTTTCTATAAGATGTACATTTTTAGTTTCGTATTCTATTAGATTTTCCACTACTTTTCTAGACACACCTACGCTTACATCGGCGTATTTGTAAAGGCTTTTTATAAGAGATAGCTCTTTTTCAGAATAAAGATCTTTTGTAACATGCTCTACGATGATCAGCTTCGGGCTTAGTCTACCTTCTTTTTTTAGATAGCAAAGCCTCGTATTCATATCCCTAAGGTGAGATATTACGATATCAAAATCTTTCAAAGTATGAGCCAATTTTTCTATAAGCTTTACCTCATATAAAAACGCTGGCATATAAAAGGGTTTTTTCCTTATATTTTGCAAAATGACAGGCTCAAAGTTTATAGGATAGTTTATGATATTTTTTGCTATTATAAAGCTTTCTTGGTAGTCTTTAAGACAGCTATATATTCCAATAGCTACTCTTTCAGCACCTCCACCAGAAAGCGTGTTTATTACATGAGCTATTTTCATAAGGATATGATAACAAGTTTTTATGATTTTAAATATATATTATATCATATTAAGTTTTTAAAAAATTTTTATATTTGACCTATGATGGATTTGGCAAATTTGATACAAAGCACGATAAATCTTCCAAGCGGATTATCTGCAATACCAAATGCGGATAACGTTAATCCCCAAAGCCCAAATTTTGAAAATGTTTTTGGCTATACTTTAAAAAGCCAATCTAAAAAAGATAGTTCAAATGATTTAAATAATATCAACGCTGTTGTAACAGATATCATGAACTTATTTCAAAACCTTATGTCAAATTTTTCTAAAAGCCTACAAAACCCCAAAAATATCAAATTAGACCTATCAAACATAGACACTTCTGTAAAATCTAACATTATAAATATATTAAAAGACATAGAAATCTTATCCCAAGACACAAATCCAAACTTTGACAAAAGTACATTAGATAATATCATAAAAGATATTCATCAAAACCCAAAACTCGGAGAGTCTATATTTATATCTATCTCTTTTAGTGAAGAACTCGTTAGTAAATCCACATCTTCCGTATCTTTTGACTCTATACTATCTTCCATAGACAAATATATACTATCAAACAAAGATATCTCTTCTTCCATATCCTATTTTTCTTTTAGTGTGGTAATAGAAGATGCAAGCTCTCAAAATATCATAAGTTTAAAAGCTTTTAAACCAAAAAATTCCTCCCAAGACCCCAAAAACCTTACATACTCTTCAAAAGACTTGAACTTAGAACTTAAGACAGATAAAAAAAATATAAACGGGCAAAACTTAGACGATAAAGCCATTGCTTATGACAAATATCTATCAAATACACAATCTACAAATCAAGAAAATACCGATATTAAAAATATCAAAGAAAATACGAAAACCCAAAAAACTATTACAGATAAACAGCCAGCTAAAGCTCAATCTGTTGATGATAAATCAACCCCGCAGACTAAAGACAAAC
>CAZDZN010000044.1:4955-11222 GCA_964509905.1 uncultured Aquificaceae bacterium
ATATAGCATCAGATAATACTAATCCCAAGCTAAATACACAATCTACAAACCAAGAAAATACTGATGTTAAAAAAGATGTTTTACCTGAAAAAGTTCAAGCTACAAACACTGAGAATATTGATAGTTTAAACACCACAGAAAATACGAAAACCCAAAAAACTATTACAGATAAACAACCAGCTAAAGCTCAATCTGTTGATGATAAATCAACCCCGCAGACTAAAGACAAACCACTAGATAACAACATTCAAAACGCTGTAAAAGATATGCCAAATATAGCATCAGATAATACTAATCCCAAGCTAAATACACAATCTACAAACCAAGAGGATAGTATTCCTGATATAAAAAATTCTAAGAACGATAATCCTAATCAAGGTTTAGATAAATCAAACCAAACTAATACCGATTATAATCTTCAAACACAAACTCAAAAAATGCAAGACAATCCAAAAAGCGATGCACCGAGTGTTAAAAAATCTCTGGAAGAACAGAACAGACCAAAAATAGACGCTCAGGATAATCAATCAACTCAAAACGTAATAAATACAACAGAGCCTACCAAAAGCACACAAAACAACCAGGAGAATATAAGAGATTACATACAAAAACAATTAAACAGTGTTGATATAAAACCAACCTCGGTAAATGCAGAGCTAAAAGATGTCCCAAACCCTATAAAAGATATGGTAAAATCTATGATAGATAATGTAAAAAGTAATCAAGAAAACATACAGAGTTTTCAGGCTTTTAACGATAAAAAAGGCAATTCTGGTCAAAGCCAAGAGGATCAGAATCAAGGCCAAAATCAAAACATGTTTTACCAGCAAATCCCTCAAAATATTCAATCCAGCAATCAAGTGGAACCAAACACAGTGTTTCAGAACATTAAAAAAGCCATACTAAAAGAAGCCCAAACACCTCCTCCTATATACAAAAATGTATCTGTAAAACTCGATGATGGGACTTCGCTTCAAATTAGGTTTAGTGCCAACAGCTTGTCCATAGCCATAAATACAAACGCTGAGCTCATTAACAAAGAATATCAAATGAAAGAACTCGTGAACAACCTTCAAAATCTTGGGTTTAGTTTAGAGAACATGACAATAAACGGTATGCCTGTGGAAACTGAAACAGGGTTTTCCCAAGAGAAAGATTCTTCTGGCTCCGATTCAAAAGAAGACAACAAAAAAGGTAGCGAGTCTGATATAGATTTTGTGAATGCAGTTTGATTTAAAAGAATGTATTGTATTAGAACGCCTCAATAGATTTGTAGCAAAGGTGCTGATAGATGATAAAGAAGAGCTCGTGCACATTAGAAATACTGGAAGATTGCCAGAGCTTCTAATAAGAAGGGCAAAAGGACTCCTTGAACCAAAAACTTCTGGAAAATACAGATGGCATCTAAAAGCGGTTCTTAAAAATGATTTTTGGGTTTATATAGATTCTCTTTTGGCTCCAAAACTTCTTATAGAATATATAAAAAATACTCATATATTTGATGTTAAAAGCCTAAAGACAGAACCATCATACGATAAACATCATAAATTTGATATATTGATAAACAATCACATCCTCATAGAGACAAAATCTGTAAACTTGGTAAAAGACGGCATAGCAATGTTTCCAGATGCTCCTTCTGTAAGGGGTACAAAACATATCGAGCTTTTAAAAAAAATACATCAAGACAAAACGTACAAACCTATGATCGTATTTGTAATTCAAAGACCAGACTCCAAAGCTTTTAAACCAAACAAAGAAACTGACAAAGAGTTTTCTAAATCACTCTTAGAGGCAAAAAATATGGGGCTTAATATACTATGTTTTGATTGTTATACTTCTTCAAGTGAGATTTACATAAGAGGTAGTGTTGATATGGCTTTTTAATAAGAGATTTAAAAATCCACTACAGCTTATTAAGAATGAGATTATATGGGTGTATTTAGTTTTAGCTAAGCTAAAAGAGATTGTACATATTGATATCTTTTGATTTATAATATTTGTATGCTTGCTGATAGAGTTAAAAGTTTGAAACCATCCCCCACGCTAACGGTGAGTGCTAAAGCGAACGAGCTAAAATCGAAGGGCGTTGATATTATAAGCTTTGGTGCTGGTGAGCCAGACATAGACACGCCTGATTTTGTAAAAGAAGCTTGTATAAAAGCTTTAAAAGAAGGCAAAACCAAATACACCCCTTCTTCTGGTATAGCTCCTCTAAGAGAGGCTTTATCTTTTAAGCTAAAAGCTGAAAACAATATAGAATATAGCCCACAGGAGATAGTGGTATCCACCGGAGCTAAGATGATACTTTTCCTCATCTTTATGGCTATTTTAAATGAAGGGGATGAGGTGATAATACCCTCTCCATACTGGGTTACTTATCCAGAACAAGTGAGGCTTTTTGGTGGTGTGCCGGTATTTGTAAATTTGCCAGAGGATAGCTTTGAACTTTCTCTCAATATCTTGGAAAAACATGTGAGTCCAAAAACAAAAGCCCTCATTCTAAATTCCCCGTCAAATCCCACTGGTGCTGTGATATCGCCAAAAAACATAGAACAAATCACAGAATTTTGTATTAAAAACAATATATTTATAATATCCGACGAATGTTATGAACACTTTTTATACGAAGACGCTAAGATGATAAGCCCAGCATCACTTTCAAAGGAAGCAAAAAATATTATATTCACCGTAAACGCTTTTTCTAAGACTTTCTCTATGACTGGATGGAGAGTGGGATATTTAGGAGCGCCTTTGGAATATGCAAAGGTCATAGCAGACTTAAACAGCCAAAGTGTATCAAATGTCACAAGTTTTGCCCAATGGGGGGCATTGGAAGCTCTTAAAAACGAAGGCTCTAAAGATTTTATAGAAAATATGAAAAATGTATTTGCAAAAAGAAGAGCATATCTTATAAATCTTCTGGAACATTATCACATACCTTACTTTAAACCTAATGGTGCTTTTTACATGTTTATAAATTTAACAAACTACAAGGATAAGTTTAAAGACGATATAGAGCTGAGCTCTTACACATTAGAGCATGGTAAAGTAGCCCTTGTGCCTGGGTCTTCTTTTGGTAAGGATTTTTGGGCAAGGCTTTCATATTGCGTATCTGAAAATGTGTTAGAAGAAGGTCTTAGGCGTATAAGTGAGGTTTTGGTAAGTCTATGAAAAAAGTATTGCTTTTGCTAAGTTTTGGGCTTTTAATAACATCTTGCTCTAAAGACAATGTAAATTCTTATCTTAAATCAAACTCCGCTAAAAATGTAGCCGTAATAAATTTAGAACCCAAAAAAGATTACGAGATGCTTATCATAGAAAGTTCAGACTGTCCTTATTGCCACGAACTTCAGCATGATCTTACCACAAATCAAAACCTCATCCAAGCACTAAAAGATGTGGAAGTGGCGCCTGTTTTGGCGGATGATACGTCAAAACTTTATAAAATCACCATAAACAACCATAAGCTCATGGGTACAGGCCAAGATATTGCCACAGATATAGGAGTAAATGCATATCCTAATATATTTTTCTTAAATAAAAAAGGTAAGCTCATCTTAAATGTCCCAGGTTATGTGGAGCCAAAAACGATGGTATGCGTAGTGAATTTTATCACTTCTAAAAGCTATAAAAAACAGGGGATAAACTCATACCTAAAGCAAAACCACTGCATATCTTAAACTTGTATGAACAAATTCGATGTGGTGGTAATAGGAGCAGGTCATGCAGGCATAGAAGCAGCGATTATCTCTTCAAAACTTTGTGATAGTGTAGCGCTTTTTACAATAAATATAGACAATATCGGGCAGATGTCTTGCAACCCAGCCGTTGGAGGTATAGCTAAAAGTATAGTGGTAAGGGAGATAGATATATTGGGCGGAGAGATGGCAAGAGCTATAGATGCCACAGGTATCCAATTTAAAATACTAAACAAAAGAAAAGGAGAAGCCGTTTGGGCACCCAGAGCTCAAGCAGACAAAGCCAAATATAGAGATTATATGAAAAAAAGGCTCATGAACATACCAAATCTTCATATCATCCAAGATGAGGTGATAGATATTCTTACAAAGGACAATAGAGTTATAGGTGTAAAAACGAAACTTGGTATAGAGTATAAGTGTAGGGCTGTGGTGGTAACCACAGGGACTTTTTTAAATGGTAAAATATTCATAGGAGACAAGGTTTTTGATGGTGGTAGAGCTTGGGAACCACCTTCCTCTGGTCTTGATATTTTTTATAAAAAACATGGATTTAGTCTAAAACGCTTTAAAACCGGCACACCTGCAAGACTTGACAAACGAACTATAAATTTTGATGAGCTTGAAATAGCTCCCGGTGATGAGCCAGCACCAAAATTTTCCATATTCTCAGAACCAAGAGGAAGTTATTGGTTTGAGTCGGGCAAAAGACAGATAGATTGTTATATCACTTATACAAATTCCAAAACCCACGAGATAATAAGAAAAAACCTCCACAGAACCGCTCTTTACGGCGGACTTATAAAAGGCGTAGGGCCTAGGTATTGTCCTTCTATTGAAGACAAGATTGTAAAATTTGAATCCAAAGACAAACATCAGATATTTTTAGAACCAGAGGGCGAAGATACCATAGAGATATATCCCAACGGGCTTTCCACATCCCTTCCAGAAGAAATCCAATGGCAGATGTATCAAAGTATAAAAGGCCTTGAAAACGTGGTGCTCGTAAGACCAGCTTACGCTATAGAATATGATATCGTAGAACCAAAAGAACTATACCCTACTTTCGAGACCAGATATATAAGGGGATTATTCCATGCGGGGAACTTCAACGGTACTACTGGATATGAAGAGGCGGCAGGTCAAGGATTATTAGCAGGTATAAACGCCTCTTTGAGGGCGCGCGATAAAGAACCTATAACGCTTCCAAGGTCTTTAAGCTACATAGGGCTTATAGCAGAAGACCTCACCACCAAGGAAATAGTAGAACCTTACAGGCTTTTCACCTCTCGGTCTGAATATAGGTTGTCCGTAAGACAAGACAACGCTATTGAGAGGCTTTTAGATTTTTCTCAAAGTCTCGGGCTTTTAGAAAAACAAGATTACGAGTTTACAAAAGAGCTGTTAAACGGAGTAAGTTATTATGTAGATTATTATAAAAGCCAAAAAACGCTTATAAATATTGGAGAATCCCCAAAGGTTTATACACTTGCTCAAATAATATCTGTAGAAGGCGTAGACAAGCTAAAAGAGCTTGGATTTGACATCCCTTCAAATCCTTACATAAAAGATGAAACAGAAATTATATTAAAATACGAGTATTACATAGAAAAAGAGAAAAAGCTAAACGAAAAACTAAAAATGTTTGAACAGATAAAACTTCCAGAAGATATGGATTATGAAGCTATAAAGGGCCTCACAAAAGAAGCCATAGAAAAATTAAAAAAACATAGACCCACCACTATAGCTCAAGCTAAAAATATAGACGGTATAACTCCGGCCTCCATCAGCGCAATACTTGTGCACATTGGAATACTTGCCTAACAAACCCCATACAAAAAATATAAAATTGGTTTATAATACATAGGATGAAGTCCAAAGGTTTTAATATATCTTTGATAGTGCAAAGCTTTATAAATTTAGAAAAAGTGTACAAAGATATCCTTAAAAACCTAAAACCCCCAAAAGAAGAATTTGTAATCAACAAGCTTGTGATAGATAAGGTTAGGACTGATTTCAATATAGCTTTTGAATCCGCTATGAGACCTTGCAGACACATATCTCAGGTTATAAAGATAAAAACCACAAAGCACTGCCTTTATGAGCTCTCAGAAGCTCTTGGGTTTTCCTTTGCCAAGGATATGAGAGATTTATCCGAGTTTTATGTAAACTATAGAGACTTGAAAAAAGATATAGATCCAGGATATTTGTATGACTTTCTTAATTCCCACGTAAAACTTTTCAGAGATTACGCAGAAAGTATTATAAATTATATAAAAACCTCTACCAAGAATTATCTTTTGATAGATTATGATCTTCTAAATGAAAAAGCAAGGCATATCAAAGAAGCTACTGAAAAGCTGAAATTTGTCTTATCAAGACCTTTGGATGAATTTTTATTAAAGCCTATGTATTTTGACAGGGCTAAATATTTTTATCAAGTGGCTTATGATGCTCTTTTTGATATATGTAGACACCTTGGACCTAAGTTTAAATTTAGAAACCCTTCTGACGATTGTCTTTTAGTATTAGCTCAGGCAAATATTATAGAAAATCCAGATGTGGC
>CAZDZN010000045.1:0-6841 GCA_964509905.1 uncultured Aquificaceae bacterium
TTTAGCTTCTTCTGCTGACATGAAATAGTCTCTATCCACATCTTTTTCTATCTGTCTTAGGCTTTTACCAGTTGCGTTTGCCAATATAGTATTTAGGATGTGTCTTATGCGTTTTATCTCCTCGGCGTGAATGAGTATATCTGTGGCTTGACCCTGAACACCACCCAAAGGTTGATGTATCATGATGCGGGCATTTGGAAGGGCAAATCTTTTGCCTTTTGTACCAGCTGCCAAAAGCACAGCCCCCATGGACGCTGCTTGACCTATACATATAGTGGTAACGTCCGGTTTTATATACTGCATAGTATCATAGATAGCAAGTCCTGCAGTGACAGAACCACCGGGAGAGTTTATATACATCTGGATATCTTTTTCAGGGTCCTGGGCTTCTAAGAAAAGGAGCTGGGCCACTATAAGGTTTGCTACGTGATCGTCTATAGGAAAACCAAGTATAACTATGCGGTCTTGCAACAACCTCGAATATATATCGTAGGCTCTTTCACCCTTTGGTGTTTGCTCTACCACTATCGGTACAAGCTGGTCTATGATATCTTTATAGCTGTTAAACTTGCTCAACGTTTTCCTCCTTTGGCTTTTCAACCTCTTTAAATTTAATCGTTTCTAAAAGTTTGTCCATAGCTTTTTCTGCAAGTAAGTCTTTTATAAGCACAGACCTTTTGTTCTCACTGGAAAAATACTCTTTAATACTATCTCTTAAACGCTCTATATATTCTTTATCATCTCTTTTATTTTCGGGTGCAAGGTGTTTGTAGTGTTCTACTTGGCTGTCTATGTATTTTTCTATATCCTCATCGCTTACTTCTATGCCAAAAAGTTTCGCATAAGATACAAGTATAGACCTTGTTTTTGCACTATTCATGCCCTCTTTTAAGGCTTTTTCATAACTCATTTTATATATATTTTCAAGTGTGCTTTTATCAAGAGCTTCTAAATCTACTATTTGACTTAGCCTTGTAAGCTCTTCTTCATGTATTACTTTTGCTATCCTTGTGGCTTCTGTCCTTGATATTTCGGCTATATCCTTGTATTCCTCCAAAAGATGTTTTGTGAGGGCTCCTACCTTTGCTTCCTCTTTTTTCAAATTTAAATAATCAACGATATTTTTTCTGATCTTCTCCAAAGCCTGTTCTTTGGTTTGACCTAAATTTAACTCTCTTGCTATATCGTCATTGAATTCTGGATAAACTAATCTTTTTACCCCTTCTATTTTTACTTCTATGTCCACAAACATATTATTTTCCTCTTGTGTATTTTCTTTTAACGATACATTTTCTAATCTTACAACATCTCCTTCTTTCTTGCCTATGATCTCATTGTACAAATCTTTTCTTAAGCCAAGTTCTTCTAATATACCATCTAACTTTTGATTTACCCTTTCTCCATCTTGCTTATCCACTACCGTATAATCTAGTATTACATAATCTTTTTCTTCTATAGGTCCCTCTTTTAATTCTAATGTGGCTCTTTCTCGTAGGATTTCTTTTATTGCATTTTCTACAAGCTCTTCCGTGAATTCTATCTTTCCTATCTCAAGCTCTAAGTCTTTTAAATCCTTTAGTTTTTCGGCTTCTATGATAGGAAATATCTCTATATAGCCTTCCATTCTAATTTTCATATCTTTTTCGTAGAAGTTGCTTTTGTCCAAATTTATCCTTATATCCATTACTTCATAGCCTAAAGCCTTCACTTCTTCGTAAATTTTATCTGCTAACTCGTCTATCAAAGCCTCCAATATATATTTTTTAAACTTATTTTTTATAATCCATTCAGGAGCTTTACCTTTCCTAAAACCATCCACCTCAGCATTTGCTTTGAGTTCGTTTAATATGGTTTTGTAAACTTGCTCTACTTCATGCCCTTCAATTTCAAACACGAAATCTTTAAAGATACCTTCTTCTTTTGTTATACTAAAAGCCATAAAACCTCCAAAAAATAATTTTTAATGCGGATGGAGGGACTCGAACCCTCACGGGCTTAACGCCCACAGGATCCTAAGTCCTGTGTGTCTGCCAATTTCACCACATCCGCTAAAAAAATTCCTAAGCAGGTATTTTATTATAATCTATTTTGTGCTGTTTTTCAATCTTAAAAGTATCTGGCTTTTATATGATAAAATAATCTTAAAAGCTTGGAGGTATGATATGCCTACAAAAAAAACTATCAGAGACGTAGATGTAAAAGGTAAGAGAGTTTTGGTGAGGGTGGATTTTAATGTGCCTATTGACAATCAAGGAAATATCGAAGATGATGCCAGAATAAGAGCAGCTATTCCCACCATTGAATATCTTTTGGATGCAAAAGCAGTTGTTATTTTGATGTCTCATCTTGGAAGACCAAAGGGAGTTGAGGAAAAATACTCTTTAAAACCAGTGGCTAAAAGACTTTCAAGATACATTCATAAAGATGTAATAATGGCCCCTGATTGTATAGGTAAAGATGTGGAAAGTATCGTAAAATCCGCAAAACCAGAAGATGTGATAATGCTTGAAAACCTTAGATTTTACAAGGAAGAGGAAGCTTGCGATGAACAGTTTTCCAAGAAATTAGCATCTTTGGGAGAGGTATATATATCCGATGCTTTTGGCACATGTCATAGAAAACATGCTTCGGTGTTTTGTGTGCCAGAGATTTTAAAGCCTGCTTGTATGGGGTTTTTATTGGAAAAAGAGCTGGCTTACTTTGAAAAAGCTATGATAAACCCCCAAAGACCAGTGGTGGCTTTCTTAGGTGGGGCTAAAGTCTCATCAAAGTTAAATGTTATCAAAAATCTCCTGAAACGAGTAGATAAGATGTTTATAGGCGGGGCTATGGCGTTTACCTTCATAAAAGCTATTGGATATGACACCGGCAAATCCCTTGTGGAAAACGACCTTATAGATACTGCTAAAGATATCATTGAGATATCCAAAAAACTTGGAGTAAAGTTTTATCTGCCAGTGGATTTTGTAGTGGGGAAAGAGCTTTCAGACAAAACCCCCACTCAAACGGTACTTTGGCAAGAACTACCTCAAGATTACATTGGACTTGACATAGGGCCTGTTTCTATAGCACTGGCAAAAGAGCTTATATCTACATCTCAAACGATTATTTGGAATGGTCCTATGGGAGCTTTTGAATATGAGCGCTTCAAAGATGGTACTTTTGAAGTAGCAAGGGCTATAGCTCATTCGCAAGCTCTGTCTATAGCTGGTGGTGGGGATACAGACCACGCCATCATAAGAGCAGGGGTTATGAATGCCATAGATTTTGTATCCACCGGTGGTGGTGCGTTTTTGGAGCTTTTAGAAGGAAAAGAACTTCCTTGTATAGCAGTTTTAGATGACAAATGATATATATACTAACCCCTGAGGAAATGTCTCTTACGGATAAATGTGTTATAGAAAACATTGGTATTCCTTCGCTGGTGCTTATGGAAAACGCTTCAAGGGTTGTAGCAGATTTTGTTTATAGTCTAAATCCAAAAAGCGTACTTGCAGTGGTTGGTACCGGCAACAATGGAACGGATGCTCTGGGGGCTTTAAGATGGCTTCATCAAAAGGGCATAGACTGTGATTTTTTAATTACTAAAAGCTCAAAACAATCGGAAGAGTTTAGATGCCAGCTAAACATCCTTAAAAATCTTGGGTTAAATCCGCTTCAAGACTTTCCCAAAGAAAGATACGGTGTGATAATAGATGGGATATTTGGCACGGGGTTTAGACCCCCAGTAAAAGACGAATTTATTTCATACATAGATTTTATAAACAACTCTAACTCTGTGGTGGTATCTGTGGATATCCCTTCTGGTATTCCATCAAATACTTTTGTAAAAGCTCATTACACCATAAGCTTTGGATATCCAAAACCCTATCACATACTATACCCATACTCTAAATACTGCGGACAGGTACATATAAAAGATATATCTGTCCCGCCAATATGTGTGCCAAATAAAAATAGAATTCTTCTTAGCATAGGAGATATAAAACCCCTTATTCCCAAAAGGGAGTTAGACACGCACAAAGGAAAAGAAGGTAAAATCCTTTTAATAGGGGGTAATGCCTCTTATATAGGAGCGATAACTTTGAGCGCCTTAGCGTCTACTGGAAGTGGAGCATCGCTTGTGTCTGTGGGTATTCCACAAGAACATATAAACTCTGTTTCAAACACGCTTATAGAGCAAATAAAGATCCCTCTTCCTTCAAAAAATTATCATATAACATCCATTGAGAATATAAACCTACAAGAGTTTAATGCTATAGGTATAGGTATGGGCTTTGGAGTTTATAAAGAAGGTCTTGAGATTTTAAAATATCTAATAGATAATTTCAAGAAACCTATACTAATAGATGCGGATGGATTAAACACTATTTCTCATTTTAAAGTTTTTGAGCTTTTAGAAAATGAAAACATAGTTATTACCCCTCATATTGGAGAATTTTCAAGGCTCACTGCACTTGATAAAGACTCTATCACAAAAAACCAAATAGACATAGCTTATGGTTTTCACAAAAAATATGGATGCTCTGTAGTGCTGAAAGGAGCAATTACAGTGATAGCTACAAAAGGGGTAGTTTATGTATCCAATAGAGGAACTCCTGCGATGGCAAAAGGTGGTGTTGGAGATGTGCTAAGCGGTATTCTCACAGGTTTTATATCCAAAATGTCTATACCAAAAGCCTTAAAACTGGGAGTATTTTTGCATGGGGTAGCTGGGGAGATGTCTGAACTTAACAGCTATGCTGAATCTTTAAGGGCTATAGATATAGTAAATAACATTAAAAATGCCTTTAGGCATATAGAAAATGCTAAAGATAATGAGGTATCTTTTCGTTTACATATTGAAAATATGTAAGATGTCTTAAAAGTCTATCCAAAGAATCCATTATAAAGTCTTTTGAAAAAGACTCTTCTAAGATTGATTTTTCAAAATAGTTTGCAAGCCTTAGTGCAAAATCCTGAACTGGCATATCGTCTATATAAATATCTTCCAAGAAGAATGGTACTCCAGCTTCTAAATAAGGTACTGCCAAACCAAACAAAGATAGAGCTTCCGATGATATCAAGAATACGTGCTCTTTTGTGTATTTATCTATGTTTTCATCCAACATGCCCACAAGTGTATAAGAAAGACCAAGAGTATCCATGAAAAGGTCATATATGTTTGCCAAAAAAGGGCTATTTAATTTGTCTTTGCTTATTAAAAGTGCACTCATGGCTTTTTGCTGTTCTTTTAGGCTTTGCTCTAAACGCTCCATAATAAGAAAAATAGGAAACCTGTTTATCATCTATACTCCACCAACTTTTCTATAGGAAGCCTATACTTCTTGGAAGCTGGATTTACCCTGTGTCCGAAAACCACAAGCATAGTCACTTCATAGTCTTTTGTATCAATTTCAAGTATACTTTCTACCCTATCTTTTTCAAAACCTTCTATAGGACACGAGTCTATACCAATCATGGCTGCTGTACTCATCATATTGGCTGCTGCTATATAGCATTGCTTGGCGCTCCAACAAGCTAAAGCTTTATCGTCCATAGAGCTCACAAAGGCTTCATATCTTTTAATAGATGCTTCTCTCATCTCAGTGTCTGGCCATATGTCGCTTTTTCTTTCATACATGGGTCTGTAGTACTCTGGATTTTTCAAAAATGATTTTTTAGCCAAGTATGTTACTAGATGGCTACATGTAGTGATTTGAACTTGATTCCAGCAGGCAGGTTTTAATTTTTCTTTCAAATCTTGAGACATGATAATCAAAAACTTCCAATGCTCCATGCCAAAGGAAGAAGGGGACAGCCTTCCGATTTCAATTAAAAAGTCAAAGTCTTCTTTTGGTATTTTTTTGTTTATATCAAAAAGCTTACAAGCATGTCTTTCGTTAAAAGCCTTTAAAATGTTTTCTTTATTGCAAAACATCAAATCCTCCATTAAAGTGGTGCCGGAGGCGGGACTTGAACCCGCACCCTCTTGCGAGGACTACCCCCTCAAGATAGCGTGTCTGCCAATTTCACCACTCCGGCTAAACATATATTATATACCAAATCCCATTAAAGCGTTAGGATTTTTTTAGGAAGATGATTATCCCGATTTCACTTTTCCTTTGTTTAGTGTTCCAGATTTTTCAGTACAAATTATACTACCTACAGCAAAAAGTTTTAATTCCTCATAGGCACGCTTAAAACTATATAAACCCCTTATATAACCATTATAATGAATAGGCAATTCAATATTTTCCTCAGACATAAGCGTTAATTTTAGCCTCACATAGAAATTCTAATACAGATTTTGGTTTTTTGTCAATGAAGATAATCGGAGGGCGTAGCCCTCCGATAAGGATTATGCTATATTTATCTTAGTGCTTTGGGATTCTTCTTTTTTGGGAAATCTCACTTCCAAGATTCCATCTTTGTACTCGGCTTTGGCGTCTTGGGTTTTGATGTTCGGTGGTAAACTTATAGTTCTTTCGAATTTTCCATATATGCGTTCTACCCTATGGACTGTTTCGGTGTTCTCTTCTTTTTCCTCTTTCTTTTCGCCTTTTATGTATAACACATCATCTTTTATAGATAGCTCTATATCTTCTTTTTTTATGCCCGGAATTTCTACTTTTACCACCACTTCTTTATCGGTTTCATAAATATCTATAGCCGGGATTATAGATACCTCTTGGCTATAAACCGCAGGCATAAGGCTTTGTACAAGGTTATCAAACTCAGCCTTCACCTTTTCCAACTCACCAAATGGGTTCCAGACTGCTAATCCTCTTCTCATAAGCAATACCTCCTTTCAAAGATTTCTATTTATTAATATAGTCTATATTTATAATTTGTCAAGTAA
>CAZDZN010000045.1:6851-7973 GCA_964509905.1 uncultured Aquificaceae bacterium
TTATAATATTTTTTGCTTATCATATTATCAAAGGTATTAGTATGGTATGCTCATATAATTTCTTTTGTTTTTTTGGCTTTTAGGAATATAATAAAAACATGGATCTACAAAATATAGCTTTAAATTTTATAAAAACCTATGGATACATGGGGGTGTTTGTGGTAGGCTTTAGCCAAAGCATAATCCAGCCAGTACCAGTTTTACCGTTTATTTTATTTAGTCATAAGATTGGTCTAAATCCGTGGATCGTAGCTTTGGTGGGTCTCATTTCAAACATACTTGGAGCTGTGGTAGCTTATTTTTTAGGATTTTACTTCGGAGAAAAGATAGGAAAAAAGTTTATTTCAGAAAAACACTACATAAAAGCTGAAGCTTTTTTCAATAAGTACGGTATTTGGACTATTTTGATAGGAGAGCCTTATAAAGTGATATGTTGGATGTCTGGGATTTTGAAACTCTCTTTTTATAGATTTCTTATAGCTACGACTATATCAAGAATCTTCCATACATTACTTTATATATTTATAGGACATATAAGCCAAAAAATATTTTAGACTTGTTTATAAAGTTCTTCTATATTTATAGGGTCTTTGAATGCTCCACTTAGTTCTAAAATGTATATATCCCTTAGTACTTTAAACTTATCCAAATCTTCAAAATCTTGCATTATCTCAAACGCTTCCAATAAATCTATCCCTTGGGCTCTGTTTTTTAATTCTTTTAAAAGCCCGAAAAGCTCATCTCTTGACATCTCTATCTTTGTATATTTTCCCTTCACGCTTATGACATCTTCCATAAACATCTCCTATTCCATAGCCCTTAATCTTATATAGTTGAATTCTTCTTCGTCTATCTCTTTGTTTTGAAGGTATAATTTAGCGGTCTGGGTAAATGTGATAGAAAATCCTCCTTGAATTTTACCTTCAGCTCTTATACGCTCTATATCGTTAAAATTACCGTCTGCTATCATCGTCCTTATAGGTTTGTTTGGCACCAATATATCGTATATCGGTAAGAATTTTTTGGCTTTTGAACGGTATAAAAATTGAGATATGATAGCTATTATCTGAGAGCTAAAGAGTCCAAGGAGTTCTTTCGAGCCAAATTGGTTTAGAAGAGAAA
>CAZDZN010000045.1:8009-10869 GCA_964509905.1 uncultured Aquificaceae bacterium
CCGAGCTGCCATATCAAGCAAAGATATGATTTCATCTTCAGACCTTACCTCACCAAAGAGTATAATGGATGGGTCGCTTCTTAGGGCTATCTTAAGAGCATGCTGAAAGTTTTTTACCTCCGTAGGTATGTTAAATTGTCTCACGGTGGCTTTTCTATATAAAAATCTATATTCCACTGGGTTTTCAAAGGTAAGAATAACAACATTGTATAAATCAGATAGATATCCCATCTCCGCCGCTATGGATGTAGATTTACCAGATGTTGTCCCACCAGTATGAATTACTACACCGCTTCTGGCATCTCTCATAAATTCCAGCACTTCTTTTGGAAGTCTCACCATCTCAATGGATGGTAATTCGTAAGATAAAATACGAATAGCAAGCCCAAGTCCTTCAAGAGATTCTGCCACAGATACCCTGTAAAGCCCATAATTTTTGATAGCGAAAGAATATTCAAAGGTAGAATACTCCGCCATTACATCCCGCCAGTATTTATCTTCGGAGGTGAGTTCTATAATCTCTGCTATATCATCGTTTGTAAGTCTATGCATTCCTGGGATTATAGCATATCTTTTTGCTATACCGTAGCGGGGTATATAATTGCCTATTATCTGAAAATCGGTAGCCCCGAGTTCTTTCCCCTTTTCAAATATGATGATAAGTTTCTCAGGAATATCTTTTATATTAAGCGTTTTCATGTTTTTATTATAGCATATATCATTTGCAAATGTATGTGCAGCTTACGAAACTTCCCACGGCGCAGGGATCTCCCATACTAATGATGGAGTGTGTTATATTTTGACCATAAGCGCCAGATTTGTAAGGAAGGCTTTGGGCATAGGGTAAATTTGAAGAAATTGTGTTTGGATTTAAATTGTAATAACAAGCTACGCAGGTATTTGATGTAATTTTTGATATAGCATTATAGAATACATACTCTCCAAACTGGGATCTTGAACTACAGTTAAAGGCTGTTTGTACTCCTGTTATGCTATTTATATATCCCGCCGTAGATGGTAGGAATGTCCAAGAGTTGTAATAATCATTTGGATTAGAACAATTGTTTTGAATGCTTAACCATCTTACATTCTCGCAGGCGTTTATGAAGGCTTGTTCGTAATTATCTTTATAAAAGCTCAAAACAGAGGATAGAGAATTTGTGGAGCTTACCATATTCAGGCTTTTGTTTGGCAGGTTTGATACTATGTGGTTATTTATGAGTTTTGGATTGTTTGAGACTTTAACAGCATGATAGAGTATGCTCCCGCTCATGACAGCATACATAAGATATGTAAATATCGCAATTATAAGAAGAGATACACTTATGAAAAGCATATAAAATCTCTAAGGGTAGGTAAATTGAAGATAGCAATATGGTGTAGCATTTGAAACACAGGGTAAATTAGTATAGCTAAGTGTTATAGCCCCGGCAAATGGTGGACAAAAACTTCCAGAGGATTGACATGTTTGCATATAAATATAAGATGGGTTTTGTGATGGCAAAGAATTTCCGTTTATAAAAGGAATTATAGTAATGCTATTGCCAAAACCATCAGCGGTATAGCCAGATGTAGTACTGCTCATTAGCCCTAAATTTGATAGCAAAGTATTTACATTGCATTGGCTTGATGGTGCTAATGTTATGTTTGTACATGAGTTAGAGCATACTTGTGCATTAGCTGATACACTACAAAGAAGATTTGGTGTACTTGTGCAAGCTTGCAGTATCCAAGGGATATAAAAATCATAGCTTGATTCCATGCCACCTACCCAATCAGAGCCATTCCATGTACAAGAATTTGCGATTTCGGATGTTCTTCTTTGCAAAACATAATTTTCCATAGCAGAGGTAATTTGCTCAAATTTTGAAATAGATTGATTTTGATAATATTGATAAATGGGGGTATAGTCTGCTATATAAGGGGCTGATAGTGGACTTGCTGGATTGTCTGGTTGCAATATCACTTGAAAAGATATGCTTGGTATAGGGTTTGGGTTTGGATTTACAAATGTATAAGACTCATAATTTGTATTTGAACAAAAATCTATATTTGATGTTTTAATGCTTGGACAAAAAATTGAGATTGTGGATGAGATAAGACTGACAGAGCACCCTGCCTGAGCAAAAGCTCCTTGTATTTGGCTTGTAATATTAAGACTTGGAGACACCACGTAGCTAAAACTTATGCCACCGTTTGTATAGCTAATATTACATGGTAGAGGTGTTGCTGGGCAACTTGCATATCCACAGGTCTGCTCGGCTTGAGCTATATCCATGTATACATTTAAAAGAGCGTTTTTGAGGTTTATAGCTTTTGTCTGGGATTTTGCTACATCGGTGGATCTACTAAACGCAGGAATAAGATAATAAATACCAGCTAAAACCGATGACAAGATAGAAAGAGATAACAAAATCTCTATTATAAACCACATTAGGACTCACTCCAAGTAGGACAAAAGCTTAAAACTGGTAAGTTTGTATAATAAAGACCAGATACGGTGTTTGAGTTTGTAGAGGAAGCATTTCCAAAAAAGCATGAAGCACTTATGGTATAACAAGTGCTGGCGCTGTCTCCGGCAGGACATGAGGCTCTGTTACCCACAACATTATTAGCACTTCCTGGATTAGAAAAGTCGTAATTACAATAAGTAGGTGCAAATACTACGAACTCAGCGTTAGGGATAGCCCCGCCACTATGATAAGTACAGGATGGCATCCACACTGTACCAGAAGAACCGCTCACATATTGGCCATTTTGATAGCTTGCAGATACAAGTACAGTTTGATATTGCATAGATGTATAATCTTCTATACTAAAGCATGTGGAGGACCCGCTTATAGGAAAACAATAGGTAGAA
>CAZDZN010000045.1:10887-11166 GCA_964509905.1 uncultured Aquificaceae bacterium
TGGAGTTTGTAATGGAAGAAAATGTAATTGTAGAGGAATTTATAACTGCGTTTCCTATAGTTCTTGATATATTATTTATATTTGGATTTGCCAAAGGAGTAAAACTATAAAAAGTAGAAGAGTTTATGTAAGCGCTGAGAGATGTAAAGCAATCTTTTATGATACCTTGACCGCCGTTTCCGGCACCGCAAAGATTATCTATGAGTGTTTTATATACATCGTTTGTTTGGTGCATGTACATATCTATATCAGGTGGTACTACATAAACCGTTGCATAAG
>CAZDZN010000046.1:0-10978 GCA_964509905.1 uncultured Aquificaceae bacterium
AAGAATGATAATAAGAATGATAATCTTTATAATGATGATAAGAAGAAAAGCCACATCTCAGATAGTGGGTTTTTTGACGATGGAAAACGGGATAATATTGGCTGGTACTTCCTTGACGAAGGGTATGCCTTTGATAGTTGAGATTGGAATATTTTTTGATGTATTTATAGGGGTGCTTATAGCGGGGGTCTTGATATTCCACATAAGGACTACCCTTGATAGTATAGATACATCAAGACTTTCCAATTTAAAGGAGTGAAGATGATTATACTTATAGCTATATCGTTTTTGTGGGCTTTTCTTAGCTATATATTGGACTTAAAGTATGTTTATAAAATCCAGGTGCTCGTAAGCCTTATAAATTTAATTATCGGCATAAGCTTGGTATACAGCTTAAAAGCTCCTACTTATACGATATTTGCGTTGTATAAGCTTTTGTTTTTAGATCCGTTAAACGCCATACTTATTTTGATAATACTTACTATAAGTTTTTTGGTGAGCATATACTCTACGCCTTATATGAAAAAAGAGGGAAAACATATCCCTATATCAAAAGTAAAAGAGTTTTATTTCTGGATGAATACTTTTATATCCACCATGTTGGTGGTGGCTCTTTCAAACAACTTCGGACTTTTGTGGATAGGAATAGAAGGTACTACTTTAGCTACCACATTTTTGATAAGTTTTTATAGAAACAAAGAATCCGTAGAGGCTGGATGGAAATACATCATGCTTTGCTCTATAGGTATAGCTTTGGCACTTTTTGGTATCATAGTCCTTTACTATGCCTCTTTTTCGGTGCTGGGTGGGGGCATGAGAGCGTTGGATTGGACAAGTATATACGCTGTGGCCAATAAACTAAATCCAAAACTTCTTCTTATAAGCTTTGCGTTTATTGTGGTGGGGTTTGGTACAAAAGTAGGTTTTGCTCCTTTGCATTTCTGGCTTCCGGACGCCCATGGGGAAGCTCCCACCCCTATAAGCGCTTTGATGTCCGGAGTTTTGTTAAATTGCGCTCTTTATTCTATAATAAGAATCCAAGCTATATTAAACCATCAAAACACCGGAGAGCTTAGTTCAAAATTACTCATGTTCTTTGGGATATTTACCATCATAGTCTCTTCGCTTTTTATAATAAGACAAACAGATTACAAGAGGCTATTAGCTTACTCGTCTATGGAGCACATGGGTATTATAGCTTTTGCCATTGGTATGAACACCAATACAAGTATCTTCTTTGGACTTTATCATCTAATAAACCATGCTTTGGTCAAGACTTCAATATTTATGAGCGTAGGAAGTATACTCACCACACTTCATTCAAAAAACATCCAAAGCATAAAAGGACTCTTTAAATCTATGCCTTATACATCTATCTTGCTCTTGCTATCGGTTTTTGCCATAACTGGTATGCCTCCGTTTAGTACATTCGTATCTGAGCTTTTTATAATACTAACAGGTTTTAAAATGTATATGGGTTTGACAATTATCTTTGTCTTTGCCCTTGTACTGATATTTGGTGGGTTTATATATCACTTTTTAGGCATGATGATGGGCGATACAGACCAAGCTTTCAAAGAGGATTATCTCATGCTTTTACCTATCGGCATACTTCTTACACTTTCCGTGGTAAGCTCTTTTTATATACCGGATAAGCTTATAACACTTATGCAAAATGCGTCTCTTATCATAGGGGGTAGATGATGCAAGAAGTTTTTAGCCTTTTAGAACCTATAAAAGATATGATAAGCTATGAGTTTAACTCTAAAAACGAGGTTATATTAAAAGCTCAAGACTCTGACATGGCAAAAATCTCTCAATATCTATTTAGGAATTTGGATTGTGAGCTTGCGAGCGTAGTGGGCACAGACGAAAGAGATAAAACTGGGGATTTTGGTATAAGGTATATATTTTCTTACAAGAAAAAAGATGTATTTTTTATATTAGAAACCAGTGTGAAGGATACATTTTACTCGTTGTCTAATATAATACCAGCTTGCAATTGGTACGAAAGAGAGCTAAAAGACATGTTTGGACTTACTCCTTTAAACCATCCAGACCCAAGGCCTCTTATGATGTTTCCAGAAAACTATCCTAATGGTTTTCATCCTCTTAGAAAAGATGTAAGGTGGGATAGTTTTTTGGAGTTAAAAGACTACGGAACTTATCAGTATAATGAGATGGAAGGGGACGGGGTTTTTAATATATTAGTAGGACCTATACATGCAGGGATTATAGAACCTGGGCATTTTAGATTTTCCTTGGCAGGAGAGCATATATTGGAGCTTGAAATAAGACTCTTTTGGAAGCATAGAGGTATAGAAAAATTAGCTGAGGGTAAAGCCCCAGAAGAGCTTATAAAAATAGTCCAAAACATCTCCGGAGATCATACGATAGCACACACATTAGCCTATATCCAGGGTATAGAAAAACTTTCTAATAGCATTATCCCTTTAAAAGCCAAATACATAAGAACTATATTGGCAGAGTTAGAAAGGCTCATGTGCAATATAAACGATGTAGGATGGTTGTTTCAAGATGTAGCATATAGCTTTGGGGCTCAAGGGATGTTTGTGTTAAAAGAAGACATCATGAGGTTAAATAAATTCATCTCTGGAAATAGATTTAACAAAAATTCCATAACGATAGGTGGGGTAAATATAGATTTATCAAAAGATACGGCAAATAATATACTAAAAACTCTAAATCACATCTACGAAAAATACCTATTCTATAAAGATATTATCTTTAAATCTTCTTCTATTATAGATAGATACGAGACCACCGGTAGGATAAAATATGAAACCGCAAAAGATTTATCTTGTGTGGGATACACTGCCAGAGGCTCTTCTATTAGCTCTGACATAAGAAAGGAGCATCCTTATCTTATATATGATACCTCTGATTTCAAATCAGAGATGTTTGAAGAGGGAGATACGCTTGCAAGGTTAAAATGTAGATTGTCAGACATAGAAGATAGTATAAAGATTTTAAAAGAGGTCTTAAACAACATTCCAGAGGGGGATATCTATAAAAAACCAAACCCTATAAAAAAAGATGCTTGGGTTTTAGGATACGCAGAAGGTCAAAGAGGAAACATAATACATTTTATAAAAACCGATGAAAACGGCAATATAGACAGACTAAAAGTAAGAGACCCATCTTTTAACAATTGGCAAACTATACAATTTGCAGTGCTTGGAGATATAATAGCAGATTTTCCCCTTGTAAACAAAAGCCTAAATCTTAGTTATGCAGGAAACGATTTGTGAGGTAGGATCATGTTTAGAGCTTTTAAGGAAAGAATAAAAGAAGGTATAAAATCAGAAAACTTAGAGCTAAAAACCGACAATATAGAGATTCTCGGCAAACATCTAAAAGAAGAGATAGACAAGTATTTTCAGGGGAGTTTTGCCATCAGAGCGGTAGACGGCGGCTCTTGTAACGCTTGTGAGTACGAGATGAGTGCTTTATCAAATCCTTATTACGATATAGAGAGGTTTGGTATAAAATTCGTAGCTTCTCCAAAACACGCGGACGCTTTAATGATAACAGGTTGTCTTACAAGGAATATGTACAGAGCTCTATTAAAAGCCTACGAAAACACCCCTCATCCAAAATTTATCATCGCAGTGGGAGATTGTGCTTTTGACGGCGGGATATTTAAAAATTCCTACGCAATTTTAAACGGAGTATCTGATAAACTTCCTATCGACATATGGATAAAAGGATGTCCTCCCGAGCCCATAGATATAATAAGTGGAATATTAGAGCTTATGAAAGCTTTTGATTAAATGCTATAATATTAGAATGTTTAGTGACCGTATTAAGCTTTTAAAAGCGTATAAAACAGAGACCACTCCTTGTGAGATAAAGATATCTTCTAACGAAAACCCATTTGATTTAGAGGAAGAGCTAAAACAAGAGCTTGTGGAAGTTTTAAAGAGCGTTGAGTTTAACCGCTACCCAGACCCTCAGGCTGGAGAACTTAAAAAAACCCTTGCAAAACTCTACGAAGTAGAACCAGAAAACATAATGGTATGCAACGGCTCAGATGAAGCGATTTTATACCTTATGCTCGGAATCGGCGAGCTTAACCAAGGGGTTTTGATACCTATACCCACATTTCCTATGTATGAGGTGCTCGCAAATGCCCTTGGAAGGCCTATTTATAAGGTGGGGTTGGATGAGCGTTTTCAGATGAAAAAAAATGAGCTCCAAAAGGCTGTAAGTCAAAACCCGTCTTTGGCTTTTATCTCAAATCCAAACAATCCCACCGGAAATACCTTCAATGATGAAGATATAGATTATATAAGATCTCAGGTTTTTTGTGTGGTGGATGAGGCTTATTATGATTTCTGTGGAAAAAGTTATATTTCTGAGGCTATAAAATCAAACAATGTGGCAGTGATGAGGACTCTGTCAAAAATAGGCCTTGCCTCTTTAAGAGTAGGAGTCTTGATAGGGGAGCAGTATTTTATAAAAGAGATATCCAAGCTAAAAATGCCTTTTAATGTATCCACCACTTCCCAGATAATAGCAAATCACATATTATCAAATCACTTTGATAAGATAAAAGTCCAGATAGATATTATAAAACAAGAAAGGGAAAGGCTGAAATCTGCCCTTATAGATCTCGGGCTAAAAGTATATGATTCTTGTGCAAACTTTTTCTTGGTAAAAGTAGAAGACGCAGATAATTTTCATAAAAGCCTAATACAAAAAGGAATACTCACAAGGAACATCTCTTATCTTCCAAACTTAGAAAATCACATACGCATAAGCATAGGAAAACCATCCGAAAACAATGTTCTTATAAGAGCAATAAAAGAGATCCTTTGATATGGAAGAATGTCCAGTTAGCATAACCCTAAACATGTTAAGCGGAAAATGGAAATTACTTATTATCAAAGAGCTTCTCTTTGGCAAAAAAAGATTTTCAGAGCTAAAAAAAGCCATGCCTGATATCAGCCAAAAGATGCTCACAAAACAACTCAGAGAATTAGAGCAATACGGGCTTATTGAAAGGAAAGTATACCCGGAAATCCCACCAAAAGTAGAATACTCTCTAACTCCATTAGGAGAGAGCTTAAAACTTGTTTTAGATACATTGCATCACTGGGGGGAGGACTATATAAAATCTAGATCTACATTTTCAAGCTTTTAAAAGTGTAAAATTTTAAGATATTGAAGGGTAAAAACATAAAGAATATGTATAGATCTATAGTAAGTATAATACTTAAAGGAAGGGCTTTCATCAAAAATCCAAAGTAAGCCATGGCGCTTGAACCAAGTATCGCCAAAAGCATAGCCATAGATAAGTTTAAAGAAGGTTTGTTTTTTACAAAGACCCCTCTTTCGCGTACCGAGAATATGCTAACAGGTATAGTGAGTACAATGGATAAAAATGCTATAGTTTTAATGCTATTTAAATCAAGGGAGAACACTTTGTGCCCAAAAAGATAAATACCTCCCACTATCCATATTACACTAAATAATCCAAACACAAAAGAGGCGATAGATAGTTTTTTCATATCCCATCTGTCGGGGGTTTGAGAGTACCCTACGTTATCCGTAGCTAAAGAAAGTGTGAGAAAATCATTGTAAAAAAACATAGAAATAATCATCTTGGTGTTTAGAATAAAGGTATTGTCTATTAAAAAGAAAAAGAATATAGCCATAGTGATGACAAACACTCTTATGGTTTTTGTAAATACATAGGTTAAAAGCCGTTGATAAATTCTTCTTGATACTATGATGGCAGATTCTATATTTACAAGACCCTCATCGGTGAGAACTACCGAAGCCGCTGCTTTTGCTACATCTGTGGCATTTGATACTGCTATCCCAAAATCAGCTTGTTTTAGTGCTGGAGCATCGTTTATCCCATCCCCAGTCATACCCACCACATGTTTTAACTTTTGAAAAGATTTTACGATTTTAAACTTATCCTCTGGTAAAACACCCGCAAACACCCCACAGGACTCTTTTATATCAGATGTCTCACACACATCCCCTCTTATCCCCACAGTAGAAGCTATGTGCTTTGCGGTTTCTTTGGTATCCCCAGTGATCATCTTTACATCCACCCCAAGTGCGTTGATGTGTTCTATGAGTTCTTTTGAATCTTCTCTTGGCGGATCTGAAAAGCCTATAACACCGATGAGACTTGTTTGATTATCTTTCTCTATCCATACGGCTAAAATCCTAAGTCCTTCTTTTGCCAAGTTTTTAAAAGCCTCATCTTCTTCTTTTTTCATAACAGGGGCTACCTTCGGAGAGCCTTTAAATATATTTATCTCTTTCCCGTCTTTTATAATCTTTGCCATGGAGTATTTTTTGGATGGATCGAAGGGTTCAAACTCTTTTTTTTCATAGGAACAACTTTCTTTTAGATATTCAAATATCGCATTTTCTATAGGATCTTTTTGTTTTTTATCTGAGGCAACAGCGCTCATACAAAGCACATCTTTTTCGGTATAATGATTAAAAGGTATTATCTTTTCAATAGTTATCTTATTCTTTGTGATTGTGCCAGTTTTATCTGTACAAAGTATATCCATTGAAGCAGCAGCCTCTATAGCAGATAGTCTTGTAGTTAAAACTCCTTTCTTGGCAAGCTCTTTTGCTCCAAGGGTAGTGGATAGCGTAAATGCTGCTGGTAAAGCCGCTGGTATAAGAGGTAAAAGCGTCACCACCAAAATAGGTATTACAAGTTTTACATCAAAACCCCTCGATATAGAAAGATAAAAAAGTATCACTATAAGGAAAAGTCCAAACAAGAATAGATATTTCACCAACTCAAACACCACTACTTCAAGCTGAGTTTTGGCTCCAGCTTCTTGGACGAGTTTTGCAGATTTTCCAAAAAATGTGTTTGCTCCTATACTTATCACTTGTCCTATAGCTTCTCCTCTTACCACATAAGAGCCCATATAGGCGGTATCTTTTGGTTTTAGGCTTTTAGGAAGGGATTCCCCTGTTATGCTTGATTGATCCACCGATATAGCCCCCTCTAAAATCTCTATATCTGCTGGTACCATAAATCCACTTTGCAAAAGAGCAATATCTCCTATAGTAATGTATTTTGCTTCTATCTCGATCCAAGTTCCATCCCTTAAAACTTTTGCCTTTACGCTGAGATGTTTTTTTAAAAGTTCCAAAGCGTTTTGAGCACTAAGCTCATGCCAAAAAGATACCACGCTGTTAAATAGAAGAAGCACAAAGATAACTATAGAATCAGGATATTTTTTTAGTATAAGCGTGAGTATCCCAGTAAATTCCAAAAGCCCCGACACGGGGCCCCAGAATTTTTTTACAAATTGAATCCATGCGGGCGTTCTCTTTTCTTCTATCTCATTTAATCCGTATTCTTTAAGCCTTTCCTGCACCTCCTCCGCTGTTAAACCTTTATAATTCCCCATAGGTTTATTTTAGCATACAAAAGCAAAAAAATATGAAGTGGGATATAATATATAAATATATAGAATGAAGAAAACATTGATATTGTTTAGTCTTACAGCTTTTTCTTTGATAATAAATAGTTGTGCTGGTTTGGTGAAAGCAAGAGTAAATTCTTATGCTAACGAAAATGCAGATTTACAAAATACAGGTACTATGTGATTAAAAGTGGATATCCTGAGTACGAAAATGGTTCTTATGTAATTAAGAGTTTCTTAAGCGATAATGATTTAAGATTTCAAGGTTATGCTGAAGAATTGGAAAAAATTTTAGCCAAAAAAGGATATGTTAAAGTTGATGATATTAAATAAGCAGACATGATAGTATTTTTATACTTTACAGGCGAGAGTAAAATAGGATATGTACCTCGGCTCGGTATAACGGGTATTAGTGGAGCTATAACTAATGGTGGTGTTATAGGAAATACTTATGGCAATATAACTACAATGAACTACTATGGAACTACCAGATATATTCCAAAATATGGAATAACTGGCTATGTTCCAGTTGGATATTATGTACTAAGGACAACTATAGAAGTTTTTGATAAGAAAAATTACTTAAATAAAGCCTATTTTCCTTTATGGCGAGTAGATGTTATAGGTATAACAAGAAATGGAGATATAAGAAAGGTCTATAATACCTTGATAAAGGCAAGCGGACCATATATAGGAACTAATACTGACAAAGCCATAACGCTATATCCGTAATAAGTATAGACTGAATCATTAGTTACAATTATCAATATATTCTTTCAAGACAATATCACACTTTAAGACAATATCATTAGATTTACCATAAAATCATAAATATAAATCTAAAATATCATAGTTTTAAGGCTTTTGAAAACCCTAATCTTCTCTTGTCTCTTCTTCCTCTTCTTCGTAATCCAAGGTTTTTGGCTCATCCTTTGGATCGTAAGCAAACATCCATACAAAATACGCTATTATAAAGCCTACTGTAATGTAACCCATAATTTCAGAAATATCCATAAAAACCTCCTTTAGAAGTATGTTATTATTTTCTATGAAAAAAGTCAATGATTTTATTAGAAAGGGAGAATTTTGGCTAAAAACCTTGCAAACCAGCCCGGTTGTGAGCCGTTTACAAGATATCCGTGCCCTTGATAAAGGATTTCTAAGTTGGCTATCTGAGAGCTTTGAACTGTATCAGTATTATCTATATCTTGAGGTCTTACTATACCTCTTAATGTAATCATCCTCTCAACGTTGTTAAGATATATTATTTTGTGCCCTTCTATAAGAAGGTTTCCATTGGGATAAACTCTTTTCACATAGGCGGTGATAGTGGTGGTAAATACACCGCTTTGGGACTCCGTGCCTTGGGCTTTTTGCTGAATGTTTGAATTCGCCCCTACGCCTAAATTTCTAAGTGTGCTGGCAGGGAGTCCAAAAAAAGAGGATATGGCATTATTGAATGTGCTTGAGCGCTGGGTTTGATTTGATACATTTTCCACCGCATTTACACTCTCTGATACAACAACGTGAACAACATCTCCCATCGCATAAGCCTTCTGGTCTCCATAGAGATTAGCCATAGGCGAGTTTGAAGCATAGAGAGAACCTTTTGAAGTATAATTAAGCTTTGAACTCGGCGTAGAATAAGATAGATATTTAAGATGATGAGGTGTAGAAGCACACGAATATATAGCTATACTAAAAGCCAAAAAACAAACTTTTTTTAAACTCATCTTTTAAATTATATCACAAATATTTCAAAGCATATTCTCTAAAAATTTTACATGGTGTTCATTTCTTTTGAATTCCGTAGTATTTAGGATTTTCTTATGAAGATCTAAATTTGTTTTCAAAGACTCGCCTTCTATAACGGTCTCTTCTATAGCCCTATTTATGCGTTTCAAAGCATCTATTTTATCTTTTCCGTAAGCTATTATCTTAGCCAAAAGCGAATCATAATATTGGGGGACTTTGTAGCCTTGATAAAGATGGGTATCTACTCTTATACCAAAGCCTCCAGGAAGTCTCAACTTTTGCACATCTCCCACTGAGGGCATAAAAGTAATGGGGTCTTCGGCGTTTATACGGCACTCTATAGCAAAACCTTTTGGCTTGATGCTATCTATATCAAGAGTTCCATCGTCTGCTATTAAAAGCTGATAAGCTACGATGTCTACACCGGTTGTCATCTCTGTAATAGGATGCTCTACTTGAATACGAGCATTCATCTCTATGAAGTAAAACTCTCCGTCTTTGTATAGAAACTCTACAGTCCCAGCTCCGATATAACCTATTTCTTTGGCAAATCTTATAGCATATTCATAAAGGATTTCTCTCTCTCTATCTGCGATAGAATCGGATGGCGCTTCTTCTATGATTTTTTGGTGTCTTCGCTGCATCGAGCATTCTCTTTCTCCCAATGTAATAACCTTGTTTCCATCAGATAAGATTTGAACCTCTATATGTTTTGGGTTAATAAGATATTTTTCTATATAAACTCTGTCATCCCCAAAAGCATTTTTGGCTTCGCTCATAGCCGTTTGAAGGTTTTCAATGAGCTCTTTTTCGTCTCTTGCTATCCTTATGCCTCTTCCACCACCTCCGGAGGCTGCTTTTAATACTACCGGATAGCCTATGGCACTTGCTATCTCTTTTGCCTCTAAAAAACTCACCGCTCCTTCACTTCCGGGCACTACTGAAACCCCCACTCTCTTAGCCGCTTCTTTGGCTTGCACCTTATCCCCACTTAACTCTATCACAGAAGAGGGAGGACCTATAAATTTTATACTTGAAGCGCTGACTATTTCCGCAAATGTAGGATTTTCCGATAAAAATCCATATCCAGGGTGTATAGCATCTGCTCTTTTTACCTCGGCTGCTGCCATGATAACAGGAATATTTAAATAACTATCCATGGGTTTTGGAGGCCCTATGCATATTGCTTCGTCTGCTAATTCCACATGAAGGGAGTTTTTATCTGCCTCTGAATAAACGGCTATGGTTTTTATACCAAGCTCTTTGGCAGTTCTTATAATGCGCACAGCGATCTCACCTCTGTTTGCTATAAGAAGTCTTTTAATCATAAATTTCTATGAGTTTTCGGCGAGACTGTTTTCCAGCTTTTATAAAAATTCTGGATTTTGGAATATTAAGGTAATCAGATAAAACCTTTATAAGTTTTTCGTTGGCTTTACCATCTATGGGCGGGGCATTTAGGTTTATCTTAAAAGTGTCTTCTGATAAACGTTCTATATTTAGTTTTTTAGCGTTCGGTTTTACCAGCACTTTTAAAAGCATCAAACTTTCTTAAACTCTTGAGGAAGCTCTCTTGGTTCTACGCCGTTGTATTCGGTCTCCTCCTCTTCGTTTAGGCGTTTGCTAAAGGGTTTTTCTTTGGTGAGCTCTTCGTACACATGAGCCACAAGCCCCGGCACCCTTCCGATGATAAAAAATCCTTTTCCAAGCCTCCAGTCAAATCCCATCTCACAAGCTATCGCTGCAATCGCTCCGTCCACATTTAATACAAGCTTTTTACCCTT
>CAZDZN010000047.1:0-10709 GCA_964509905.1 uncultured Aquificaceae bacterium
TCATCAAAAAGCATTTTAAATCTTTCTATTTTATTGTTCTTAAAATCATCTATATACTCTATCTTTGGTGTAGCCTTTACTTCTATAAGGAATACGGCTTTACACCCATCACTTATCGCTATCACATCAAATTCATCTTTCAAATCTTTTTTCTTTTTTCTTCTATTTAAAGATAAATCTGCTATCTCGCATTTAAAATAGCTTTCTAACACTGGTTTTGTAGCTGGGAATATTATATCTTCTACTATAGTCCCAAGCTTGTTTGATAAAGCCCCCCATTCTTTATTAAAGCGTTTTATATCCTCTTCTCTTTCCTTCTTAGCTTTCTCCCATTGCTCATTCCAATATTTTCTATCTTCCTCTCTTTGCCTATCGGCTTTCTCCCATTGCTCATTCCAATATTTTCTATCCTCTTCTCTTTCTTTCTTGGATTTCTCCCATTGCTCATTCCAATATTTCCTATCCTCTTCCCTTTGTCTATTCACTTCTTCTATGCTATTTTTTAGCTTTTCCACTTCGTGCCCTAATCTTTCCGTTGTATGCTCTAATCTTAAAAGCCCAATAGCAAACTCTTTTAATATATCCCTAATTTCCTCTATTTTGCTTTCTAAAGCTTCCATAAGCTAAATATAAAATCTTAAAACAATATGTCAATAATCTTTATCTTCTATGGTTCTATATAAACTTCCACATACCCATTACCAGATTGAGAGCCATCTTGACCATTACACGAACCAATATTGTAATTGCAATATCCACCACCACCTCCTCCACTTCCTTCCCAACCACCACCACCTCCACCGAAGCCACCCCCACCACCTGCATCAGCTCCACAGCTTGCTCCTCCACCCCCGCCGTATCCTCCACTTCCTCCAGATCCAAGCCAACAGCTTCCACCGCCCCCTCCATTGTAGCCTAATTTGGCACTACCTTTATCTCCATTGCCACCTCCGAAATATCCTCGTCCACCCGCCCCGCTATAGCCATTTTGTCCATTTCCACTACTTCCCGGACTACCAGTGCCCCCCCCACCCCCCCCGTCGCCACCCCAACTTCCTCCACCACCACCACATATGTCTATAGTCTGTCCCGATTGACCACCTGAAGTTCCTCCGCTGGTTCCACCTCCACCTCCATAACCACCACCAAAACCATAATAACCAATACTACTACCATCACTACCAGCATCATTGTTGCCTCCTCCAGCTCCTCCATAATAATTTCCAAACCAATTTACACCCCCCCCACCGCCACCAGCTATAACAAGTGTAGTACCACTGGAGTGAGGCCAATCACCCACAGACACCATGGAAGCCCCACCACCTCCGCCTGCATAGGTTCCATTTTCACCAGCACCACCTACTACATAGAAAAATTTTATATTTTGACTAAACATGTTTATAAAGTTTGACAAACTCGTCTGAAGTGTAGTACTACCGCCCAAACCGCCCGTCGCTATTCCACTGCCGCTTCCTCCCTGTCCTCCAGCTGACACTATTACAAGTGTTGCACTTGGACATTGGGCAGTGTAAGATCCCAAATTAGTTATTATAGTGGAATAAGACCCTGAAGTACCTTGATAAATTAAGGTAGTAGATGAAAAACCAGGACACGGATTTCCACCCCCACCTCCTATTATTGTAGTACTGCTTCCTCCAAGCCCTCCCAATGGCCCGCCCCAAATAGTTACTGGCTGAGCACCAGATGGAGCTGAGTTTGATATTGTTTGAGTTGGCGTATTGCCTGTGTTGCTAAACACTGCCCCGTGTCCTATATTCACCATACTAAAAGTCAGAAATTCTGCCAACGCCACAGCTACGCTAATTTTTTTCATATAAATCCTCCTTTATGTTTATTATATAGCCAAAATTTTATTTTTGTATGTTTGGCAAATAATAAGTAAATATTTTTTAATTCTTGAGCAATATCTCCACGCCCTTTCCGTGTGTTCTGTTGTTGCCGACAAGTCTGCCACGATTTACAAGTCTGCCACGGGATTCGACTTTTAAAGATAACGGGTCATAAAAAGGATTTCTTTCGAAACCCGTTTGTCTATTATTTTTATAAATTTATTTTTATCTTGGTCTTTACCTGAGAGATAATAAGCTCCTTTTTCTACTATATTTGCAAGTTTTCTAAACACCTCTTCTTGGATATTTTCTCTTGCTAAAAAATCCATCATCTCCGCATAAGCCAAAAACGCTTTCTTATCAAGATGATCTTTTAAATCTTTTATCTTATCTTTTCTTATAATCACCTCATGGCATATACTCTCCAAGATAATTCCAGATAGGATTTATTTTGTTATTATTAAAGTTTTCATCTCTAAGCCATTCTATCGTATGCTCATATAATTTGCTATTGTGTATCTTCAAAATTTATATATTTTACCCAAAAGTCTTTTTTGGTTTTTGGCGTTTAAAATCTTCAAAAGGTTCGTTTTCAACGATATATTTGGTAGGCGTGGCCTTGCCAGCGGATTTTGGCTCGTATATTCAGATAATCCTTTCTGATCTTGTTTCAAACCTTCCCACATATTATATAAATATTCCGGTAAAACTTTGCAGCTTGAACATAATTTTTATGGTATAATAAATAGCTTGAAGACTTCTTAGAAAAGGAGATTGGTATGAAAAGGATTGGTATTGAGCTTTTAGAAAGAGAGCTTGGCACAAAAGGGGATAAAAGATCTAAGAGAAAAGATGGGTTTATACCGGTGGAGATATATGGCAAAGGTGTACAAAATATTCATGCTTACATGAAAGCCAAAGATTTGGCGGCTATGCCTCACGGCACCACATTTTTGGTGGAAGCTAAGCTTAGAAACGAGGTGCTTCCTTGTCTTTTAAAAGAAATTCAATATGGATGGCTCGGAGATAACCCAGTGCATGTAGATTTGTACAACATATCAAATGTAAGTGAAACAGAAGTGGAAGTACCCCTTGAATTTGTAGGCACGCCAAAAGGTATTGAATTGGGCGGCACACTTGAGATACACCTTCATGCACTATTGTTAAAAGTAAACCCGAGAGAGATTCCGGACAAAATCACCGTTGATATATCAGAAGTGGGCTTAGGGGGGGTTTTGCACGTAAAAGATGTCAATATACCTCAAGGATGTAAGCTTATGGAAGATCCAGAGGAAGTTGTGCTTGTGGTGGCAGAGCCAGAAGAAGTGAAAGAAGTTGAAGAAGTTACAGAAGAATCTCCTGCTTCATAATGATAAAAGCTTTGGTGGGTCTTGGCAATCCAGGACCCAAATACAAAGATACCAGGCACAATGTAGGATTTAAGATAATAGACCATATAGTTTATAAGCTTCATTTAAAAAATCCCTTAGAAAAGTACATGTCTATAGTTTTTCACATAAAAGATAAGGATGTCTACCTTTTAAAGCCTCAAACTTTTATGAATAACTCGGGCATCGCTTTAAAACAATTTGTAGAAAAAGCCAAGATAGAGCCAAAAGATATCCTTATAATATACGATGATATGGATTTACCTCTTGGCAGTGTAAAGCTAAAACCCTCTGGAAGCTCTGGGGGACACAACGGGATGGAATCTGTTTTAAAAGAGCTCATGATTCAGGAAATCCCAAGGTTAAGAATAGGCATAGGAAGGCCAAGCTCAAAAGAACAAGTGATAGATTATGTGTTAACCCCCTTTTCTTATCAAGAAATGCCCGTTTTAAAGAATGTTATAGAAAAAGCTACGGACTGCGCCTTGAGGACTTTGGAAGAGCCGTTAGAACAGGTGATGAGCTTATGCAATACAAAAAGCTTGTAAAAGTTTTACCTATACTTGTTTCTGGGCTTTTAGAGATAAGTTGCTCTACGGTACAATACGGAGCTTATACATTGGGCATTGAGAAATCAAGCGCTCCCTTAAAGTATATATCAGATGATATGGCTCATAATACATGTCCTACATTTGAAGTTTACAATCAGAAATTTACTGTTCCTGTGGTGGCAGTGATGACCTATGTGGATTCAAACAATATAAACTATACATCCGCTCTTGGAAAAACCATTACCGAGCTTTTTAAAGACGCCCTTATAAGAGAATGTCATGTAAGAATTATAGAAATAAATCTATCAAAGTATGTAACAGTGAATTCCAGAGGCGATGTAGCACTATCGTCCAATGTAAATGATTTAAGAAAACGGTTTAGAACCTCTTACATATATCAAGGAATGTATACGCTCACAAGACATCAGTTGATCGTTTACACAAGGCTTATAAACTTGAGGACAGGAAATATCGACAAAGCCTACACCGACGAGATACCCGCTAACGACGAGATAAGAGAGCTTCACGATGAAGAGTGATTTCCAAAAAACTTTTTGTATAAAAAGACATTTACGCCCATTATAGAGCTATATATAAAAAATGGCAAACTCACGAAGGAACCTCCCCATAAAAAGCTTGTAAGCACGGTACCGATAGAAGAAGCTCCAAGTCTTGCTATTTGATTTAGACTAAAAGCCCTTGCCATCTCAGAGATATCTACCATCTCGCTCATCATAGACTGCTGTATAGGAAGGGCTAATACCCTAAAGGATGGATAAAGCGTATATAAAATAAGATCTACATAGAGATTTCTCAAAATAGGGATTAAGAGTATAAGTATAGCACCTATACTTCTTGTGATGATAATACTTCTTAAATTACCAAAAGCCTTATACAGAGGATTTGCCAAAAGCGGAGCCAAAGAAGCCGAAACACCAGCTAAAAAAGCCCAAAAAGCCATATCTGATTTGTGAATATGGTAAACGATTATAAAAAACGGTATCAAAAAAGGAGTGATAAGCCCTTGAGAAAAACCATTTAAAAACCCCACTATAGAAAACTGACCTATAGTTTTTTTGCTTTTAAGCGTGTTGATATCCCCCTTTTTATGTACACTTTTTATAGGCAAAATAAACAAAATTCCTATAAAAGATATCAAAAAAGATATAAGAAATGCATCTTTATTTGATGGAATAAACCTTATAACAAAAGCTCCAAAAGCTCCAGATATACCAGTCAAAAACGTAAATACAGAGTAAGCGAAAACCCGTTTTTCAGGAACTATAACATCGGTAGCTAAAGCGTTGATTGCCGGTCCGATAGCTCCTCCTACTCCACCACTCATCAAAGACCCCGTGGCAGAATATCCTCCTATTATTGCGCTTATAAAAGCTATCATATAAATGGGCTTTAAATATACTAAAATTGCACTTAAAGGCAAAAGTAAACTTATTAGAATCACAGAGTTTTTTCTATGCCACACATCGGCTATAATCCCACCCAGTACCGAGACAACAGCGGTGGATATTGTAGCCAAAGCGTATATTATCCCTAAAAAAGTCACGCTTTTATGAAAATCTTTTAATACGAGATACGGGAAAGCTATAGTGATGATACCTCCAGCCACCCCTCTTAAAATCCTAAAAATGGAGATATATATAAGAGATTTATCCATTAAGATATATCTTTAAATTCTTTGAATATGTAGAGCCCATCGTGAGGTCCAGGGGATGCTTCTGGGTGAAACTGTACCGAGTAGTACGGAAGACTTTTGTGCCTCATGCCCTCTATCGTGTTATCCAATAAATTTGTGTGAGTTATCTCCATAAAATCTGGCAAATCATCCACTGCGTAATTGTGATTCTGAGAGGTGATTATAATTTTATTGTTTATAAAATCTTTTACTGAATGGTTTGCCCCGTGATGGCCAAATCTGAGCTTGTAAGTCTTCGCTCCTATAGCCAATGCCATTATTTGATGGCCAAGGCAAATCCCCATCACCGGTTTTTTGCCAAAAAAGTGTTTTGTTATTTTTATTCCATTTAATACCCTCGCGGGGTCTCCTGGACCGTTTGTTAAAAATATTGCATCCGGATTTATGGATTCTATATCTTCTATGCTTGCGTTAGCAGGGAAAATTGTACAAGTGATATCATTTTCTACAAGATATTTTATGATGCTTCTTTTGATACCAAAATCAATCACCGCAAAGTGTTTTTGACTTTTATAGGCGTCTACTTTATATGGTTTTTGGGTGGTTACTTCTTTAACAAGGTCAAGGTTTGATATGTCTTCCACAAGTTTTACTTTGTCGTATATTACCTTTGGCCTTATGTCTATGCTCGATATAAATCCCCTTGTGACTCCTCTTTCTCTTAAAATCTTTACTAAAGCTCTGGTGTCTATGTGGGATATGCCCACTATATTATGTTTTTCTAAATATGCCGATAAACTTGATATAGATGCATGATTGCTATCTATAGGAGACACCTCTCTTACCACAAACCCTGCCACTTGCGGGTGATCCGATTCTACATCTTCGTTATTTATCCCGTAATTTCCTATGTGTGGGTTTGTCATCGCTACGATCTGGCCTTTGTAAGAGGGGTCTGTAATGATCTCTTGATAACCTGTAAGTGCTGTGTTAAACACCACCTCTCCGTAGCACTCTCCAATCTTGCCAAAAGCCTTTCCTATAAAATAAGTACCATCTTCAAGACACAAAATCGCTTTCATTAAAAGCTTATTATAACATTTTTAAAAGCTCCAAAACTCTTATTCTTATCATTAACTTTCTGCTAAAATATTTGTATGATTGAAAGATATTCAAGAAAAAAAATGAAAGAGGTATTTTCCAATCTAAATAAGTATAAGAAGTGGCTGGAAGTAGAAATTGCGGTATTATGGGCTATGAAAGAGCTTGGAATTATACACGCCGAAGTATATGAACATATCTCTTCAAAAGCTTATGTGGACGAAGAGATAGAA
The DNA here is from genome assembly GCA_964509905.1 of uncultured Aquificaceae bacterium. GTDB lineage: Bacteria > Aquificota > Aquificia > Aquificales > Aquificaceae > Hydrogenobaculum. The sequence continues at coordinate 6,778 of CAZDZN010000047.1, forward strand.
AAGCGTATAGATGATTACGAAAAAGAGTACAAACATGATATCTTGGCTTTTGTGAGTGCTATATCAGAGCAAATAAGAGATTATTCAAAATACTTTCACATGGGACTTACATCCTCTGATATTCTTGACAGTGCTCTAAGCCTTGTCCTGAGAGATGCAATAGATATAATATTAGATGATATAGATGTAGTTTTAAAGCTTTTAAAAGAAAAAGCTTATACTTATAAAGATGCCATAATGATGGGAAGAACTCATGGGGTGCATGCTGAACCCATCAGCGCTGGACTTAAGTTCGCCTCTTGGTACGATGAACTAAAAAGACAAAAAGAGCGTCTAATCCTTGCAAAAAAAGATGTATTGAAGGGGAAAATCTCAGGGGCGGTGGGCACATTCTCCAATGTAGACCCAAAAGTGGAAGAGCTTGCCCTTCATAAACTCGGACTTACTCCAGAACCAGCACCCTCTCAAATAGTCCACAGAGATAGGCACGCATACCTTGTGAGCGTTTTAGGGCTTATAGCATCTTCTTTGGATAAGTTTGCCACTGAGATAAGGCACTATCAGAAAACAGAAGTTCTTGAGATGGAAGAGCCCTTCAAAGAAAATCAAAGAGGCTCTTCGGCTATGCCTCACAAGAAAAACCCTATACATGCGGAGAGAATATGCGGTCTTGCAAGGGTCTTAAGGGGAAATGTCATGCCTGCTTTTGAAAACATCGCCCTTTGGCATGAGAGAGATATTTCGCATTCTTCGGCTGAGCGCATCATCATACCGGATTCTTTTATGGGGCTTGATTATATGTTTGGGCTTTTTGAATACATACTAAAAGATATGAATGTGAATACAGATAAAATGCTCAAAAACATGGACATATCCAAAGGGCTTTACTTTTCTTCGAAAATCCTTGTAAATCTTACTAAAAAAGGAGTGGATAGAGACAAAGCTTACGATATCGTAAAGCGTTGTGCTATGAAAAGCTGGGGCTCTGAACTTTCTTTCAAGCAAGCCCTACTTCAAGATGAAGAGTTTTCAAAATATATCAACGAAGATGAAATAAACTATATTATGGATCCATATGAGTTTATCAAACATAGAGACTATATATTCAAACGAGTGTTTGATGAGTGATGTTCTTAAAAGCCTAAAACCTTCTTTTGAAAAAAATCTTATACCCGTTTTGGAGCTTTTAAAACAAAAAAATGTGAACCCAAATATTATATCATTATCAGGAGTGCTTGTTATAGCTCTCGGCTCTTTTTTGGTGTATAAAGATTATCACATAGTTGGTGGAATTATCATAGGAATAGGTGGGATATTAGATGCACTGGACGGAGCACTGGCCAGATATACAGATAAATCCTCTTATTTTGGAGCGTTTTTGGATTCTACTTTGGATAGGATATCTGATACACTACCCATTTTGCCCATTATTCTCATTTTTTCTAAACATCAAGATGAGCTTGGTATAATACTTGGATTTTTCACAATTGTTTTTAGTTTTTTAGTAAGCTATACAAAAGCCAGGTCTCATTCTCTTGGAGTAGATATACCAGTGGGAATATTTGAGCGAAGCGAAAGGTTTGGTATTATCACATTATCTATAATATTTGGATTTTATAGGCTTGGGCTTTTGATAGTATGTATAGGAGCTTTTTATACCACCATTGAAAGGATTTTATACGCAAAAAGATATTTGGATTAACCCATGTAGCCCATATACTTTACATACTCAGGTTTAGTTTTCCAGCTTTGGGTTTCTACTCTTAGATCAAGGTATATTTTTTTGCCCAGCAAAAATTCTAACTCTTTTCTTGCTTCGGTGCCTATCTTTTTTAGGTTTTGAGCGCTTTTCCCTATGATTATGGGCTTTAGATTCTCTCTTTCCACCAATATCCTTGCTTTTATCACAAGCATATCCTCTTTGGATTTAGCAGGCTCTATGGAATCCACTATCACCATTACAGCATGAGGCACTTCTTGGTATGTCCTTTGAAGAACTTTCTCTCTTATAATCTCTGAAGCGTATAGCCTTAATGGAAGCGATGCATCCTCTTCTTGCTCAAACATTCTAAATTCTTGTTCTGGTAAATATTTTTTTATAGTTTTTAAAAGCTCGTCTATGTTGGCGCTTCTGGTGGCGCTCACCGGTATTATCTCTTGAATATTAAATGTATCTGATATATCTTTTATAAGCTCTAAAACTCCTTCTTTTTTTATAAGATCTATTTTGTTTAAAACTCCTATGACATTTTTACCCTCATAATCTCGTTTTAGGATTTTAAAAAGATTTAGATCCTCTTGCTCAATGCCTGTTTTTGCATCAAAGACAAAAAGAATGACATCTACATCTTGGAGTACCTCTTTGGCGGATTTTACCATGTATTCTTCCATTATATCCTTTGGTCTTTTCATAAACCCAGGCGTATCCACAAATATAATTTGAGCGTCTTCTAAATTCTTCACTCCCATAATCCTAATTCTTGTAGTACCAGGTACATCAGATACTATAGAGACCTTTTTACCAAGAATAGCGTTTAATAAAGACGATTTCCCAGTGTTTGGTTTACCTATTAAACTTACAAATCCTACTTTCATCTTAAAAGTATAGCATAGATATAAAAGCGGACGGGAAAATCCGCTTTAAAGAGTTTAGTTTAAACTTTTTAGCTTTGAAGCCACCGAGGTGATGTATCCTAAAAACGCCTCTTCTGGCTGAGCTCCTACAAACTCCGCAAGGCCGTTGTTTAATACTATCTTAGGTACACCCACCACTTGGAATTTTTCTGATAAATCCATATTCTCAGAAGCATCCACCACTTTTGATACTATGTGATCATTCGCCATGGCAAACTTGTAAGCGGTGATGGCAGCCGCTGGACAATATCCACAAGAGGTAGTTACAAACACCATGATATCCACAGGCACATCCACTTCTTTTAATATCTCAAGGGTTCTATCTTTAAGACCGGGTTCCCTATGAGATACTGTAATAATTCCATGAATCAAAGTATTGAATTCAAGACCTGCTGGAAGCCCTATATATCTTATGCCGTAATCCTTATCCCCTTCTATCACAAGAGTAGGCAATCTTTCTATACCATATTTAGAAGCTTCCTCTTGATTTGTAAGAGGAGATATGATTTCAAGGGATAACTTGTCTTTACCTACCTCTTCTACTTCTTGTAATAATTGTTCTGCCACTGAGCAACTCTCACAACCTATAGCCTGAGAAAACAGTTTTAATTTCACCTCTTCTTTGAGATTCTTCTCAAAAATGTCTTTTAACTGTGCCCTTGTTTCTAAATCCAAAAGCATAAAAATAGACCTCCTAAAAAGTTTATTATATAAATATAATATATTTTTGTTATAAAGTTATAGATAATCTGCTAAGTACTGGGCTGTCACGGTGTCCATCGTGGGTACGTGAGTTATTAGCCAAGGTACAAACTTATTTTCAAGATAATCCGCTATAACATTCGGGTCTTCGGTTTGGTCAAACTTGGCTTTCACCTGCGCCAACTCATCCAATCTCATCTGATGCTCCGCTCTGTGCATGGGATACGCAAAAAATCCCGTTTCTTTCATGGCATTGTTTTCAAACTCCAAATGATATTGTACATCTGCCAGAAAATCCTCAAATAGTTTTTTAACCTTATCCAAGTCTTCGTCCCTTTTAATAGCATCATAAAGCTCATTTAGAAGCTCTATCTCGTCAAAGTGAATCTCATTCATCTCCATAAGAGCTACTTGCGGTATCCTTTCTTTTGATAAAAGCATACAAAACCTCCTTAATCAAAATAAGTGAATGTTAATTTATATGATATCAAGTCATTGTCAAGATGTTTTGGGTCATTTGATATGATATTTTAATTTATACAAGACCAGGAATTACCTCTTAGGGTTTCTTCGTGATACTCAAAGAGTTTGTATAT
>CAZDZN010000048.1:0-3413 GCA_964509905.1 uncultured Aquificaceae bacterium
ATCACAAGAGCGTATATGGTGGCATCCATACTATCAAACACCCATCCCAGAAACGCACCTAAGAAGCTAAGAATCTCCTTTTTACTCATATCTCGTACATTGTATCAAAGAGCTCTTTGGCAAGTTGCTCATCTATGGTTTTTAGCTTTTTATAAATTTCTCTTGCTTTATCGATGTCGTTTATCTTCACATAAGCTATTCCAAGTTTGTGAAGAAGGCCTTTATCTGTAGGTTTTTGTTCCAACTCTTTTTGAAGGTCTTCTATGTATCTTTGGATCATGATATCGCCCATTTTGCTAAACATACCTTTTTTTACCATGGTAATAAGATATATGTGTTTTATCTTTTTGACAATATTTTTTTAAAGACGGGGCTTATGTTAAAAGCCCCAAAACTTAGATTAAAATACTACCCCTATTTCACCAAAGGGACCATCCACTTTAAAATCTGTTTTTATAGAACTTGCATCTATTTTAAGCTCTTCGTACCTATACCCTGCCCCTACAAACAAGTGATTTCCCAATCCATTTTTTATAAACACCGGATAGAGTTTGGCTTCTCCCACCACATCGTAATAAAGGTTTGACCCATAACCAACACCTTTTACATGAAAATCCCCTTCTATAGCTGATGTTGGTCTTACATCAAGAGCTGCATACACCATAGGTATTGGTACGGTATAGGATTTAGATACGGTCTGATAACTACCACCCATGACTTGACCAGACACATCCGCTTTAAAATCCACTATTCTAACCCCAAGACCCAATTTTGGATTTAGCACACCCTTTGAAGCGGTTTGAATAAAAGGAAGGTGATAATAGGCAAATATGTCGTAGTGATCGGCTTTTAAAGTAGATGATACGGTTCCATTAAATGTGTATCCATCGTAAGTAAAGGTTTGGTTTGATGCGGTGCCGTCAAACTTCATGGGTAAATAGTCAAACTCTAAGTTTGGTATTATTGGAATACCGGATGTATTTAGCTTTAATCTTACCCAAGGTTTGGTTTTTGAGCTAAAACCAAGGTTGTTTTTCACATCCACATTATCAGATGCACCAGCGTTGTGATAATTAATATAACCGCTGGGAGACTCATTTAAAAATCCCACAGAACCAGAGATAGAGAGCGCGTTGGCACATTGCCAAAACCCAAGCATCCCCACGATGCCAAGAGCAAGTAGCCTTTTCTTCATACATTTACCTCTAAAATGATTTTAAATATTATATCATTTTTTTATTAATCATAAAGAAAATATCCTGTCGTTCATTAAAAAAAATATCAAAATCCATCACTAAGAAAGTTTGTGATATAATAATAGACTCAATATTTTTAAAAGGAGGTTTTTATGAAAAAGGATATACATCCTGAATTAAAAGAGACGGTTTTTCATTGCGGGTGTGGCAATACGTTTACACTTCTATCTGTAAAAGGTGGTACTGTGTACTTGGAAACTTGCAATCAATGCCATCCTTTTTATGCTGGCAAACTCAAACTAAGACCGGCGTTTTTAGAATTGGATAAGAAAGCTTAAGCGAAGGAGTGATGCTTCCTAAAAACTTTTTAGAGAAAATCCAAGACATAGAGCAAAGGTACACTCAGATAGAGGAAAAATTAGCCAACTTAGACATTACAAAAGATGCAAAAATTTATAAGTCCCTTAGCAAAGATTTAAAAGAACTATCTTACATACACGAGCTTTACAAAGACTACACAAAACTTCAAAAGGAATTAGAAGACCTAAAAGATCTTTTAAAAGACAAAGACCTAAAAGAGCTTGCAGAAAAAGAGATAGAAAGTATAAGTTTTAAGCTTTTAGAGAAAGAAAAAGAACTCATGAGTGCTTTGGTGCCAAAAGATGCCAACGACGCAAAAAATGTTATACTTGAAATAAGAGCAGGAGCTGGTGGTGAGGAAGCGGCTCTTTTTGTGGCAGACCTTCTTAGGATGTATCAGCGTTATGCGGAAAGGAAGAGTTGGAGGTTTTCTATTTTAGAAGCCAATAAAACAGGATTAGGAGGATACAAAGAGGTTGTGATATAAAAACGTTTATTCTCACCTAAAGTACGAAAGCGGTGTGCATAGAGTCCAAAGAGTACCCATAACAGAATCCGGAGGTAGAATCCATACTTCCACTATCACGGTGGCAGTTCTTCCAGAAGCGGACGAAACGGATGTGGTGATAAATCCCCAAGAGCTCAGGATTGAGACTTTTAGAGCCTCTGGTGCGGGCGGACAGTATGTAAACACCACAGAATCAGCGGTGAGAATCACTCACATACCCACTGGCATAAGTGTATCTTGCCAGGATGAAAGAAGTCAACTTCAAAACAAACTAAAAGGTATGAGGATTTTATACGCCAAATTAAAAGACTTTTACGAGCGCCAGAAAAAAGAAGAGACGGACAAAGAGCGAAAGGAGCAAGTAGGTACCGGAGAAAGAAGTGAGAAGATAAGGACTTACAATTTTTCCCAAAACAGAGTCACAGATCATAGGGTAAACCTCACACTTCACAAACTTCAAAGCGTATTGGATGGAGATTTGGACGATATAATATCCTCTCTTCAAGCAAAAGAATTAGAGGACAAGCTTCTTAGCGTATGAGATTGATATTCTTATTAGAACCTCTTATTATCGTATTGGCTGTGGTGGGTGTGGCGGTATTTATCTTTAGAGAAATAAGGAACAAATGATAATACCACATAAGGTATTTAGATGTAAAATAATATATATACAATGCAAAGAAGAGGTAGTGACTTATGATTATCAAAAAGGTAGAAAAAATCCAAAAAGAGCTAAGGGTACCCTCGGATAAATCCATATCCCATAGATCTATAATATTTGGCTCTTTGGCGGAGGGTACCTCTTATATAAAAAATTGGCTTGAAGCAGGTGATACGTTGGCTACATACGATATATTCAAGACGCTTGGAATCGAGATAAAACGAAACAAAGGCGAGATTGAGATAAAGGGTGGTATAGAGTATTTTAAAGAACCCACCGAGATATTAGATGCAAGAAACTCAGGCACCACCGCAAGGATTACCTCTGGGCTTTTGGCGGGCATGAGGTTTTTTAGCGTTTTAACAGGGGATGAAAGCCTTAAAAAAAGACCAATGAAAAGAATCACAAGACCTCTTAGTCTTATGGGTGCTACCATCATGGGAAGGGAAGACGCATCTTTATTACCCATAGCTATAAAAGGTGGAGATATAACGGGTGGGACTTTTGAAAACAAAGAAGCCTCAGCTCAGGTAAAATCCGCTCTTTTGATAGCAGGATATTTGGCAAAAGAAGGCTCTGTTACGGAGATTATAGAGCCTTACATCTCAAGAGATCATACTGAGCGCATGTTAAAAAGCATGGGGGCAAACCTCGAAGTAATATCAAACGGTAAAAACATAGTAAAAAT
>CAZDZN010000048.1:3460-10675 GCA_964509905.1 uncultured Aquificaceae bacterium
CCGCAGACCCATCCTCCGCAGCCTTTATAGCAGCCTTGGCTATTCTTACAAAAGATAGCCATGTGATTTTAAAAGATGTACTCATAAATCCCACCAGAGATGGATTTTTCCGAAAAGCCAAAGACATGGGAGCTCATATAGAGTATGTAAACAAAAGGCATCAAAACGGCGAGGATATAGCAGATATAGAGGTAAAATACTCACCAAATCTAAAAAGTATAGAAATTACCGAAAAAGATGTGCCTTCTTTGATAGATGAAATACCTATTTTATCTGTGCTTATGTGTTTTGCAGAAGGTATATCCTTTGTAAAAGGGGCGAAAGAGCTTAGAAAAAAAGAAAGCGATCGTATAAGAGCTATATATGCAAATTTAAAAGATGCCGGAGCTATCATAGAGGAGTTTGAAGATGGGTTTAGTATAAAAGGATCCTGCAAGCTAAAATTAACCCGTATAAGGTCTTTTAGAGATCACAGGATAGCCATGAGCATTAGCATACTTGGAATGGTACTTGGTACGGAGCCGGAGTTGGATGATCCAGAATGCATAAAAATATCATATCCGAGTTTTTTTGAAGATATTTATGAAAAATAATAATATACAAGATGATGTCTACAAACAAGAACGCGAAAAAAAAATATTGGAGTATCTGCCATTAGTAAAAGCCATAGCTTATAAGATATATAGAAATCTTCCCCCAAACGTAGACTATAACGACCTTGTGAGCTACGGAATCATAGGACTTATAAACGCAGTAGATCATATAGATGTTTCTAAAAATCCAGAATCATATATAAAAATAAGGATAAGAGGGTCTATATATGATTATCTTAGAAGCCTTGATTTTGGGAGCAGAAATATAAGAAACAAAGAACACAAGATAAAACAAGTGATTCAAGATTTTCAAAACGAGCACCAACGAGAGCCCACCGACGAAGAGATAAGTGAAATATTAGGAGAGTCTTTGGAAGAATATCAGGAATCTCTTTACAAAATATCGTTCTCTTATCTTATGAGTTTGGAAGACATGGTAAAAAACATTACAGAAGACCCTGACAAGTCATACGACAACTTTCTATCCTCAGACATTGAAAGTCCAGAGGATGCTGCATTAAAATTAGATTTAACAAAGATATTAAAGGAGGCTATAGAAAAGCTGGATGATAGAGAAAAACTCGTATTGCAACTGGTTTTCTACGAGGAGTTTGGTATAAAAGATATTGCTGATGTTTTAGGCACATCCATATCAAGGGTATCTCAGATAAAATCCCAAGCTTTGATGAAACTGTATAGTTATTTAGAGGAGTCTTTATGAGATGGATCTATACATTTGTGGTTTTGAGTGGGACTTTTGTGGCGGTGCTTGGTATAACGAGTGTAAATGTGGCTATGCCAAAGATGATAGCTCCTCTTTCTACGGATATATATGGCATTCAATGGGTATCTATAAGCTATTTGGTGGCCACCGCCATCACAATCCTTGTATTTAATCACTTTACAAATTTATATGGGTTAAAGAAAGTATATCTGGCTGGACTTGTGTTTTTTACATTGGGTAGTGCTTTTTCTGGAATGTCTGATAGTATAGGCACTATGATAATGTTTCGCTCCATTCAAGGCGTGGGAGAGGGGTTTTTAATCCCGGCTTCTCAAGCTATCATATTTAAAATATTCCCCCCAGAAGAGAGGGGTATGGCCATGGGAATGTATGCGATGGGAGTGGCTTTCGCTCCAGGGCTTGGGCCTACAGTAGGTGGATACTTGGTGGAGTATATGTCTTGGCGCTGGATTTTTTATATGAATCTTCCTTTTATAATACCGATATTTTTTGCATCTTTGATACTCCTTCCGGATTTTAAAAGTCCACAAAACAGTGTCAAACCTTTTAACTATGTAAGTTTTGGACTTTTGGCCACATCATCCACAAGCCTTATAATCCTTCTTTCCAGAGGTGAAAAATGGGGTTGGTTTAGTTCAAACAAAACGATAACATTTTTATTTATAGCTATTATCTGTTTCTTGACTTTTTTGATATCGGATCTTATTTCAAAACATCCCCTTATAGGCTTTGACATCTTTAAATACAAGGAATTTGATTACGCGGTAATAACATTCGTGCTGGTTTACGGACTCGCCTTTTTTCAAATCCTTTACATCATGCCCATTTATTTTGAAAGAGTAAGAGGCTTGGGAAGTTTTGATACAGGACTCTATATCTTCCCATTCGCCATAGGCATAGTGACATTTTCTCCTATCGGAGGCAAACTAAGCGATAGACTCGACCCTAAAATCCTTCTTTTGATATGTCAAGGCATAATATTTTTAGATATACATTTTTTTCTATCTCATGTGGATTTTTTCACCCCTAAATTACACATAGCCTATTACATGCTCTTTGTGGGAGTAGGCATGGGGCTTTTCTTTGCCCCTCTTACAGCTTTAGCTCTTAGACACTTAAGACATGAACTCGTCCCCCTCGGATCTGCCCTTTATAATTACGCAAGACTCTTGGGAGCTGCCGTTGGAACATCCATTGCCACAAACACATTTACCACCAACAGCGCTTATGTTTATGATAATATAAATAATATGAATTATACGCACGTTCATTATATATACTATCGTTTAGAATCTTTAAAATGGATTATAAATACAAGCCTTTTAAAGGCAAAAGCTCTTCTTATAGGCCTTCAAATGCTTATATCTCAAGCTTACGCAGTACAATCTGTCTTGAAATTTGGTTCTTTTACCTTGATATTTGCTATGATACTAACTATTGTTCTTATGTATATAGAAAGAAAGGCTCAAAAAATATGAAAAAAGATGTTATAGCAAAAGCGATAAAAGACATAGCAAAAGCCTTAGATCTATCTGAGCCGTCTGGTTTTATGCTGTCTTATGATTTTAACGATGTATGGCTAGACATATCCTTAGAAAAAAACGAATACGGGGAATGGGGCAATAAAACCTACACCATAAGCGTAACCAAGCAGAAAGCAGAGTCTTTTATAAAATGTATGTCCAAAGTTATGACAGACATCTTTGAAGACGAAGACCGACTTTATGCCAATCTCACGGAAGACGAGTGGGAACAAATTCAGGACATGCTTTTAGACATCATATGATACTAAGATACCCCTTATATATATTGGGGCTTTTAATAATAATATTTGTAAGTGCAACGTTATTTGCAGAAAAATTTGTAATAGCCCAACACATACTTGCAAAGAATGGATACTACATCTTTTACAAAAAAGCCAAAGAGTATCTTTTGAGTATAGACCTTGAAGATGCAAGTATTTATAAAGGGAATAAAAAAGTTGCCAAGGTCTCTTACTTCAACACTGGGTTTTATCCACCTTTTACTTTAAACGCATCGCTTACTTGCGGTAATGGTTATATGGATGTAAGAGAGAATATGATATTTAAACATATATTTGTGCAAGCAAAACACTTCCCTATCTCATGTCTATTTCTCAGTTCTCAAGGAACGATGGACTCTCATATAAATCTTGATGGAAGTAAAGCTGTAGGTTTTATGGATTTTAAATTATTAAATATAAAAGGATATAATGTTAAAAGCCTAAAACTAAACTTTCATAAAAAGATCTTTTATTTTCGAGGAACGCTTGATATATATAACTCCCCTGTGAACGTAAGAGGGGATGGGCTAATTCGCATAAACAAATTTAACCTACCAAATTCCACCATCTCTGGATCTGGTATTATTCACACCCCTTTTAAAGATATGCACATGATAATAGGGGGCATTATCTTAGACCCTTATATCAACATCCAATGATAATACTGCTTGCTCTTATCTTTAGCATAGGAGCTATTTTTTACTCATTGGAGGCTTTCAACGAATCAAAAAAAGATTACACAGGTATAGAAAAGCTATATCTAAAAGCCTCTTTAATGCAAACAAACAACTCTTTAATACCTTATTCACTAAAACTTGCACAAAACATATACAACCAAAACCCATACACCCCTTATTACGAAAAAAGTTTTAAGGCTTTTAACACAGATATAAAAATAATTATAAAAGATGATGATAAGTTTAATATAAACCTTATAAAATCCCCAAGTTATATGGAAGTATTTAAAAACCTATCGGAATATTTTTGCATGCCAAGAGATTTTGATAAATACATTTCTTATTGGATAATGGGAAAATCCGATACAGGTATTACCCCGCCTTATCCGTCCCCTTTTTCAGATATGAATTCAAAACAAGATCTCATATATGCAACTCCTTATACAGATTTTTTATACAAAGATAATTGCCATAAAACCTACAAAAAAGGACTATGGTATTATGTGGATACCAAAAACCAGGGACTAAATATAAATACAATTCCTATGCCTATTATAAAAGCCATAGATAAAAATATCACCACATTCTTAGCCAAAGAAATCATAGATTACCGAGAGAAAAAGCCCATAAAAAATATCCAAGAGCTTATGAATGTGAGAGGCATATCTGCGGACGATGTATATGTATTTCAAAAACTCAGCAGCACCACTTCAAGCACGATGATTATAAAAGTTAATTCCAGCACCAAAAAAGGGGGTCTAAAAGAGAGTTCTTTCACCAAGATATACTATTCCCCCAAGCAAAACAAAATCCTTGGGATATATGAGTATTGATGTGATATCATAATATCATGCTTGCTCCTATTGCGATATTCACTTATAAAAGACCAAGACATACAGACATGATGCTATATTCATTGGTAAAAAACCCACTCGCAAAAGACTCAGATGTATTTATATTTATAGATGGGGCTAAAAAAGACAATGAGCGATATTTTCAATCAGAGATTGAGAAAGTATGTTATAAGCATAAAGATTATTTTAAAAACTTAGAAATTATAAAAAGATCCATAAATTTTGGATTGTCGAGAAATATCCCGGAAGGCATTACAGAGATTTTAAACAATTACGAAAAAATCATTGTATTAGAAGAAGATCTTTACCTTAGTCCATATTTTCTTAAATTTATGAACGATGCATTGGAATTTTACGCATCAGAGGGAAAGGTGATGCATGTATCGGCCTATACACTTCCTATAAAAAAAAGGGGGCTTCCGGATACATTTTTTATAAGACCTACCACATGCTGGGGTTGGGCTACATGGAAACGGTCTTGGCATTTTGAAAGAGATCCGGTTAGATTTTTTAATAGCTTTACTAAAGACCAAATCCACGAGTTCAATGTAAATGGGATGTGTAATCTTTACTTCGACCAGCTTATATCAAATGCAAAAAATGAGACAAGTACATGGGCAGTATTTTGGTATATAAGCGTATTTCTAAGAGGAGGGTTGTCTCTTCATCCAAAATACTCTTATTCCAGAAACTTAGGGTTTAAAGATGGGCTTGGGGAAAGCTCTTTGGTAAGTTCTATTTTTGAAGTAGATATATACAATAAACCCTTAAAATTTACAAAAGACATAAGTATAAATCCATTGGCAAATAAATACTGGGGGGAGTTTTGCAAGATAGGACCACATCCTTATCCAAAAGACATCTTTGATTTTTTGATTTTTGATAAAAAAACGCATCAGTATTGGAAAGAAAACTTTGGAAAAGATTTTGGCATACTAAGAAAGCCAAGAAAAAACATGAGTTTAAATCAAGTGATGAAGTTTTACCATTTCAAAGAACTTTTTGATGGATTAAATTGCTATCTTAAAAAATCAAAGGATTTAGATATCACTATTTCAAAAGCTAAAAACTTAGGATGCCTTAGTAAAAATACGTTTGCTCTAAATGAAAATTGGACCACAAAGAAAGGATGGCTCGGACGTTTTGGAGATGGCTTTGGAGTAGGGATAGTGGGAAGTTTTGACGATATAAAACCCATAGTGGATAAATATGGCTTGACAGCCAGAGAAATCTATTTTCCTTATCCTGAAAAATATAAAGAAGATTCTTCAAAAGAAGGTCAGCTTCTTATGCTGTTTTAATCATGGCAAAAATATTAATCGGCATTAAAATAACCTTTTGAAACTTTTATTAGAGGTGAAATTTATGAGAATTTTTATAGATAATCCTAAAAGTGCTTTTTCAAATATATATACCACAGATTTTTTAAAAATCCAAAACCTTATAAAGGTATTCTATTTTGATAAAGAATACGCTTTGGCAGGAAATCATCAGGATGTAAAAAAGGAGCTAAGGCTTGATTATCTTGAAAAAGAAAACATAGGTTTTGCTAAAAATCTCCTTTCAGGACAGGCGGTATTCGTGGATGAAAATACTATAGGGCTTGAGTTTAGGATGAACAAAGATCTATTTTTAAAAAGCCTAATAGACATACTGCAACATTTAGGGATTGAAGTTTACATAGAAGGAACTTCTATAAAAATAGGTCAAAAAAGACTATCTTTTTTTCATGCTGATTTGGATAAAAACATATTTCAAGTATTTTTGCCTTTCGATATAAACATAGAAAAGACGCTAAAAAGCATACACATGCCAGTGGAGAAACTCACTTCACATGGTATAAAAAGTGCTGATGACAGGCTTATTTCTATAAGAAAAGCCTTAAACAAAGATATATCAAAAGAGGAGTTTATAGATGCACTAATATACAGCATATCAAATTATTTCCAAAATGCATATTTTATAGATTTTGATATAAAAGAACAGGACAATTCTTTCTCAAATCAAGAATTTTTGTTTAAGGATTCAGAACCATTAGATGATTACATATACGGGCTTTATAGATGTAAAGGAGCTACTTTCAGAGTTTACATAAAAGAAGAAAATAGTATTTTAAAAGATATCCTTATAAACGGAGACTACATTATATCGCCCACAAACTATATAAAAAGCTTAGAAAAGCATTTAATAGGAAGATCTATCCATAGTATAAAAGATGAGATAGATATATTTTTATCCCAAAATCATTTTGAAAGCATAGATATAAAACCTCGAGATATAAAAGAAGCTGTTATTTTTGCTATAAGGAAACTCCAAGGGGAGGTTTTAGGCTTTTCAAAAGATAAACTAAATAACATCATAGCAAGCATCGGAGGAGAACTAATAGAAAACCTTCAAAAGGCAAAAGTAATGTTGCTGCCTTATTGCGCTAAGCCTCGCTGGTGTGATTACAGACATCTTGATGATTGCGGAGAGTGCGGAGGATGCACCATAGGGGATGCTTATAGGCTTGCTTACCCAAAGGGCATGATACCCCTGACAA
>CAZDZN010000049.1:0-3547 GCA_964509905.1 uncultured Aquificaceae bacterium
ACTTGTAAATCGTGGTATACTTGTAAACCGTGGTATACTTGTAAACCGTGGTATACTTGTAAATCGTGGTAGACTTGTAGCTCTTCAAGTCAGGATGTATTTTATGGGCTTTTAGGATTTAAGATTTGAATTGAAAATTATGGTTAGTATAGCATAAAACCCATTGATTTCCACGCTGGCTTTGTTATATTAATAGTATGGAGAGTATAGAAGAAAAAGTAGACAGGCTTCAGGATGATGTGCAAGTCCTAAAAGAGTGGGCTCAAAGAGTGGATAAAGTCGTAGATGCATTGTTATATTCAATCTATGAGATGAAAGAGCTGGTCGAGAAAGACCGGCAAAAAGCAGAAAAAGACCGTCAAGCTTGGCAAGAAGAGATGAGAAGGCGTGAAGAGAAAGCAGAAAAAGACCGTCAAGCTTGGCAAGAAGAGATGAGAAGGCGTGAAGAGAAAGCAGAAAAAGACCGTCAAGCTTGGCAAGAAGAATCTAAAAGAGAATGGCGGGAGTATCGTAAAGAGATGGGTAAAATTGCAAAAAAACTGGGTAAGATTGTAGAGGATATCGTATTTCCTGCCACAAGGCCAGTGCTGGAAAAGTATTTTAAGTGTGAAATAACTACTTTGGCTATGAATGTGAGAAGACGAGTGGGTGGAATTGAAGGGGAGTTTGATATAATAGCCATGTCAGAACCTTGTAAAAGCGTGTATCTCATAGAGGTAAAATCTACTCCAAGACCAGAGAATATAGGAGAGCTTATAGATAAAGTTGCAAATTTTAAAAAGCTGTTTCCAGAATACCAAGATTATAAGCTTATCCCCATATTTGCTTCTTTGAACATAGAAGATTCTCTCATCAACGCTCTTTCAAACAAAAACATCTACGCTATGGCTTATAGAGAATGGGATTATATGGATATTTTAAATTTTGATAAAGTAAATAAAGATTTAAACTTTTAAGAGTATCTTCAATATAAAAATATAAAATTTTGCAATTTAAACAATATAATTGATTATCCCACATATGGCAAGATGGGGCTTTGCCCCATTTTATACCATCACCTCTTTTAGTTCGTTCCATATGTGGAATATGGATATTGGGTAGTTTAGGATTTCAAAGATTTTGTTTTCGTTGGGGTAGTTTGATTTTTTCGTGGCTTTGTAGTCTCTTAGGGCTATGACAGACACCGCTCCGTGGTATTCTAAACACCAAGATATCACTTCAAGCCCGCCGTTGTAAGCCATCAGAGATGAAGCTAAGAGTTCTTTCCTTGGGAGCATAGGCTCTTTGTTTAAAAGGGCTCTGATGAGATATTTCATATAGGTGTGCTGGGCTATCATCTGAGCTCTTACATCCCATATGCTTGGAATGTCTTTGGCTTTTAAGATGGACTTCCAAACAAACCGCCATGTGCTTAGCTCAAACTGGGCCCACCCTTTGCATCCGGTTTTGGATAGAGCCTTTTCATCCCAGCCGGATTCTTGCCAAGCCTGAGCCATTAAAAACAGGATATAATCATCCCTTGTCTTAAAAATCGCCGGTACTTCCAACACCTCTTTCTCGTAGAGGGTCTTAACGCTTTTTACTCTCTTTTTGTCCCACATAGTAAGCCTCCAATCTATCAAGTCTTCTAAACACCTCTTTAAAAAACCTATCGAGCTCTCTATGGTAATCCTCTTTCACCACCGATTTTTGGCGAAGAGTCTCTATCTCTTTTTCAAGGTTTTCAAGCTTGTTTTTGAAGAAAAACAAAAACAGCCCCACAAAAACGTTGATAACCACCAAGCTAATATTCGTATTTTCCATGTTTTTAATATTAATAAAAGCTCAAAGACTATAAGTCACACTTGTCCAAGTATGTCTAAGGAATTGATATCCTCGGTAGAAATTTTAAATAAAAATTATATAATATTTAGACTAACATGATATAAAAAAGCATTTCATGTCATAATATTTAGAAAACACCATGGGAAGATTCAATGAGTTATGAAGATTTTATTATTAAATATGCTTGTTATGGTGAGTAATTTATTGAAAGCTATAAAGTGGCGGACTTGTAAACCTCGGCAGACTTGCAAAATCAAAACATGCTTTAATAATTTAGGGTTTAAACTTGGAATCAGAAGCCATGATAATGTTTTAATTCCTGGGTGCTTTAAAGCACCCAGCTAAAGTGAAGATGATGTTATTGTTGTATTGCCCCTATGGCTATACTATCTGTTGTAGTGCCTACGGAAATATAGTAGTTGTTGGTTGGATCAAAAAATATATCATAGCAACTCCCACCAGCATCTGTTGCAGAAATCATGCCGGGGACGTAATTACGGGCACAGTCGTAATTGGCTACTACTGAACCGGCAAATAGTGATCCATTATTAAATAATCCCGAGTAATTGCATATCATATAAGATCCTTGTGGTGAACAACCGCTTACTGTTAAAGACTCAGTGGCCACTCCCGCACCAGGGCTATGATATAAAGCACTGATCGTATACGATGATTGAGCGGTTAAATTCAATGCATTCATTGCATTTTGTTCTAATCCAATCCCTACACCGGGATGATTACCGTTTGCTCCAGTGTAGTCCACAACAAGACCTGAAGTACCACCAGAAGTTGGGGTTGCAACTAAATTGTAGTCTTGAGGTAAGTTTGAGGGATTCCAAGTGTTGCTGAAATTAGAACAACTTAGTATAGATGAAGGTATATCAGTGGATTTTATAGCTATTATTCTATTATTAGCTGAATCTGACATCCAACACCCACTAATAGAAGAAGTGCCGTCTATTTCTGTAGCGGTAAAACTATTATCGGTATTAATCGATATTTCCCACAAACTCACACCGCTACCCGGAACTATACTTACATAAACAAAACTATGAGAGCTCGTTGTTAAACTTGAGATATTCCCCGTATTTTGAAGACCAACAACTACAGCGCTTAAGCTAGGTATATAAGCCATACCAAAGTTGTTAGATAAGAATATACCAACATTATTAGATACCCAGAAATTACTGCCAGACATACCAGGATATGGTGTTAACGAGAGAGTTCCACTAGTACCACTAGGGAAGTAGTATCCGGATACTGAATAAACAAGAGTATTACCATTGATAGTATAAGTTGCAAAGTCTCCTTGTGCTGCTGCACCTGTATAAGTTCCCTGAAGCGGGGTTATATTGCTTGTACCACCATTGTTTGTGCTCCCTCCGCCTCCACCACCACCACAAGCGGATAAAACAAGAGCCGTTCCCAAAGCAATAGACGTTATTGCTCCTCTTCTTATGAGCGTGTTTTTCATAAAAACCTCCTAAAGTTTTCTTGTGATTTTATTATACAGATCAAAAAAAAAAAAAATCAATGATATTTGACAGATTTTGAAATAGATAAAGCAATAAAAAAGGATGTTTAGTAATTTTTGACGTTTTTATGCTTTTAAAATTATTAATTGTTTAAAACATGAGAATGAACGGGCCCCCGGTCATATTAAAAGCCAAAATAAGATTTTTAAGATTTTTATATTGAGATTTAGTAGCGTAAAGAATCACAC
>CAZDZN010000049.1:3557-3821 GCA_964509905.1 uncultured Aquificaceae bacterium
CCAAAATAAAAAACGGCTGTGGAATTCTTTTTGCATTGTTTGATGGGTTTTTATCGTAGGTGCTGAAAAATACAGTTGTTTATTATATATTTTTTTGCTAAAATAAATATATGAAAATTCTACTTCATGTAAACCATTTAGGAAGAGCTTCTCAAAACGCCACCGCTATAACCATAATGTCTTTGGATATAGCCAAAGCTCTAGAAAGCTTGGGACACGAGGTTTATTTTGCTTTAAACAAGTCAATAGTAGATGAATATATAG
>CAZDZN010000049.1:3831-10485 GCA_964509905.1 uncultured Aquificaceae bacterium
CCATAAAGAGGGTTCTATATTAAATGGAGAATTTCCTTATGCCAAAAGACTGTCTGAGATAATACTTAAAATAAATCCAAGCTTGGTTATGTCTTTTATGAAAGCCCAGACAATAATCTTGAGTTTGTCTAAAATGATGAATCAAAATAAAAGCACTATTTATCTTGGAAACATACAAAATAACGACGCTTACTACGCTTATGGAAAGCCAAAATATATTCCTTATAGATATCTTATAAAAACTCTATACGAAAAGCTCGATTCTGTGATAGTTCCATCAAAAGCTATAAAAGAGGATTTACAAAAGACATTTTTTATAAGAGAAGATAAATTAAAGATAATTCCAAACTGCATAGATTTTTCCAAGATAGATGATTTATCAAAAGAGCGCTGCGATGTAAGGTCAGATTTTATAAACATTGGGAGGCTCATAGAGCAGAAAGGACAAAAATATCTGATAGATGCTTTTAAGATAGTAAAATCCCAAATAAAAGATGCAAAACTTGTGATAGTAGGAGAAGGAGAATTGAGAAAAGAATTAGAACATCAGATTAAATCTTTAAATCTTGAAGATAGTGTTATACTAACTGGATACGAAACTAACCCTTACAAATATTTAAAAAATTCGAAAGTTTTTGTATTAAGCTCAATATACGAAGGATTTGGAAATGTGGTTATAGAGGCCATGTATATGGGACTTCCCGTTGTGGCTTTTAACTCACCTGGGGGTCATACTGAGATAATAGGCGATGAGTTTGGAGTGCTTATAAAAGAAAAAGACGAAGAGACTTTGGCAAAAACTATGTTAGAACTCTTAACTAACAAAGAAAAAAGAAAGCACTACACCCTGAAATCCTCGGAGCGGGTAAAAGATTATTCTTGTGAGAATTATGTTAAAAACCTCGTATGCTACTTGGGATAGATTATGGGACAAAAAGGATTGGACTGGCACTGGGGGATGAGAAGCTTAAAATATGCAAACCTCTCAAGATAATAAAAAATGATGACAAGATGCTGGATAATATCAAATCTGCCGTAAAAGCCTATAAAATATATAAGATAGTGCTGGGGTATCCATTAACTCCCACTGGCAAAGAAGGCCAAAGAGCTAAAAAGGTAAAGAAGTTTTATGAGCTTTTAAAAAAAACATTAGACTTAGACATAATACTTCAAGATGAGCGATATAGCACTATTGAAGCGCAGACTTTATCAAAAGAAAAAGAGATAGACCACATCAGTGCGTATATAATATTAAAAGAGTATGTGGAGAGCTTATAAACATATATTGGGATTTTTAGCTTTTTTTGTCCTTGTGGTTTTTTGGATATTTAGACCTCATTACACAAATAAAATCATAGATATATATGGACTTAGCACAGATCAGGCGATAAACAAGCTATCTAATAAGGGTATAGTAAATAAATATGCGATAAAGTTTTTGATGTATATAGATAATCAGCCTATAAAGTTTGGAGAGTATAGCTTTAAAGGGTTTGTAAGTCCTTTTGGTGTGTATGAAAAGCTCATAAGAGGGGATTTTTTAAAATATAAAATCACGATACCAGAGGGCTTTGATATGTATGAGATAGCTAGTAGACTTCAAAAATACGGCATATGCTCAAAAGATACATTTTTAACATACGCTCAAGACAAATATTTTATCCACTCCTTGGGTCTAAACACAAGCTCTTTTGAGGGCTATCTTTTTCCGGATACTTATTTTTTTTATAAGCATGAAAACCCAAAAATTATAATATCTACTATGTATAGTGCTTTTAAAAACACAATGAAAGAAAATAATCTAAACCCCACCTATAAACAAATCATCATAGCTTCTATAGTAGAAAAAGAGGCAAAGTTTAAAAAAGATAAATCCCTTGTAGCATCGGTGATATACAATAGACTACGAAAAAACATGCCCCTTCAGATGGACTCCACCATCATATACGCCTTAAAGTATTCCGGGCTTTGGAGTGGCGCTCTTTACAGAAAAGATTTTTCTATTAAAAGCCCGTACAATACATATATAGTAAAGGGACTTCCACCCAGCCCCATATGCAATCCTGGAATTCGGTCTATAAAAGCGGCGATAGACCCAGCTCATTCAGATTATCTGTACTTTGTGGACGATAAATCGGGAGATCTTATTTTTAATAAAAGCTTTAAATCCCATGTAAAATCTGTAGAGAAATCAAGGAGCTAATATGGATATAAAAGAGTTTTTGCAAAAAGCCCAAGAAAACAAAAAAATCCCTACTTCTACTTTGCTTGTGTCAAAAAAGGATATCACTGATTTAGCCATGCCTTTTGCCAAAGGTATATTGTGTCAAAATGGTGTGCCTTGGGGATGTGGAAGCTGTCACTCATGTTCTATTTTTTACGAAAAACATCCAGATTTTATATGGATAGGAAAAGAGGGGATAAAAATAAACGATATAAGAGTGGCTTCCGATTTTTTTGTTTTAAGACCAAATTATTCAAACTCAAAAGTATGCCTTATATCAAACATCCAAACCATGCAAAAAGAAGCTGCAAATGCCCTTTTAAAAACTTTGGAAGAGCCCCCAGTTTATATGAAATTTATACTCACAGCGGATTCTATCTCAAACATCATTCCCACGATATTGTCCCGCTCTTTTGTTTTGGAGGTTTTTGATATTATAAAAATAAAAAATCCCTTATGCGATAAACTCCTATCAAAAGAGTTTTATGAGTCTATTCCAGCCATTGACAATCTAAAAGACCCCGTCCAAAAAGAAGAGCTTATAGAGTGCATCATCTCAAAACTTCAATCTCATATGCTAAAGTCTGGTTTTGATCAGGATATAGAGTTGGCTATTAAAAGCCTAAATACGATAAAAAGAGCAATTCCAAGAGGAATAAGGCTAAGCCTTCACGTACTTACAATGATAGACCCCATAATTTCGAAGGTTGGTTTGAGTTAAAATTTTCTACTTATAACTTCTTCGTAAGTACAAAGGCAATACTCCCAAGTTTTTTGTAAGTTGTTGGGAAGCTTCATTTTTAGACTCGGATAATCCTCGAGCATAGCCTGCATCATTTCTCTTGAGTTTTCTATGCTTTTTATCCAATTTTCTCCTGTAGTTTTGTTTATTCTGAAATTATCCTATTTGTATAGATTTTCTAAGATTATAGTCAAATAGCTTATCACAGAATCAAGATGCCCATTGCCCTTGTCTTTGATTTCCTCCAAGAGATTGTGCCAATCTACAAAATCGTATTCTTTATCTTTTAATAACTCAATTATTTTATCTATCCATTCTACAAAGTCTTTTCCATAAAGCTCTTTAAGATCTGTGTGAGTTTTTACTGTACTCACGGAATTAAATATAAATTGCTAATTTTTGTCAACAACTCTACAAGACGTTACAAGGTCTCTATAAACTCAAGCATGTCCTCTTCTATAGAATACATGTTATCTATAATGAATTTTTGGATGATGTTTTTTTGAAATAATTCTGCTAAAAACTCAATACCTGCAAAATATTGCTCTAAGTTTGTCTTGCTTACCCAAGCAAATCTCATTTTCATTCTCATAATGTTGTTAAACATCCTGAATTGGATGTCCGCTTGTCTATTTTGAAATACCTCCATTGGTTTGTTGGTATTTATTATAACTCCTGCTCCTCCTTCGGATATATCTATTATTTTAGCTTGAAAAAACAAGTTGCTTATGAGTATCGTGGCTTCCAATGGTTCTGATAAGTTTATTCTCAAAAAACCGCCTTTTTTCTCTATCTATCTGGATAGTGTTTATATTACTTATGGATAGCATATTCTTATCTTTTGAGCTTACAGTGCAAACAATAGGTCTTAAAAGCATGCTGGTTCTTAGAAGTGCCTTTTTACCAGTATCCATATTTGATAGTGTGTCTATAAGTTCAAAAGAAAGCAAAACCCCATTTTCATTTGCAGCTATTATGTTTGCATAAGAGCCATTTAAGCTGGAGTTTTCTTGCCATGTTATGAATACTCTCTTGTTTCTGGCTTTTAAAAAGTTTAAAATTTTAAGTATATAAAGTTTATACATTTAGTCCCACCTTTAAGATAAGTTCTAAAGCTTTGGTGGTATAAGAATCTTTGCAATATATGAGCTCTTCTGGAGGACCTTCAAACACCAGATATCCGCCTCGCTCACCGCTTTCTGGTCCTATGTCTATTATCCAGTCAGCACATTTTATCACATCGAGATTGTGTTCTATTACTACCACAGTATTGCCTTTGTCCACTAACTTTTGAAGGATGGTGATAAGTTTTTTTATGTCATCGGTGTGAAGCCCCGTGGTGGGTTCGTCCAGAAGATAGAGCGTATTTCCGGTATCTCTTTTGGAAAGTTCTTTGGAGAGTTTTATGCGCTGGGCTTCTCCTCCAGATAGTGTGGTAGCACTTTGTCCCAAAGACATATAACCAAGACCAACCTCTTGAAGGAGTTTTAGCTTTCTTGCTACGCTCGGTATATTTTTAAAAAACTCATACGCTTCATCTACGCTCATATTAAGTACATCGGCTATGCTTTTACCATTGTATTTTATATCGAGGGTTTCTTTGTTGTATCTTGAACCTTTACACACATCGCAGGTGACATACACCGGTGGCAAAAAATGCATCTCTACTTTTATCATCCCTTCTCCTTGACATGCTTCGCAACGCCCCCCTTCTACGTTGAAGGAAAATCTTCCGGGATTATATCCTCTGGCTTTAGCCTCTGGAGTTTGGCTGAAAAGCTCTCTTATGTTGTCAAACACTTTCACATAGGTGGCTGGGTTGCTTCTGGGCGTCCTTCCAATGGGGGATTGATCTACGTTTATAGCTTTGTCAAAAAGCTCAATACCTTCTATTTCGTCAAACTTCCCCACATATTCATAAGACTTGTAAAAATGCCTTTTTGCATATTGCCACAGTATATCGTAGACAAGACTTGACTTTCCACTGCCGGATACTCCAGTCACACATACGAAAAGGCCTGCGGGTATTTTCACATCGATATTTTTAAGGTTGTTCTCTCTTGCACCTTTTATGGTTAAAAAATTATTGTGTGTTGGTTTTCTGCGTTTTTTAGGGACGTCTATCTTAAGCCTTCCAGAGATATATCCTCCGGTGAGGGATTTTTTGTCTTTTTTTACGTGTTCTACTGAGCCTTTTGATACTACAAATCCGCCGTTTTTGCCAGCCCCAGGACCAAGTTCTATCACATAGTCCGCTGATTCTATCGTCTCGTGGTCGTGTTCTACCACTATAACAGTGTTTCCTAAATCTCTTAACTCTTTTAATGTGCCTATAAGCTTTTTTGTATCTCTTGGATGAAGTCCGATGGACGGCTCGTCTAATACATACAATACCCCAGTGAGCTTTGAACCTACTTGAGTGGCAAGCCTAATCCGTTGCATCTCACCCCCAGATAGTGTGTTGGCGCTCCTTCCAAGTGATATGTAATCAAGACCCAATAGAAATTTAATTCTATTTTTAATCTCTTTTAAAAGAGGGGCAGCTATCTCTTTTTCTTTGGTGGATAATTTTGACTCTATATCATCAAAAAATCTGTAGGTCTCATCTACCGATATTTTTACTACACTCCATATGTTTCTATCACCTATAAAAACCGACAATGCTTCTTGTTTTAACCTCGAGCCCTCGCATACTGGACACGGATTTTCTCTTATGTAACTCTCAAGCATCTCTTTTATCCTATCCCCTTCTTCTGCGCTTAAATATCTTTCTTCCAAATGAGGTATAACTCCTTCAAAGTGAAAACTATAATTTCCGCCGGAGCCGTATAATATCAAATCTCTTATTTCTTTTGGAACATTTTTAAAAGGAGTATAAAGGTTTATTTTAAATTTTTTTAGAAGCTCTAAAACTGGGTATTTTAAATAATCAAAAAAGTTGTATTCTTCAAAAAGTCTTATTGCCGACATGGTTATTGAATTCATATTCACAAGAGCTTCCTTGTCTATCTCCCATCTTACACCTAAACCTTTGCAAGCGGGGCAAGCTCCGTAAGGGGAGTTGAAGCTAAAAAGTCTTGGACTCAGCTCTTGGATGGAAAAACCGTGCTCTGGACATACCATGTGTTCGCTAAAAAGCTCAGAACTTGAATTCTCTACATCTTCTATCTTTACAAGTCCTTCTGCATGAGATAATGCTTTCTCAATAGCAAGCAATGCTCTTGGCCTTTCTTCTTCGGTTAAGCTGAGTCTATCTATTATGATATCTATGTCATGTTTTTGGTTTTTGTTAAGGACTGGTACTTCCGATATCCTGTATATATTTCCATTTACTTTTACCCTTGAAAATCCGTGTTTTTCTATGTTCTTAAAAACATCTTTAAACTCACCCTTTTTACCTCTTATCATAGGAGCCAATATATGTATTTTCTTTGAATGATATTTAGTATAAATATGTTCAAGTATCTCGTGAGCGGATAAACCTTCCAACGTGCGCCCACATATAGGACACCTCGGTTTTCCAAGGTTTGCCCAAAACACCCTTATATAGTCATAAATTTCTGTTACCGTGCCCACTGTGGAGCGTGGATTTTTAGAGGTGGTTTTTTGGTCTATGGCTATGGCAGGGGCAAGGCCTTCTATGCTATCTACATCTGGTTTATCCATCACATTCAAAAACTGCCTTGCG
>CAZDZN010000050.1:0-5697 GCA_964509905.1 uncultured Aquificaceae bacterium
CAGCAGTTATGGTTATGCCTCTTTCTTTTTCTTGGGGCATCCAGTCCATCGTAGCTGCACCTTCATGTACTTCACCTATTTTATAAGTTCTACCAGTATAATATAATATACGCTCTGTGGTAGTAGTCTTACCAGCATCTATGTGAGCTACTATCCCTATATTTCTGAGATCTTCTATTGGTGCTGTTCTAGGCATATCATCTTCTCCCTTACCATTTGAAATGGGCAAAAACTTTATTAGCTTCTGCCATCCTATGGGTGTCATCTTTCTTCTTCACAGCGGCACCTTTATTATCTATAGCATCCATAATTTCAGCTGCCAGTCTCTCTTCCATGGTATAAGAACCTCGATGTCTTGATCTCGTACGAGATGCTTCCACAATCCATTTTATACCCAATGATTCTCTTCTATGCTCTTCCACTTCTACAGGCACCTGATATGTAGCACCACCTACACGGCGAGGACGTACTTCCCACACAGGCTTTACATTTTCCAATGCTTTTTCGAGGACCTCCACTGGAGAAATATTGAGTTTTTGAGCCACATTTTCCAAAGCGTTATAAACTATAGTCTCTGCTACGCTCTTTTTGCCATCCTCCATAATCTTATTTATAAGCTTATGAACTACCGTACTATTGTATTTAGCATCTGGAAGTATTTCTCTTCTAGGTACACGTCCTTTCCTTGGCATTATTTCTTACCCCCTTTTGCAGGTTGTTGAGCACCAGCCTTTGGCCTTTTTGCCCCATATTTTGATCTTGATTGTCTTCTGTTAACCACGCCGGCTGTATCTAACGCCCCTCTTACAATTTTATATCTAACACCAGGCAAGTCTTTTACCCTACCACCTCTAACTAAAACTATAGAGTGTTCTTGTAAATTATGCCCTTCTCCCGGAATATAACAAGTCACTTCTATACCATTTGAAAGTCTTACCCTTGCAACTTTTCTAAGCGCAGAGTTTGGTTTCTTTGGTGTAACTGTGTATACTCTTACGCAAACTCCCCTTTTTTGAGGATTGCCTTGCAAAGCTGGAGCTTTGCTTTTCTTCTTTATCTGCTCACGTCCTTCTCTTATTAGCTGGTTTACTGTAGGCATAAGCTACCAATTCCTCCTAAACAATAAGCTAATATTCTACCATAAAAGCCAAAAAAAAGCAAGCAGTTTAAACTTGCCCCTTAGCTTCCACGGATTCTGATATTTCTATCTTTACACTTTTATACTCTTCAAGGCCTGTTCCAGCAGGTATAAGATTCCCTATTATAACATTTTCTTTTATACCTATCAATTCATCTGTTTTACCCTCGCTGGCCGCCTCTGTCAAAACTCTGGTCGTTTCTTGGAAAGATGCTGCTGATATCCAGCTTTTAGTAGACAATGCAGCTTTTGTAATGCCTACTAAGACAGGTTCAGCTTTTGGTATCTTACCGTCTTCTTTTCTTATGATATCCACTTCCTTGTTAAATTCCGATACTTCCGCTTCCTCATTCACTACAAATCTACTGTCTCCTGGATCTACTATCACTCTTTTTCTCAACATTTGGCGGATGATGATCTCTATATGCTTATCGTTTATGTCAACTCCTTGAAGCTTATAAACCATTTGAACTTCTTTTAACAAGAATCTTTGGAGCTCGTCTATTCCTTTTATCTTTAGTATTTCTTCCAAAAGTGGTGTACCATCTGTAAGCTGATCACCTACTTTTATATAATCTCCATCTTTTACTTGCAAGAATTTGCCTTTTGGCACAGAATAAACTTTTTCTTGACCTGTCTGTTTGTTGTAGATAACTATCTTGTTGCCCTTTGCCCTTACAATAGCCTTACCTGACACATCGCTAACTATGGTATCGGTTATCTTCGTGCCTTCTTTCACCTCTTGACCATGCCTTATTAAGATAAACTCATTCTTTATATCATACTTCTTCGTACCCTTTGGGGATATTATCATAACTTCATCAGCATCTTCGTATATTTTCACAATACCATCTATTTCAGCTATTATTGCTGGATTTTTTGGTTTTCTGGCCTCGAAAAGCTCTTCAACTCTTGGAAGACCACCAACTATATCTCTTACCTTAGTGGTTTCCTTTGGAATACGTGCTATCACATCGCCAGGATGAACTACAAAATTCTCTAAATAATAATAGTTATGATGTACTTCCGCTCTTTCTGCTTCAGAACAAGCCAAACATTTATCCCACAGAGTTTTTAGCTTTTCAAAAGGTATGTTTAATATGGAGTTTACAGGTAAATCGTAAGATTGCTCTTCTCCGCTTTCGGATTTTATTATAATACGAGGAGTGTGAAGTTGAGCATCCTTAGTCCTTAGAAAAGAAACCACTATGGCAGTTTTACCAGTAAGGCTATCTTTTTCTTCTTTTATAGTTATATCCACTATAATATCTTTTAGAATAAGTTCACCGCTTGATTCTGCTATGATATACGTGTTAAACGGATCCCATTTTGCTATCATCTCTCCTTGTTTTATCTGTGCACCATCTTTGAAAAGAATCTCTGCAGCGTAAGGTACCGTATGTCTTTCTATAGTCCTACCACCCTCATCCAATACAAATACAACACCCTCTTGAGATACGTTTATAAAATTACCACCTCTACTTTTTAAAAGCTTCAAACCTTGGAATTTCAAAATACCATTGTTTTCCACAATAAGCTCGCTCTGTACCTTCTGAGCGGTAGCGGCACCACCTATGTGGAATGTTCTCATGGTAAGCTGAGTGCCAGGCTCACCTATGGATTGAGCTGCTATAATACCCACAGCTTCTCCAGGAGATACCAGTTTTCTTTGGGATAAATCCCAACCATAGCACATAGCACAAAGACCATTTTCAGCCTCACAAGTTAACACAGACCTCGCCTTAACTTGAACTATACCAGAGCGCTGTATTTTATCCGCAAGCTCTTCGTCCACCACTTCATTTGCTTTGGCTATTAACTCTTTGTTGTTCGGATCGTAAACATCTTCTGCCAATGTCCTACCCAAAAGTCTTTCTTTTAATGAGATCCTTTCTTCACCACTTTCTATTATAGATTCCAATATCTCATACTTTTTGGTACCACAATCGTAATCTGTTATAACCACATCCTGAGCTACATCCACAAGTCTTCTAGTAAGATAACCCGCAAAAGATGTCTTCAAAGCAGTATCCGCAAGACCTTTTCTTGCACCATAAGTGGATATAAAATATTCAAGCACAGATAGACCTTCCCTGAAGTTTGACGTGATCGGCGTTTCTATAAATTCTCCAGAGTGCTTTGCCATCAAGCCTCTCATCCCAGCCAACTGTCTTAACTGGTCTTTATTACCGCGAGCACCGGAGTTTGCCATCATATAGATAGGATTAAAAAGCCCTGGTAGCTTTTTAGTATTTTCCACCTGTTCTGATTTTTCTATTTCAGAAAACATAGCTTTTGTAACATCCTCTGTAGTCTGAGACCATATATCTATAGTTTTGTTATAACGCTCTTTATTGGTAATGATACCTTTTCTGTATTGCTCCAATACCTCATCCATCTGATTAAAAGCCTTATCCACAAGACGTTTTTTAGCTTTTGGTATCTTCATATCCTCTATGCCTATGGATATGCCAGCTCTCATAGCCATTTCAAAACCAAAAGCTTTTAACTTATCAAGAGTTTCGGCTGTAATCTCAGAACCGTATTTCTTGTGTATATCGGCGATGAGTTTTGATATGCTTTTCTTATCAAGAACCTCATTTACAAATCTATACCCTTTTGGTAGAGCCTCATTTATAAGAAGCCTTCCCACAGTAGTTTCTATAAAAGAATCTCCAACTTTGACCTTTATAAGAGCATGTATGTCTATTTTTTTGTTATCAAAAGCCAAAAACGCCTCTTCTTTTGAGAAGAATACCTTTCCTTCTCCTTTTACCCCTTTAGCATAATTTGAAGCATAAAATAATCCTAAAACCATATCTTGAGATGGGAGCATCACTGGTTTCCCATTAGCAGGGGATAATATATTTTGGGTAGAAAGCATTAGAATATATGTTTCAAGCTGAGCTTCTATACCAAGAGGCACATGCACTGCCATTTGGTCTCCATCAAAGTCGGCGTTAAACGGAGGGCAAACTAAAGGATGAAGTTGTATAGCCTTACCTTCTACTAAAACCGGTTCAAAAGCTTGAATAGACATCCTGTGAAGCGTAGGAGCCCTATTTAAAAGCACAGGATGTTGCTTTACCACCTCCTCTAAGCACTCCCAAACTTCTGGTTGTCTTTGTTCTACCATCTTTCTTGCGTTTTTTATAGATGTGGCATATCCTTTTTCTTCCAACCTCCTATATACAAAGGGTTTAAAAAGCTCCAAAGCCATTATTTTAGGGAGACCGCATTGATGCATCTTCAAAGAAGGTCCCACCACTATCACAGAGCGTCCAGAATAATCTACTCTCTTACCTAAAAGGTTCTGTCTAAATCTGCCTTGTTTACCCTTTAAATAATCTGATAAACTTTTAAGGGGTCTATTGTGCTGGCTTACCACTTTACCTCTTTTGCCATTATCTATAAGGACATCCACAGATTCTTGGAGCATCCTTTTTTCATTTCTAACTATGATATCAGGGGCATCCAGATCTATAAGTCTCTTAAGACGGTTGTTTCTGTTTATAAGTCTTCTATAAAGATCATTTAAATCAGATGTAGCAAACTTCCCACCATCCAAAGCCACTAAAGGTCTTAACTCCGGAGGAATCACCGGCAATGCACTCAATATCATCCATTCGGGTCTATTGCCAGATTTTAAAAACCCCTCCGCAAGTTTTAAGGTTTTCACAAGAGTTTTTACACGAGCATCAGAGAAATCCTTTAGCACTAAATTTCTCACATCTTCTTGAATCTTATCAAAAACAGGGATATTCAAATTTTGAGTCCTGACATATTCAAATCTGTACCTAATGGCTTCTTTTGAAGTGTGCCAATCTTCTCCTAAATCTTGATTTGATATTTCTCCAGTTTTAATATTAAGGTATATCGATTCACTTATAATACCGTGCAATACATCTTCTAAGGTCATATTAATACTATTTAGATTAGTAGATATACCTATGCTGTATAACTTTATCCTCTCAGCTAAAAACATGATAATCTTTTCATAAAGGCGCTTATGTTCTAAATCCATCCTCGGACCAAGATCTTCAAAACCAAAGGTATAAGGTTTTAATATCTTTTTTAGCTTTGATACTAACATCGCCAAATCCAAAATGGATAATACATATTGAACAAACTCAGCACCCATACCACTCTCATATCTATTATCTACGCTATAAGCAAATTCTTTTTCATACTGCTCTTCAGTGACTACGTGAAGTTTGACATGGTGAGTAATTTCATCTCTAAATACAGGTATCGTGCTTTCAGAATTTGAGAACGTCTCTTCATTATCCGGTGTTGGATACTCTATTACCAAATAAGATTCAAAATATATAACCCTTTCTATATCCCTTGCAGATAACCCTAAAAGCGTACCTATTTTTGAAGGAGAAGACTTTAAAAACCATATGTGAGCACAAGGAGTAGCTAAATTTATATGACCAAATCTCTCTCTTCTTACATAGGCTTTTGTCACTTCTACCCCACACCTATCACATATAGTTCCCTCATAACGCTTACCCTTATATTTACCGCACAAACACTCATAATCTTTTAAAGGTCCA
>CAZDZN010000050.1:5707-10288 GCA_964509905.1 uncultured Aquificaceae bacterium
TTTTGCACAAAAAAGACCTTCTTTTTCGGGTTTTAATGTCCGATAATTTAGTGTTTCCGGGCGCTTCACCTCACCATGACTCCAGCTCAAAATTTGTTCAGGTGAAGCCAGTAAAAGTTTTATTCTATTAAAAGGTAATAAACCTCTTTTCATCAACGTTCCTCCTCTTTATCCAAATTGATACTATCACAGCTCTTGGAATCTCCGTTTTCACACATTACATTGAGTCCCAAAGATTTTAACTCCCTCACTAAAACTTTGAAAGATTCGGGTATACCTGGCGAATAGAAGTATTTACCTTTTACGATAGATTCATAAACTCTATTTCTTCCCTCTATATCATCTGATTTCACCGTAAGCATCTCTTGAAGTGTGTAAGCAGCACCATGAGCTTCTAATGCCCAAACCTCCATCTCTCCAAGACGTTGACCACCAAACTGAGCTCTGCCACCTAAAGGTTGCTGAGTAACCAACGAGTAAGGTCCTGTAGAACGAGCGTGTATCTTATCTTCTACCATGTGTACTAGTTTTAGCATATGCATATAGCCGGTGGTAACCCTGAAATCAAAAGGTTCCCCAGTTCTTCCGTCGTAAAGTATGAATTTCCCATCTTCCGGTATATTTGCCTCTTTTAATAGCATTTTTAAATCTTCTTCAGAACACCCTTCAAAAGCTGGCGTAGCCATAGGAATGCCATTTTTTGCCATAAAATCCACAGTTTTTCTAAACTCTTCATCGGACAAACCCTTCAAGAAGTTTTTAATAAAATTTTTGTTCTCAGCATTTTTGTCCCCTATAGCGTATATACTCGCAAAATAATCCACTATTTCATCTTTGTCATAGTATTCATCCAACATCTCTTGGATTTTCTTGCCTATAGCTCTTGAAGCCATACCAAGATGCGTTTCCAAAATCTGCCCAACATTCATACGAGAAGGAACACCAAGTGGATTTAGCACCACATCTACAGGAGTACCATCAGGCAAGAATGGCATATCTTCCACAGGAAGCACCACGGATATGACACCTTTATTCCCATGTCTACCAGCCATCTTATCCCCTACCCTAATTTTACGCTTTTGGGCTATATATACTTTAACCATTGTTATAACACCGCTAGGTAAATCGCTTTGCTTGCCTACAGACTCTATGCGA
Source organism: uncultured Aquificaceae bacterium (assembly GCA_964509905.1). Classification (GTDB taxonomy): domain Bacteria; phylum Aquificota; class Aquificia; order Aquificales; family Aquificaceae; genus Hydrogenobaculum. The sequence goes on from CAZDZN010000050.1 coordinate 6,863, forward strand.
TCCTCGTATATCTTATCTATAACCTTTCTTTGGGCTTGAGCCTTGTCTCTTATCTCCTCTATCTTTTTAATAAGCTTTTTGTCTGAAAAGAAATTATCAGGTTTTGTAACAATAAAATTGGCTATATTATCGAAAAGCATCTCATCTATAATGGTACCTTCCTCATAAGTCTTCTTTGCCAACTTTATGGGTTTACTTATAACTTTACCAAGTACAAGCTCCTTTACTATCTCGTTCCTCTTCTCTACAATGAGGTTCCTCATGAATTCTTGCTCTTTTTTGATGTGTTCTTTTTCTTCTCCTTCGACATGTTCTATGAGAGGATTTTTCTTGTTATCGCTTAGCTTTCTTGTAAACACCTGTACGTCCACTACCACTCCTTCAATACCAGGTGGACATCTTAATGATGAATCCTTTACATCTCTTGACTTCTCACCAAATATTGCTTGGAGAAGCTTTTCTTCGGGAGTAAGTTGAGTTTCACCTCTGGGTGTTACCTTTCCTACAAGTATATCCCCAGGTTTTACATGAGTTCCTATCTTTACTATGCCGTATTCGTCCAAATATGCTAATGCTTTTTCTGATATACCCGGTATCTGTCTCGTTATTTCTTCGTCGCCTATCTTGGTCTCTCTGGCTTCTAATTTTAGCTCTTCTATGTGGACAGAAGTAAGTACATCCTCTTTTACCAATCTTTCGGATATTACTATAGCATCCTCAAAATTGTATCCACGCCATGGCATGAAACATACCAATAAATCCTTACCAAGAGCCAGCTCGCCCATAAATGTAGATTGCCCATCAGCTATCACATCACCTTTTTTGACAATCTGTCCCTTTTGAACAACAGGTCTTTGGTTTACAGAAGTACTTTGATTTGTTTTTGTGTATTTTAAAAGCTTATAAACATCTATACCCATATCCAATGGGTCTTTTTCATTTATCTCATTTTGATTAATCCTTATAACTATGCGATTGGCATCTACATCTTCTACCACACCGCTTCTTTTTGCCAAAACAGCGGCTCCACTATCTTTAGCAACCTTTATTTCCATACCAGTACCTATAAGTGGAGCCTGGGTAAATATAAGAGGTACAGCTTGGCGTTGCATATTAGATCCCATCAAAGCTCTGTTTGCATCATCGTGCTCCAGAAATGGTATAAGAGATGCGGATACGGATATGATTTGCCTTGGAGATATATCTATATAGTTTACATCCTGAGGCTTTACAATCTGTATATCGTTTTTGTATCTGGCTATCACTCTATCAGCGGTTATTTTCCCTTTTGAATCAGTATGTGTACTTTGAGCTATAACAAAATTCTCCTCTTCATAGGCCGCCAAAAGTTCTATATGATCTGTAACAACGCCATTTACAACTTTTCTATAAGGGGTTACCAAAAATCCATAATCGTTGGTTTGAGCGTAAGTGGTCATGGAAGTAACAAGACCTATATTTTGCCCTTCTGGGGTTTCTATAGGGCATAGTCTTCCATAATGAGAGGGATGAACATCTCTTATTTCAAACTTTGCACTTTCCCTGGTAAGTCCACCCGGACCCAAAGCAGATAATCTTCTTCTATGAGTTAATGAAGAAAGAGGATTGCAATTATCAAGGTACTGGGACAATTGCCCTCCTTTTAAGAACTCGAACATAGAAGATACAAGATATCTTGAATTCACTAAGTCTTGGGCTTTTATAGTAGGATCCTCTGGATTTATAGTAGCTACCTTGTCTCTAAATGTTTTCAACATTCTGGCTATACCTATACGTGCCTGATTTTCCAATAATTCACCCACAGGTCTAACTCTTCTGTTTCCAAGATGAGCTATGTCGTCTTTTTTCTCTTTACCAAATCTAACCTTCAAAAGGTATTTTACCGAATTTACCAAATCCTTATAATTTAGAAATCTGCTTTCTATTCCTGTATAATCTCTAATTTCTATACTATCGTGCTTTTTCAATAAATCTAAGAACATATCTTTTGTTAGGATAGTACCTTCTTTGTAATCTTCATAGTTTTTTGATAACTCCATCATAGGAATTTCGTTAAAGCTATCCACATGCTCAGCAGACAAAGCTCTCGTATGAAGGTATATCTTCGCATTTATCTTGACTCTACCCACTTTCGATAAATCGAATCTTGCTATGTTTTTGAAGTAAGTTTCAAAATAATCTCTGGATCTTTGGATGATATCAGCCATCTCAGTGACCAAGCCTTCCATAGATCTAAGTTTTACATATACATCCCTTAAACCTATGTCTTTTAAAGTAAACTGGGAGTTTATCCTAACTAAACTTTTACCATGCTGGTCTTTGGCTTTTGTATCATTTATAAGTGTTTCTAATATGATCTTCCCATAAAAGCTCTTGGCCACTTTTTCAGAATGTACTGCTGTTAAAAGCTCAATACTTATCCTTTCATCTTTTATAAGCCTATTTAATATAGCCAAATCCTCTATATATCTTTCTTCTATAAACTCTTCTTCTTTTTCTGTACCTTCTATCTTGGCGTTATATCTTAACACAGCAAATAGATAATGAGATTCCAAATCCTCAACATTATATATTTCACCAGTATTAGCATCTATCACATTTCCATCTTTCACAGTAAATGCCTTTACATCTTCATAAAACTGAGAAAGCACATCGTAAGCTGTTTCCAATCCAAAAGCCCTAAAAATGGATACAGCACTTATGCGTTTTTTATCTATTCTGGCAGTTATTACATCTGAGTTTGTGGAGAGTTCAAATTCTATACGAGAGCCTTTGTCAGGGTGTATACTTGCGGTATATATCGTCCTTGATACCGTGCCTTCTTTTTGTCTGTCCTCTTTGTCCGAATAGAATATCCCCGGAGACCTTATAAGTTGATTTACCACGACTCTTTCGCTTCCGTTTATTACAAAAGTACCTAATGGGGTCATTAGAGGCATCTCACCAAAGTATATTTTTTTAGGAGTATCCACAATCTCGCCAGATTTGGTCTTTCTTTTGAGTCTTAACATTATTCTAAGAGGAGCCGAATAAGTTATCCCTTTTTCTTTACATTCTTCCGGGGTATATTTTTCTTTATAAGATAATATCGTTTTGCAATTTGGACATTCTGTATCTGCACCAGCTAAAAAACTTACCTCTGGCTTGTAACCACATTTGTTGCACTCCCAATTGCCTATCTCGTACCCCAAATATTCTACGGTAATATTTTTGTTGGTATCTTGGAAAGGAAAAGAGGTTTTTAGTATATACTCTAAACCTTGTTCTTTTCTTTCAGAGGGTTTCGTGCTAAACTGAATAAAGTTTTCGAAGGATTCTGTTGGTACTTTGACCAAATATGGCAAGTCCAAAAGTTCGTTGCGTCTACCAAAGAACTTTCTTGGTATAGCATGCTTTAATTTAAGCATAACTTCACCACCTTATTTA
>CAZDZN010000051.1:0-9676 GCA_964509905.1 uncultured Aquificaceae bacterium
GGACTTACGGAGAAGACGGCAGAGTGCAGGGACTTTTGGACATAATGAATATACTTTATATTGGTTCCAACGCCAAATCAAGTGCCATATGCATGGATAAAGATTTTACAAAACAGATTTTTAAATATAATCACATCAAGACCCCTCTCTGGAAAGCTTTTAAGAAAACTGATGAAATAAGCTGGGATGTCTACCCCTGCATATTAAAACCAGCTTCCTCTGGCTCAAGTTTTGGACTTTTTAAAGTAGATAATGAGAAATCTCTTAAAGAAGGCGCTCAAAATATCTTTAAAATAGACGATAAGCTTATCATAGAAGAATTTATAGAGGGCGTGGATATGACAGTGGGTTATTTTAAAGAGCTTATATTAGACCCTATAGAGATTAGACCAAAAAAAGGTATATACGATTTTGAGAGCAAATACACTAAGGGAATGTCTGAATACATTTTTGTAGAAGATGAAGTTTTATCTAAAAACCTAAAAAACATCACCAAAAAAATAATAGACATTTTTGAGCTAAAAGATATTGCGAGAGTAGATTTTCGGATAAAAAATAATGAGATTTACGCTCTTGAGATAAATACCATACCGGGACTTACAGAACTAAGTCTCTTGCCTATGGCTCTTAAAAAAATAGGCATTGATTTCGACATGATGGTGGAGATACTTATAAATGGCTAACTATTACAAGGGCAAGCAAAAACCAAAATCCAAGTGGGATTTGATAAAACAAACCCTTCCTTTTGTATGGCTATTGCTCTTTGGACTTTTCTCATTTTTTGCTCCATTTTTAATAGATAGTATCAGCTTTTTTAGGGCAAAAGCCATAAATGTTTATGGAGATCAAACAATACCACCTCAAATAATATCAAGCGTAGTAGGCAACTACAAAAGAAATTGGCTTTTTATAAACGCCTCTGGCATAAAAGACAAGCTTGAAAAAGCCACAGGAAATGCCATTGAATCTGTAGCTGTAAGAAAGGATTTGAAAGGTATGCTTGATCACGATGTTATAGTGGATGTCTATATAAAAGAGCGAGAGCCAATAGCGGTGCTTGTAAATAAAGATAAAACATACCTTATGGATGACAAGGGCAATATTTTTGATAAAACGTATTTTAATACCAAAGGGCTTGCTATCATATACACACCAAACATAGAAAAAACTCAAAAAGAGGTAAAATTGTGGTTAAAACCCATATCAACTTATCTAAACAAGTTTAAGCATAAGAATATATTTATCACCAACAGTGGTATATTTATAGATATAAGAGACATAAATGCCGAAATAATACTACCCTTAGCAAACAACTACGATAAAAAACAACTGTTGGAGCGTTTAAACATAGTACTAAATTATGGTCCAGATTATATAGCTAATAAGATAGTGGATTTAAGATATAACAAATTCATTACAATAAGAGAAAATACCCAAAACAACAACCAAAAACCAAATAGTCCTGATGTAAAAAATCCTAAAACATAATTTTTTATAAAAAATTTATAAATCTAATATATAATATATTCGTTAGATTTCGATAAAAGGAGCGATTATGAAAAGAAGGGATTTTTTAAAGAGTGTGGTTTTGGGAAGCGCAGCACTTGGAGTATCAAAAGCTTTTGGTGAAGCTATTAGCCCTATAAAATTAGAACCTCAAAAACCAAAATCCGTAAAGCCTCAAATAGCACTAACCATAGACGATGGATGGTTTGATAGAGAAAAAATGGTAAATATAGTAAATCACTATGGTGTATCAGCAAACTTTTTTATCATAGGTCGTGTGATAGAAGAAGACCCGAAACCTTGGATAAAGGCTATAGAAAATGGTCATGAACTTGGATGCCATACTTATTTTCATAACTTCTTTTCAAGAGAAACCATATCAAAGATAGATGAGGATTTTAGCCTTTATGCAAAAACATTTATAGATAAACTTGGAACTAATAATTTCAACAGTATAAAGCATTTTAGATATCCTTATGGAGATGTAGGAAATTATCTAAACAAAAGATACATAGAAAACCTTGTGAAAGCCCATGGATGGGATGTAGCCTGGTGGGATTTGGACTTATCCTTTTATCATAGACCAAGATTCGGCGTTTATAAAAATCCTATTCAACCTTTAGATAAATTTAAAATATATATGGAACACATGGAAGAGATATCCATGAAGATGGGAAAACCTACAAAAACAAAAGTGCTTATGCATTTTAAATATCCAGACGACATCACACTAAAAGATGTCATAGAGTACTCTTTAAAACAAGGATATGGTATAAAAAGATTATCAGATTTAGAGACTTGATTGTGATATTATAATTATATGCAAGATGAGAATAGGGCTTTCTTAGGAGTAATAGGTGGAAGCGGTCTATATAAGATATTTGGCGATGTAGAAAAGATAAGCTTAGATACTCCTTTTGGAAAACCATCCTCTGATATTTTCTTAAAAAACGGTGTTGCCTTTTTATCAAGGCATAGCACAGATCATTCTATTCCACCTCATCTTGTGAATTACCGAGCCAATGTATATGCCCTTCATACACTGGGTGTAAAAAAACTCCTAAGCATAGGAGCCACAGGAAGTATAAACACACTTTTTAAAAGTGGAGATATTGTCATTACATCAGATATCATAGATCTCACCAAGAGTAGGACATCTACATTCTTTGAAGGTATTTATTCGAAAGATATAGACAAAATAGAAGATTCTTCTTTTTTTAAGCTTTTAACATCAAAAAAAGTAGTACATGCAGACATGAGTGAGATATTTTGTAAAGAGATGAGACTTTTATTGGAGCAAGCGCTAAAGGAGTTAAATATAGATTTTCATGTAAAAGGAGTATATGCTTGTACTGAAGGACCTCGATTTGAAACTCAAGCAGAGATAAAAATGCTTCAACATTTGGGGGCTGATATGGTAGGTATGACTGCGTGTCCTGAGATTTTTTTAGCCAGGGAGATGGGAATGCATATACTTCATATAAGCATCATTACAAACCCAGCAGCTGGTATAGAAGGACAAAAACTCACCTCAAAAGAGGTAATAGATATGATGAAACAAAAAGATCAAGAAATAAAAAGCATATTAAACTTATTTATTCCAAAAACCAAAAAACCTTTTGTTTGTGATTGCGAAAGCGTATTAGAAGGAGCGGATGTATGAGAAGCATAGATATATCAGATAAGATAGAAACTCTAAGAGAAGCAAAAGCCTATGGGCGGATAAAACTTAGCAAAGATACAATTCAAAAGATAAAATCAAACGCTTTACCCAAGGGTAATCTCATAGAGGCCACAAAACTATGTGCTTTGTATGGGGCTAAAAACACCCAACAGCTTTTACCTTTTTGTCATCCAATACCCATTGATTTTGTAGAAGGTGAGCTAAACATATTAGAAGATAAAATAGAGGTATTTGCCACAGTAAAAGGTATAGCAAGAACTGGCTATGAGATGGAAGCTTTAAGTGCTGTGAGCACTATGCTTCTTAACATATACGATATGTGTAAAGGTTTTGATAAAGACATGATAGTTGAGGAGATAAAGCTCATATCAAAAAAGGGCGGAAAATCGGATAACTTTTTAGATTTAGAGGGAGAAACTGCGGCGGTAATAGTTCTAAGCGATAGGGCCTCAAAAGGAGAATATGAAGATAAGAGCGGTAAAATAGCAATAGAGATGTTGAAAGATTTAAAAGCCCAAGTACTACACTACGAAGTAATACCAGATGATAAAGATAAATTGAGAGATCTTATTAAAAGCCTACAAAACAAAGTAAACATCATCATCACCAGCGGATCTACAGGATTTTCCCAAAGAGATATAGCGCCAGAGGTTACAAAAGAGTTTATAATAAAAGAGATGGTGGGTTTTGAAGAGATAATGAGGGTTTATGGATATAGAAAACTTCCAAGAAGCATAATGTCAAGAGCAGTATGCGGTGTGATAAATGAAAACTGCATAATCATAAACTTACCAGGAAGTACAGGTGGAGTAAAAGATAATCTATATATGATCGGTGGACTCATAAAACATGCGCTAAAGATGGCAAGAGGAGAAGGGCATTGAAAACTGATGTTTACATGTTAACAAATTTGTTAACAATAGTTTTGGGATTTTCATATGAAAATTTGCTTAATCTGTAATTTTAGTATGGTACAATATTTGATACACTGGAGGTGTTTATGAAAAAGATAGAGGCTATTATAAAACCTTTTAAGCTGGATGAGGTTAAAGATGCGCTCACGGAGATAGGTATAGGCGGTATGACAGTAATAGAGATAAGAGGATTCGGTCAACAAAAAGGGCATACTGAAGTCTATAGAGGTACAGAATATGTGATAGACTTTTTACCCAAAATTAAAATTGAAGTAGTGGTAAAAGACGAAGAGGTGGAAAAGGTAGTAAATACTATCATGAAAAGCGCACAAACCGGAAGAGTAGGAGACGGAAAGATATTCATACTTCCGGTAGAAGATGTGATAAGGATAAGGACAGGGGAGAAAGGAGAAACTGCTATTTAATTGAGAAAAACTTTAAAAGGAGGTATTATATATGAATCAAGCTAAAGCTCAAGAGGTCTTGGACCTTGTAAAAAATGAAGGAATCGAGTATGTGGATTTGAGATTCTCAGATCCGCTTGGCCAATGGCAACACCTTACAATCCCAGCTTATGAACTTTCAATGGATACGTTTGAAAACGGTAGGGGTTTTGATGGGTCTTCCATAAGAGGTTGGCAATCCATAAATGAATCGGATATGTTAGCTTTTCCAGACCCAGAAACATGCTTTGTAGATCCATTCATGGAAAAAACAATATCTATGATATGCGATATATATGATCCCATCACCAGAGAAAGATATCAAAGGGACACAAGACATATAGCCCAAAAAGCAGAACAATTTCTAAAACAAACTGGTATAGGAGACGTAGCGTACTTTGGTCCTGAAGCAGAATTTTTCATATTTGATTCTGTGGAATTTGGCAACACTGGAAACGCATCTTTTTGGAGAGTGGATTCAGAAGAAGGCTGGTGGAACAGAGAATTTACTTCCTCTGGATATAAAATCCCAAACAAAAGAGGTTATTTCCCAGCACCTCCTATTGACAAAACCCATGACCTTAGAACAGAAATGGTTAGTATTATGAGTGAATTTATGGGAATACACATAGAGCTCCATCACCACGAGGTAGCCACCGCGGGGCAGGCAGAGATAGATATAAGATACGACTCTCTAATTAAACAAGCGGACAATCTATTTAAATATAAATATACCGTAAGACAAGTGGCAGCCAAATACGGCAAATACGCCACCTTCATGCCAAAAGTACTCCCAAATGACAACGGAAGCGGCATGCACACGCACTTTTCTATTTGGAAGGGCGGTCAAAATCTATTTGCAGGTTCTGATTATGCAGGTATATCTGAAATATGCAAATATGCTATAGGTGGCATACTAAAACATGGTCCCGCTTTAACCGCTATTACAAATCCCACTATAAATTCCTATCATAGATTGGTGCCGGGTTTTGAAGCCCCTGTAAGACTTGCATATTCTGCCAGAAACAGATCTGCTTCTATAAGAATCCCTATGTATTCTCAAAGTCCAAAAGCAAAACGTATAGAAATAAGATTTCCAGATCCTACCACAAACCCGTATTTAGCTTTTGCCGCAATATTGATGGCCACAATCGACGGTATTGAAAACAAATTAAATCCAGGTGAACCTTTTGATAAAGATATATACTCATTGCCTCCAGAAGAGCTTGAGAATATACCACAACTTCCTGGATCTTTGGAAGAATCTTTGAAAGCTTTAGAAGAAGATTATGAATTCTTGGTAAAAGGCGGTGTTTTTACAGAAGACTTTATTCAAATGTGGGTTGAAACCAAAAAAGAAGAGATGAACAAATTGAAATTCACACCCCATCCTCTCGAGTTTGAACTATACTTTGATATCTAACCCAAACGGGGGGCTCCCCCCTTTTATCAAAATCCTTCCCTTTGCTATTAGGCTTTTAAGAAAAACAACAAAAATCACTTGCGATAGAGATGACTCAAAAGACAAATCCATCATATATGCCCTTTGGCACTCTCAAGCTTTAGCGGTGGCGCTCTATGGCATAGATAAAAATATATACAGCATGGCCAGTCAAAACAAAGACGGCGAGATAGCAAGCTATATATTAAAGGGTCTTGGCTTTGGAGTAGTGAGAGGTTCAAGTAACACAGACAAAGATAAAGGCGGGGCAAAAGCTCTTATTCAGATAAAAAGAATTTTAGAGCAAGGACACAACATAGCGATTACCGTAGATGGACCAAAAGGCCCACCAAAAAAAGTAAAACAGGGGACAATCTATTTGGCTCAAAAAACAAAAAAACCGATAGTGGGGATATATGCGAATATTTCAAAATATATAACCTTAAACTCATGGGATAAATTTCAAGTGCCTTTGCCATTTTGCAATATCAGGCTTTTAACCACACAAGAAATATATGTAAGCGATGATATGAACTTAGAAGAATATTCGGAAGTTCTAGAAAAGTCTATGATGGAGCTTGAGCTAAAAACACAAAACAAAAATTAATAAAACTTTTATTAGATAATAAAATATATAAGATGAATGACCTAAAAGAATTGTTAGCAGGTGCCAAATCGCCACAAAACTCCTTTGATCTGGATGTACCAAGAGATGAGTCTGCTGAACGCTCAGTGCTCGGATCTATGCTTTATGATATGTCAAACATTCCAGTGGTCTTTGAAATAGTAAAAGAAGATGATTTTTTTGATCCAAACCATAGATTACTTTTTAAGCTTTTAATAGAATACTATTTTGAATACGCCAAAGAAACTTTAGACAGGGTACTTTTTAGAGATTTTTTAGAAAAAAGCAAAGTATCGGATAGATTCAGTGATGAATTTTTAGAGCAACTCGTATTAGAAGCGATATTAGACATAGAGATACTCCAAAGTGTAGCTAAGATTATAAAAGAAAAATCCATCCAAAGGGCCCTTATAAATTTGGGATTTAAAATCATAAGAGAGGCCAAAACCTCTCAAGACTCAAACACTCTTTTAGAGATAATTCAGGAAGAGCTTATAAATATATCATCTGAAAATATAAACTCTCAATATTTTGAGTTAAAAGATATCCTTGAGTATGTAATTGAGATAATCAAGAAATTCTCAACCAAAAAGGAGTTGGTAACTGGTATTCCCAGCGGATTCGTAGATTTAGATAGGATGACCACGGGCTTTCATGAGAGTGATCTTGTGGTTGTGGCGGCAAGACCAGGAATGGGAAAATCCTCTTTTATGCTTTCAATGATGCACAAGATGGCTCAAAAAGACATACCAGTAGGTGTATTTTCTTTGGAGATGAGCAAAGAACAACTCATATTGAGGCTTTTATCTTCTGCTAGCAAAATAGATATGCAAAAGCTAAGAACTGGTATGGTAACTCAAGATGAGATAGATATACTAAACAACGCAAAAAATGAATTATCCAAACTAAAAATCTATATAGACGATTCTCCAGCTATTACAGTATCTGACTTGAGAATAAAAGCAAGAAAATTGGTTAGAGAAAAAAACGCACAGATCATAGCCATAGACTACCTTCAACTTATAAGATCTATAAAAGCTAAAGGCAATAGACAAGAAGAGGTGGCTGAAGTCTCGCGAAATCTAAAAGCTTTGGCAAAAGAGCTAAAAGTACCTGTAATAGCATTAGCCCAGCTTTCTCGCCAAACAGAACACCGCTCTGATAAAAGACCACAACTTTCTGATTTAAGAGAATCAGGTCAGATAGAACAAGATGCGGATCTTATCGTATTTTTACACAGACCAGAATATTATAAGAAAAATCCGCTCCCTGAAGAAAAAGGTTTGGTGGAAGTGATAGTTGCAAAACAAAGACAAGGGCCCACTGGTATAGTAAAATTAGCGTTTTTAAGCGATTTTGCATCGTTTTATCAGTATTCTGAAGCATCGCTAAATACCATAGAATCTGTCAGCAGTTTAGGACAACAAGCATACCATAGCATAGATGATGAAGATATAGTAAGTACCGATTATGATGTGGATTTTTGATGAAGCCTTTTATAATAGTATTTGAGGGAATAGATGGAGCTGGAAAATCCACGCAAGCAAGCATCGTTTTTGAGCTTTTAAAAGAAAAATCACCCAAACTTTTACGAGAACCCGGTTCTACAGAAATAGGAAATATGTTAAGGACTATTTTAAAAACCTATAAACTTGACCCAAAAACACAAACATTCCTAATAGAAGCTTCCAGATCTTTGATGATAGAAAAGCATTTTAAAAACTTCGAAGGTATTATTATTTTAGACAGATATATATACTCAACGATAGCTTATCAAGGATACGGTTTTGGACTTGATACAAAGCTTTTAAAAAGCTTAAACAATTTTGTGTGTGAAGGGTATAAACCGGATATAGTATTTTTGTTTGATATAGACCCAGAGATTGCGTTAAAAAGGCTAAACAGAGAATGTGATGTATTCGAAAACATAGAATTCTTAAAAAAAGTAAGAGAAGGATATCTGATATTAGCAACTTGCGAAAGAATACAACTTTTATACAATAGATGCTTCAAAAACTCAAGAGGATATTACAAAAGAGATAGCAAATATCTTAAAATCCTGGATGATTTTATAAAAAGCAAAATACTATATTCATCAGAGAATATAAATTTGTTATACGATAAAATCTATCTATGCATACGATACAGATGATAACTCTATTAAACCTAAAATATGCAAGCTATTTTGCTTATGCTAGTTTTGTGGTTATTTTGGCTTTTTACATTAGAGCTACTATAGGCTTTGGCTCTGGGCTTATATCGGTGTCTTTGCTTAGTCTTGTTTTTCCCATAAAAGAGGTGGTACCAGTAGTGTTGATATTAGACCTGATGGGTTCTGTGATGTTGGGAGCGTATGATTTTTCACATATTAAATTTAAAGAACTGAACTGGCTTTTTCCAGGTAGTACAATAGGGCTTGTGATAGGAACTTTTATATTGGCAGATACAAACGCTCAGCAAATAACAAAATTTTTAGGAGTATTTATAGTATCTTATGTGATATACGCAGTTAGTTTTAAACCGGAAAAACTCCCTATTATAAGGAAGTTTTGGGCTTTTCCTTTAGGGATACTTGCTGGTATAATAGGAAGCCTCTATGGAGGTGGTGGCCCCCCTTTGGTGGCCTATCTTCAGTTAAGAAGAATAGAAAAAAGAAGTTTTAGAGCTACATTTCAAGTGATAGCTCTTTTGGATAACATACTGAGAGTTTTTACATATCTTGGAGTAGGACTTTTGAATATAAAACTTTTTGAGATAAGCCTATTGTTAATACCTTTTGAAGTTTTAGGGCTTTTTGGAGGAAATAAACTTCACATGAAAATATCAAATGAACTATTTATAAAACTAACACTTATATTTTTATTTATTATAGGTCTTAAATATCTTATATAAACCCGGGCAATACCCGGGTATGTATCCTACTTCTTTAAATTTGGTTCGTCGCTAAAACCTTGAAAAACCTCACCTTCTTCATCGGTACGAGAAGCATTAGCTACACCGTAAAGAAATGTAGCAAAAACCCAACCATAAAAGATAATAGCTAAAAACATTGAAAGTTTGAAT
>CAZDZN010000051.1:9686-10170 GCA_964509905.1 uncultured Aquificaceae bacterium
CCTAAATACATAAATTCTACCTCCTTAATAATATAATATCACAAATTTTCATTTTGGCAAGCTTTATTGTTTACCCGGCAAACCACTACAATCTGCACATAGCTCTACTAAATGAAGATCAAACATCTTTTCAAGACCCATCTTCTCAAACCACGGTTCTATGTCTCCGGTCCTCACCTTCCATAAAAAGTATTTTTCAAAGCCTGTTTTTACCCAATGCATCCATTTGCTTTTCTTCTGCAAAGTCCAAGCTCTTGGAGGTATAACTGGATAAGCGCTATGCATATAGCAGCTAAAGTAGGAACATACCTTTCGGAACTATTTCTTATATCAGAAACTATATTAAGAGCAACAGCCAAAGCCATACCCTCTATCATCTGGCCAGTTTTTGGTGTACCAGTGGGTACTGGGGTTTGTTCCACTGGAGGAATAGCAGCCACAACACCTACACCATATATATTTCTATAAGTAGGGTTGTTGAAAC
>CAZDZN010000052.1:0-4194 GCA_964509905.1 uncultured Aquificaceae bacterium
GCTTACAGCCCTCCTAAAGTCCTTTACAACCCAAAACCCCATATTCCCCAAAATCTTCTTCCAAACCTCAAAGAACTAACCATAAGAGTGAGATTTTATATCAAAAAAGATGGCTCCGCTAACCCAGTGCTCCTTACCCCCACTCCAAACCCAGAGCTAAACGCTATCTTGAAAAAATCCCTTTCAAATTGGAAATTTTTCCCCGCCACCAAAGACCAAAAACCCATAGATTCCACAATGGATATCACAATTCATATTAAGATAGAATGATGTAAATTCATAAGTCTTGTTGTTTTTTTGATATAATATTTGCCATATGTTTAAAGTTTTATTTATATTTTCTTTAGTATTAAATATAGTTATTATTTACTTATATTTTTTAAGAATTAGGAGACAGGAAGATAAGATTTTACATCAACTATTTAACGTGGGATTTCCTGTGCTGATAGTGTCTGATAAGGGGAATATTATAAAAGCAAATGAGTTTGCATCGAATTTTTACGGCATACCTTTGGAAGAATTGGAGAAAAAATCTGTGTTTGATATCAATACCGCGAGCAAAGAATATCTTTTGAATTTTTTAAAAAGAGGACTAAATAAATATCAGAGATGCATTTTTACTCATAGGACTAAAGATGGAGAAAAGGAAGTGCAAACAAATGTTATTCCAATTTTGTATCATGGCAAGAAAAGACTTCTTTGTATAATAGAAGATATATCGGATAAAGAAAAAATAAAAACAGAATTAATATTAAAAGAAGAGCTTCTTAGAAATATCTATGATAATGCTAAGGTATGTATACTGATTTACGATGAAGAATTAAATATACTAAAAGCAAGTCCTTGGTGTTTCAGGCTTTTAGGATATGAAGAAAAAGAGCTCGTAAACAAAAAAATGACAGATATATTTGATGAAGATAAAGATATGCTTAATGCGCTAAAACCAGAACCTTATCAAAAAATAACCAGTATTTTAAAATTAAAAGCTAAAGACAAGACACTCGTGTATGCAAAATGTATAAGCTCCGTAATCATTCATGAAGGAAATATGTTAAATATTGCCACAATTTACGACATCCAAAAAGAAGTGCAAGAAAGAGAAAAGTATAGAGAGCTATCCGAGATAGATACCCTTACAAAAGCTCATAATAGAAGGGCTTTCGAGGAAGCAGTAGAGTTTCTTATAAGCAACTATAAAAATAAAACTGGGGCTTTTTCTATAATTATGTTTGATATAGATGATTTTAAAAAAATAAACGATACTTATGGGCATGATGCAGGGGACATAACGCTTAAAAAAATCTCCGAGATTGTGTTAAACAATATAAGGCAAGAGGATATTTTTTGTAGAATAGGTGGTGAGGAGTTTGTATTGATTTTAAAGTCGGTAAATATATTCGATGCTTTTTCTGTGGCTGAAAAGTTAAGAAAATTAATAGAAAATACGCCGATACACTATGATAATTTTAGTATAAATATTACATGTAGCTTCGGTATAGCGGAGTTTGATAAAAGTGATACAAAAAAGTCTCTTTTCAAAAAGGCTGATTTAGCCCTCTATGTGTCAAAAACCTCCGGCAAAAATATGAGTTATATGTTTTTTGGGAGCCCTATGAGATATAAAACCCATAGGGCTAAGGTATATTATGGTCCTATTTGCCTTAGGAAGGGTGGTACCTCTTCGTTTTTGGTCCATCCACATTCTTCCAATGTTCTTTCTATAAAATCTCTGTCTTCCTTTGTTTTTGATATAAGGTATTCTATAAACTCATTTCGTTTTTCTCTAAAAGTTTCCACCTCATAATCCGATAAATCTTGAAATGTGGACACTATCCTTTCTTTTACTATTTTCCATGCCACAGGGTGTTCAAAAAGCCTGAAAACTTTATCTTTTACAGTGGTTTTTACAGATAGGTCTTTTATCTGCTCAAGCCTATCAGGATTTATAACAATAATTGCCTCTGCCATCAATGGATCTACTGTATAGAAAATACCAAAAAGCTTACCTAATAGCCTTTTTTGTGTCCTTATTATTATGTTTAGTTTATCCTGCACTTCTTTTCCCACCTTGTCGTATATCAGCTCATAATAGTTTAGTTCTTCTAACTCCAATCCTCCTAAATATCTTATAAAATCTGATATATCTGCGTAATCAACTTCTTCTCTTACAAGTTCTTGTTTCGCCTCTTTTTCTTTTGCCCCATAATTTGCTTCTACATCGGTATGAATAGGGGGCATTATATGAGAAGTGGTTTCTTGCCATCCGGATTTTATCAATATCTGTAAAGCTCCAGACTCATCTATATTATATTTCTCCATCAAAAGTTTTTTAAGTCCCTCTCTATCATTTCTATACTTATCCAATTCTTCGTCAGACAAATTTATATCCACATATACAAACCTTTCTTTGCCATCTTTGTCGGTGATTACTACATTTTTTCTCCCTTTTATATAATTTTTTACAAAAGTCCAGTCCTCTTCTGTCATCTTAGAATACTCTGGGTGCCATAATATAGACATGTCTTCTTCCAATTCCAAATAGGGCAGGTCTTCATACCATGTGGCTTTGTTTAGCCTTGTTTCTATGCTTTCTTCGGAAGCTTTTAGCTTGTCTTTGACATACTTTATAAAGTCTTTGCGTTTAAACTTAAATTTAGCTATCTCATCTAAGTTAAGCTCAGGGAAGAGTATTTTTAGCTTGTATTTTATAAAATCCCAGTTGCCAAATAGATTTTGAGGTTCTAATGCTTCGTATCCATAAGGATTTATCTTTAGAAAATCCAAATAATACCCCAAGAATCTTCTTACCCTTGGATCTGTATTCATCAATTTTGATATAAAATCTGGGTCGTAAAACTCTATTATGCTTAGAAGTCTTGCAATGTTTATCTTCTTTATATCCTTGACATGACATATCTCAACTTTAAATCTTTTCGGCATGTCATCTTTTTTGCAATACTCATTTAAAACTTCCATCTCTTTCTTGAGTAGGCTTCTAAAAAAAGCCAATTTTTCCTTAGCCGTTAAATTTTCTTTACTGAGCATAAGTTCTATCATAGCAATACCTCCTTTATTATTAAAATAATCTTTTTACATAAGTTTGCCATTAAATTATTACAATATTTAGATAAGATATAGTTATATAAGGATACAATAAAATGTTGACAGAATTATATTAGCTTGCTATATTGATAGTTAGATTTTTTAGGAGGGTTTTTATGAAATTTTTGCAAAGAGAAAACGCCCCTCTGAGTGAGGAGCAGTGGAAGGCTTTGGATGATGTCGTGATAAAAGCAGCCAAAAGTTATCTTGTAGGAAGGAGATTTATTGAGATAACTTCAGCCTTAGATCCAGGTATTCAATTTTTAGCTCAAGATACTATTTCAAGTGTTCAAGATGGGGCTTGTGGATTGTTTGGAGACAAAGAATGTGGTGTAGTCAAAATAAAAGACAGGAAGTTTTTACCTATACCACAAATTTATAAAGATTTTAAAATTCATTGGAGAGATATTGAGAGCGCTAAAAAGCTTGGTATACCAGTGGATTTTTCTGTGGCATCAGTAGCAGCCAGAGAAGTGGCTATGGCTGAGGATAATTTTATATTTAAAGGTGATAAATCCATAGGATACGAAGGTATATTGAACGTGGAAGGTAAAGAAATTGTTAAAAAAGAGAATTTTGATGGAACGGGAAATATCTTCAAAACGGCTTTAAGATGCGTGGAAGTCCTCGCGAAGAACGGCTTTAGTTCTAACTTGGCTTTCATAATGCATCCAAAAGATTATATAAAGGCTTTTAGGATTTATGAAAATAGCGGAGTCTTAGAAATTGATTATCTAAAAAATCTTTTTGAGGTAGGAATCTTCTCCACTTACGCTATAGAAGAAGGAAAGGCTGTGGCTATAGCTACAGGTGCTGAAAATATGGATTTGTTTATAGCCCAGGATATGATTACAGCTTACCTTAAACCTCAAGATATGGATCATTATTTTAGGATGTTTGAGCTTGTGGGATTTAGAATTAAAAATCCACTTTCTATAGCGTTGGCCGAATAAAAGTTAAAGTTTGGGGGCTTTTTATGAAGAATATTTTGATAGATTATTTAAATTACAATATTACACTTGAACACTCTGCTATAATACAATACCTGTTTCACGCTTACACGATAGGCGACGATTCTGTAGAAAACGATCT
>CAZDZN010000052.1:4204-9787 GCA_964509905.1 uncultured Aquificaceae bacterium
GGAAGAGATAGCCAGAGAAGAGATGAAACATCTAAGGATGTTTGCTCACATGGTGGTAAAATTAGGTGGACTCCCTGCCATTGATGAAAGAGCGCCTGTTTATTTAGAAGCTCCTACAAAACATGAACTCCTAAATTTAAATATAGAAGCAGAGAGGATGGCAATAGATGTATACTCTAAGCAGCTAAAAGATATAAAAGATGAGAATATGGAAAGGATTTTTGAAAGAATTATAGAGGATGAAACATCGCATCTTCACATATTTAAAGATTTACAACAAAAGATAAAGGAAGATGCATCAGAATCGAGTCAAGTTTTAGATGATAATAAAGTAAAAATTGCAAAATATCTAAACGAGTATCTTCAAAAACAGTATCAAAAGATATTGGAAACCCTACATCAGTATTTTATCACAAGAGAGAAAGATCCTTACCTGGGTGACGAGTTAGAGCAAAGAGCGATAGATAAGATGAAGCACTTTGGATGGGTAGCTGAGGAGGTTCCTAAGTTTGGTATAAAACCAAATGTTGGGCTTCCTAGTGTAAGCAAAGTAAATAATAAACAAGATATAATAGATTATCAGCTAAAAGATCAAGAAGAATTTCCAAAAGAAATCAAAGATATGTCAAATGTCGTACCCAGTGAAGATTTAAGATGGATTTTGGACAGGATATCAAAGCGAGAGCTTCATTATACAGACTTAAAGTTATTTTTAGAAAATCCCGATACAAAAGAAGAAGATATAAAAAAAGTAGTTTATACTTTAACCGTAGGGAGTTTGTTTAAGAAAAAATCCACATAGCCAAAGACTGACTTTATCTTATAATATTATATATGGAGAAAAAGTACGGTGAGATTGAGATAGAAAAGATAGAGTTAGAGCCTTGGGAAAATCCTGCCAAAGAAAACGATTACATGATAGAGATGTCTTTCCCAGAGTTTACTTGCTTATGCCCAAGATCTGGGTATCCAGACTTTGCTAAGATCACAATAAGATATATACCAGACCAGTACATAGTGGAATTAAAATCTTTAAAGCTCTGGCTAAACTCATTTAGAAATACCTATATATCCCACGAGGCTTCAACGAATTTGATATACAATACACTTTTTAGGCTTTTAAAACCAAGATTTTTAGAGATAATAGGAGATTTTCACCCAAGGGGCAATCTTCATACGATCATAAAAGTGAGATCCGATAAAAAGTATGACTGATTAGATGCTTATAAAAGGTGTTTATTTAGATAAGTGTGTAGTTATAAGGAAAACGAAAGGTTTTTTTGAGATATCAAATTCTACTGATTCTGATATCGTTGTAAATGTGTTATCTCCAAAAGATGTACTTGTAAACGCTGATAAAGATATTTTTAAAAACTTTTATACCAATGAAATACACGGATACAAAATCATCTCAAAAAACCCAGTTGATTTTGAAAAAGAAGATATTTGGGTTTTTGCGCTTTTAAGAGCTTTGGAGGTAATGAATTACGACGATGTCTATGCTGTGTTTGAAGAAAAAAGTACCTATGTGTTAGCTTATGTAAAAGACAAAGCTCTTATGTATTATGAGGTGATTTTTGATGAAGGTGAGCTAAAAGATAAATTAAAAACCTTAGACAAACCCATTCTTATAGATGCAAACATAGATTTTCCAAATACAGTACCCGCCTTATATGTAAAAAGAGGTGAGCTTTTGGCCTTCGGCGGAGCTTTAAAGTATATAAAAGATAAATTTTCTCAAAAAGATGCTATCTCTATAAAACATATAAAAAAAGAGCTTGTAAATGTAGGACTTTTAATGTTAGGTATTTTTTTTAGCTATCTTATAATGGACTTCTCCATAAACTATCAAACAGATATTATAAAGAAAAAAGAAGAAGCTTTATTTAAAAAAACTTTTCCAAACACGCCTGTAGTGGATATAAAAGAACAGCTTCAAGCGATGATAAATCCGCCTTCAAGCAGCTACATATTATCTACACTTTTTTTAAAAACTTTTGAAGATCTGCCACCAGATGCAAAAGTCTATGAGATAAATTACCAAAATGATGCTTTGGAGATAAAATCTCAAGTGAGCTCTTCAGAGCTTCCAAGCCTAAAAAATATTTATTTTTCAAAACAAGTATCACAAAATTCAAACGAAGTGATTCAGCGATGGATAATAAAAAGATAATACTATTTTTATACAAATTGAGGTATGTGATATATATAGTTATATTCGTTTTTCTTTTATATTGGGCTTTTAACAACTTAAATGAAAAAAAGCAAAATCTTTACGATGATATCTCTTCTTACAAGAAAGAGATTTTTTTAATACAAAATGGTAGGAGAAAGACAAATACCCTCACTCAAAACTATATAAAGAACGTTTTTTCTAGATACGAGACAAATTTGGATTATGTAGAGAATAAAAGCGGTATATATTATTTAAAAGCTACAAATGTAGACCCCGTGAGTTTGGGTAATGTTGTATATACTATAGAAAATGATGGATTTGAAATTTTATATCTAAAGGCACAGGATTACAGTGGGAAATTCCATTTTGACGTCAGGATGGAGATTAAATGAAAAAACCAAATATGTTTGTTTTAATAGCTTTTATAACCATGATAACAATAAGTATAATTGCGATATATTTTAACGTCAAAAGCCTAAAAACCATTTTAAACCAACCCATACCTAAAGTTTCTTACAATTTTGATAAAAATACACTTTTGAACGTGCTAAGCAAATTTAATAATGTGCAAAACACAGCTCAAAAATCAAAATCTATAAACATAAAAGCTTTAGCTATAGCTTATAGCTTAGATCCAGCTTATTCTATGGCGCTCATATATTCAGATTGCGGGAAAAAAGTGATGATGGCAGGAGATAGTTTTTGCGGGATTACCCTTGATAAAATAAATCCTTTTTATGTTATCATAAAAGCCCAAAACACTTTTAAAAAGGTAAAGCTTTCAAAAAGTGGAGTCTCTGTAGCAAACAAAAACGCTTCCTTAAAAGGGCTTCCATCTTTGCAGCAACTCTTAGGGCAAAATAATAACACATACATTATACCGAAAAGTGAGCTTTTACAAATCACCTCCAACCCTTCTGTAATGTTTAGTCAGATAAACTTAGTGCCCACCCCTAAGGGATTTATGTTTAAAGGTGTAAACCCAAATTCTTTATTCGCTAAGATGGGTATAAAACCAGGGGATATCTTGGTATCCATAAACGACGAGCATCTAAACTCCCCAGAGGATGCTTTTAGAATCCTTGAGACTATTAGAAATGCAGATAATTTTGTGGTACATATTATAAGAAACAATAAATCCCTTACATTGAACTATCAAGTAAGATAAACTTTGATATAATCTTAATATGAGGATAAAACCTATTATAAACAGCTATGAGCTTAAAAAAAGGATAATAGCGCTGTCTAATACTATAGAAAAAGATTTTAACGAAGTTTACATAATAGGGCTTTTAAATGGAGCTTTTATGTTTGTATCGGATTTGGTAAGATATATTAAAAAGCCAGTTTACATAGATTTTATGAGGGTGAGCTCTTATGTGGGAGATAAATCTCATGATTTAAATATAATCTGTGATATAACAATGGGTATAAAAGATAAAGATGTTTTAATTGTAGATGATATACTGGATACTGGTAAAACCCTATCAAAGGTAAAAGATATCATTTTTTCTAAAAGCCCAAATACGATTAGAATTTGTACGCTTCTTGATAAACCTTCAAGAAGAATTGTGGATATAAAAGCAGATTATGTGGGATTTGGTATAGAGGACAAGTTTGTGATAGGATATGGGCTTGATTACAATGGATTTGGGAGAAATTTTGATTTTATAGCGGAGCTTATATTGTAAAATTCTTGTTGATTGTGGTATAATTTTCATATGCCTAATCCAAAAAATTTAACATTTCTTAAGTTGTTAGAAACCGAAAATCTTGTATCTCCAGATTTGGCAAAAGATCTTTATGATAAAGATGTAAATATAGTTGATTATCTTATAGAAACTAAAAAAATTAATGAGCAGAGTTTACTAAATATATATTCAAAGATGTTCAAGCTTGTGGATAAAGACGGGACTGTAGTAAACCCAAATAAAATAGACAAAAATCTTATAAATGTATTTCCCCAAGATTTTATAATAAAAAATAAGGTTATACCCATATCAGCTACTGATAGTACCATCACAGTAGCTACTTATCTGCCGTATATAGATGAAAATACCATAAAATATATAACAAAGAGACAAAATATAATAGTTTGGCATACATTACCTCAGAGGATAAATGGCATAATAGATTCGCTTTTTCAATCTAACATTATAGACTTGGAATCAAAGGAAGTATATTTTGAGATACAAGAAGAGTATAACATAGATATAGAAAAGCTTGTAAACCAGTCCAATGAAAGTGCTATAGTGGGTTTGGTAGATAGTATACTCTATAAAGCTGTAAAATTAGGAGCCTCTGATATACATGTAGAACCCCAAGAAAGAGAGATAGCTGTCCGCTATAGAATAGACGGGATGCTAAAAAAAATATCCTCATATCCTACGAATGTAAAAGATGCCCTTATATCAAGGATTAAGATACTATCAAATTTAGACATATCTGAGAGGAGAAAGCCTCAGGATGGAGTTATAAGGGTAAAAATAGCAAATAAAAAGGTGCAACTTAGGATATCAATACTACCTGTGATATTTGGCGAGAAGGTAGTGATGAGGGTTCAATTTCCTGATGAGTTCTCCGCTTTAAAGCTTGAAATACTTGGATTTGAAGAAGAAGAAGTGCAAAAGTTAAGAGATACTTATACAAAGCCTTACGGTATTATATTGGTAGTAGGACCTACTGGCAGCGGCAAAACCACTACACTATACTCTGTACTTCAAGAGTTAAACAAAGAAGATGTAAATATAGTAACAGCAGAAGATCCAGTGGAGATAAACATACCTGGACTAAATCAAGTTCAAATAGATGAAAAAGTGGGGAGAACTTTTGAAGCGGTGTTGAGGTCTTTTTTAAGACAAGACCCAGATATTATGCTAATAGGTGAGATAAGGGATGCTATAACTGCAGAGATTGCTGTAAAATCATCTTTAACAGGACATTTGGTGTTGTCTACCCTTCATGTTAACGATGCACCAAGCTCCATAGCAAGACTTATAGATATGGGTGTTGAGCCGTTTTTGATATCCTCTTCTTTACTGGCAGTCTCAGCTCAAAGACTTGTGAGAAAACTGTGTCCTTATTGCAAGGTAGAATATAGACCCACAGAGCAGAAAAAAAGCTTTTACAATATAAAATCTGATGTTATATATAAAGCAAGCAAAGAAGGGTGTGAACATTGCAACCACTTAGGATATAAGGGAAGAACGGTTATAGCAGAGCTTATGTTTGTAGACAATGAATTAAGAGAAGCTATAAATCAAAGAAAGACTACTGCAGAGATAAAAGAATTAGCCATGAAAAAGGGTATGAAGACCCTTTTTGAATCAGGTATAATAAAAGTGGAAAAAGGTATAACATCTTTAGAAGAGGTATTGAGGGTATCTATCCAAGACTAAAATCTAAGA
>CAZDZN010000053.1:0-7476 GCA_964509905.1 uncultured Aquificaceae bacterium
ATCAAGGTATGTCTTAGGAGTTTAGGATTTAAAATTTGAATCGGAAATTAGGGTTCATATAAGTATTTTATATTATAATATAGGTATGATAAAAAAGGTATTGATAGCCAACAGAGGAGAAGTAGCGGTAAGAATTATAAGAGCCTGCAAAGAACTTGGTATAAAAACTGTAGCTATTTACTCAGAGGCGGATATAAATTCACTACATATAAAAAAATCTGATGAGGCTTATCTTATACCAAAAGACCCCATAAGAGCTTACCTTGATTACGAAAAGATAATAAATATAGCCAAGCAAGCAAAAGCTGATGCTGTGCATCCTGGATACGGATTTTTGTCGGAAAATCCTGAATTTGCTCAAGCTTGTATAAATGCTGGGCTTATTTTTATAGGTCCCACACCAGAGCAAATAGCTACTTTTGGAGATAAGGTAAAGGCTAAAAAGGTAATGAAAGAGCTTGGTATTCCAGTAGTACCTGGAAGCGATGGTCCCATAAAAGATTTAGACGAAGCTTACGAAATAGCGGGAAAAATAGGATACCCTATTATATTAAAAGCTGCATACGGGGGCGGTGGTAGAGGTATGAGGGTCATGTATGATAAATCGGAGTTTAAACAAAACTTTCAATCTGCTAAAAAAGAGTCTTTGGCTTTTTTTGGAAGAGACGAGATTTTTATAGAAAAATACATTCAAAACCCAAAACATATAGAAGTCCAGATTTTGGCAGATAAATACGGCAATGTGATACATTTGGGGGAAAGGGATTGTTCTATCCAAAGAAGACATCAGAAGATTATAGAAGTTACCCCCTCACCTGCACTAGACCCGCTGGTTAGAAACAAAATGCTTGGAATGTCTGTAAAGGCTATGATGAAATATGGATACGAGAGCGCTGGTACCATTGAGTTTATATACGATCAAATGAGCAAAGAGTTTTATTTTATAGAGATGAATACGAGGCTTCAAGTGGAACACACCATCACCGAAATGGTCACAGGCATAGATATAGTAGAGCAAATGATAAGGATAGCCATGGGAGAGCCTCTTAGTTTTGTTCAAAACGATATAACTTTTAGAGGATGCGCTATTCAATTTAGGATAAACGCCGAGGATCCCAAGAGAAACTTTGCACCATCTCCTGGTAGGATCACCGCTTATCATTCACCTGGGGGAATAGGTGTAAGAATGGATTCAAGCATATATAAAGATTATATAATTCCTCCTTATTACGATTCACTGGTTAGTAAACTCTGCGTATGGTCTTTGAATTGGGATAGGGCGATAGCAAGAGCCAGAAGAGCATTAGATGAGTTTATCACAAGGGGGATACCTACGAACCTACAGCTTCATAGAGAGATTATAAGAGATGAAGATTTTATAAGAGGGGATTTTGACACTGGATTTTTGGATAGAAAACTAAATCAATACGATTATAAGATAGAAAATGAAACCCAGAAAGATGTATTAGCACTTGCTATATCAGCAGCTTTAGCTTCTCACTACGGCTTATGAGGATAGGAATTTTAGGATACGGAAACATGGGAAGGGCTTTTGTCCTTGGATTAAAAGATTATTACGATGTTGTTGTTTTTGATAAAGATAAAACCAAAAAAGAAATAGCCATACAAGATAACGTAGGTTTTGCAAACTCTATTGGGTTTTTGATAGCAAATATAGATATCCTTATTCTTGCTGTAAAACCTCAGGATATATATGAGCTCAGCTCACTAAACATAAAAAATAAATCAATCATTAGCATGTTAGCAGGAGTTAGCTTAGAAAGATTAGAAGAACATCTAAAAGATAATTATCTTACCCGTATCATGCCAAATCTGGGAGTTTTGTGTAAAAAAGGGGTTATAGCCTTTTATTCAAAAGATCCTAAGAAAGAAGTTATAAAGGATATACTTTCAAAGCTTGGAAAAGTGTATGAGCTTGAAGAAAAATATTTTGATGCATTTACAGCCGTGGGTGGTTCTGGACCGGCTTTTATAGCAAGTATCATAGAAGCTATAAGATTATCCGGTATATATATGGGTTTATCAAAAGATATCTCTTATGACATAACATTAAACACTATGGAAGGGGTTTTGGAGCTTTTAGAAACATACACAGAAGAAGAATTGATGCTTAAAGTGAGTTCTCCAGCAGGCACTACAATAGAAGGCATATACAACATAGAAAAATCTGGTTTAAGGGGGGCTGTTATGGAAAGCTTTATAAAAGCCTACGAAAAATCCAAAAAGCTATGATAAATAGTATCAAGATTGAGTCTTTTTTGCTTTTAAGATCTCAATACATAGAGCTTAAATATGGATTAAACGTTATCAGCGGAGAATCTGGGGCTGGTAAATCTATGCTGATGGATGCTATAAAATTTTGTCTTGGGCTTAGGAATGCAAATGAAGATGGGACTGCCGTTGAGCTTGAGATAAATAATGATATTATAAGAAGAGAGATAAAAAGTGGTAAATCTAGGTTTTATATAAACGGTATGGCTTCAAATCAAAAAACCATATTAGAGCATTATGTACAAAATATTTTATTTCAAGAGCAATCCTCTCAATCAAAGATTTTTAAGAAATCTTTTCAACTTGAGATACTCGATAAAGACAAAGATGTATTGAAAATAAAAAAAGAGTTTGTAGAGACTTTTGATAATCTAAAAACCAAAGAAGAAGAGCTAAAAAATATTTTGTTTGAAAAAGAAGCTTTGGAGAAAAAGATAGAGCAAAATCAAGAACTAATAGAGATTTTGGAAAATTTAAAAATAGATAAAGGCACCTATGATGATATAAAGCGTCAAGCTAAAGAGCTTGAATATGCAGAGAAATTAAATTTAGTCATTCAAAATGTATTAAATGCTTTAGAGTATCAAGATTCGAGTGCTTTATCTAAAATAAACTATTCCATATCCGTATTAAACCAATCTATCTCTTACAGAGAGGATTTATCAAAAGCTATGGATAAACTACATATGTTAAAAGAACAACTTTTAGAAATCGTATCTTTTATAGCCTCTTATAAAATCTATGTGGATAACGAGCTAATAGACAGACTAAACGAAATTATATATAATGTCCAATCTTTGGAAAGAAAATATAGGAAATCTTTTGATGAGTTATTTTTAATCCAGAAAGCCCAAAAACAAGACATAGAAAACTTAAATACATTAAAAGATAAAGTGAGGAATATTTTTAATGAAATAGAAAAACTAAAAACGAATACTATTGAAAAAGCAGCTGAGCTATCCAATTTAAGAAAACAGAAAGCAAAAAAGCTAAGCGCTCTTATAAACGAAGTTTTAAGCCTTTTAAGCTTAAAAGAATCGCATTTTGACATAGATATTAAACGAAAAGAGCTATCAAGAATCGGCATAGATGATGTAACATTTTTATTTTCCTCTTATTCAAAAGAGCATTTAAAAGAGCTATCAGAAGTAGCCTCTGCAGGAGAAGTCTCCCGTATAGTGCTTGCAACATCTTCAGTGCTTGGGGAATATGATGTATACATCTACGATGAGATAGATACAGGTACCAGTGGAGAAGCCTCTATTTCTATAGCTAAGCTACTGAAAAAAATTGCAACAAAATCTCAAATAATATGCATAAGCCATACACCAGCTTTAGCGGCGGCTTCTTCTCATCATATATTGGTAAAACGCGTGTCAAACAATGTGTCTATAAAAGCCTTAAGTGAAGAAGAAAAGCTTGATGAACTTTCAAGACTTATGGGTATAGTAAGCGATGAAACTAAAATAGGAGCCAGAAAACTAATAGAAAGCTTATCAGATTTCACTAATATGTCATAATCCTCTGATAACATCTATTCGTATGAATATTAGAAAGATTTTGCTATACATATTTTTAACAGTAGGAGTATTTTCTTGTGAAAAGCCAAAAACGACACAAGAAAAACCTGTCATCAAAGGACCAAGCGTAGCTTTTTGTAATATTAAAAGAGGGATTTACGATATAAAAATTCCTATATACGGTGAAGTGCAAAATCAAAAAACCACTTATATAAGCTCACCTATCGGTGGTATTTTAAAAGCGGTCTATGTAAAAAATGGAGATGTGGTGAAGAAGGGTCAAGTGATAGCTATTATTGATACCAGCATATATCAAGACAAAGCAAACTCTATCCAAAAAGATATCGATGCTTTAAATAAAAAATTAAAATACTACAATTCAAGATACGAGCGTGCTAAAAAGCTGTATCACCTTGGGTCCATGTCTTATCAAGAGTACTCCCAGATAAAAACAAATTTAGCCCTTACCAAAGGAGAAATTGAAAAAAATATATATTTGGAAAAATCTATAAAGGACGAGGCATCTTATGGAGTGGTGAGAGCGCCATTTAACGGTGTTATATCAAACGTTATCCTCAAGGGTACGAATATTGCACCAAACTCCCCCGTAGCATACATAAGCGGAATGGCTCTTTATGGAGAGTTTTTTATACCTTTTAACATAAAAATCTCCAAAAGCGATAAAATAGAGTTTGAAAACAAGTCTTACCCTATAAATGTGTTTCAAGATGACAAGGGAAGGCTTAGTGTGATAATTCCTATATCCTTTTATGAAAATCCTGGCAATAGTTTAAAGGCTTTTATAATAAGAAGTATAAGTGGGGAGAAGATTCCATCAAAAGCTGTGGTGCTTTACAACAACAAACCAAGCGTGTTTGTAAAGCAAGATAACATAGCTAAAAATATCCCGGTAAAAATACTTGGAAACTTGGGGAATTATTATGTGGTATCTGGAGTAAACTCATCAGAAGTAATATGTAAAGGGGCGAAGCTTTTAAAAGATGGTGAGAACCTTAAATGAGATCTTTTGTTAATTTTGCTATAAAAAATAGATTTGGAGTGTTGTCTATTTTGGGATATATGATGTATTTTAAACTTCCAGAAGATATCTTCCCGAATGTGGTATATCCTCGGGTGGTGATTACGGTGAATGCAAATTACGAACCTATTCAAAAAACGCTTTCTGATATTACAATACCTATGGAGCAGGGGATAAAGTCTGTGGAAGGTGTAGAGGACGTACGTTCTCGTACAGGACCTGGTCTTGTGATATTGAATGTTTATTTTAATCCAAACACAAAGCCTTACAGGGCCTACCAGATGATAATGTCTAAGATATCTGAACTCCAAATGGACATGGGAGTAAAAGCAAGCTTTGATGTAAGGCTCATGGGACCAAGCGCTTACTCTATCGCAGGTTATGCTTTGGTTTCCAGAGAACTTCCGAAAGATGAACTAAGCAACTTAGTAAGATATACCATAAAACCAGCGCTTCTATCTATAAAAGGAGTATATGAAGTAGACACTGTAGGCGATACATACTCTACTATGGATATAGTGCTAAATCCTAGCGTAATTCAAAAATTGAATATACCTGTGAGTGTGATATTAGACCAGATAAAATCCTACACCCAAAATCACTTTATAGGGGAATATAAACAGAAAAACTTTTCAGTGCTTGTTTTTGGTATACAAACTCCAAAAGATGAAAAAGATATTTTAAATATTCCTATTTATTACGACAATCAAACCATAACCCTTGGGGATATAACCTCTGTGGTGAAAGGACATTTTCCCATGCTCTCATATGTAAATGTGGATGGATATCCTTCCACCGTGATATTCAATATTCATAGGACTAACAACGCTAACGCCATAGATGTTATAAACAAAGTAGATGATACTCTTAAAAGCCTAAAACTCCCAGCGCACGCCCATATAATAAAATGGTTTGATGTGACAGACTTTATAAGTTCTTCTATAAGAAGCGTGATTGATGCAATTTTAATGGGCTCTGTTATAACCCTTGTCGTCATAGCATTATTTTTAAATAATTTTAGGCTATCTTTGCTTACAGCTATCGTAATACCTATTAGTATTTTATGTGCAATATTATTTATGTACATACTTCATGGAAGTTTAAACCTCATGAGTTTGGGTGGTCTTGCAGCATCCATCGGAGCTCTGGTGGATCATGCTATCGTGGTGATGGAGAATATAGAAAAGAATATAAACAAACCGCGTCCAAAATTGGAATCCGTGATAGATGCATCCTCTGAAATATTAAAGCCTATGACTCTTGCCACGCTCACATCTATAAGCGTATTTGCTCCGCTTTTTTTCTTATCCGGTATAATAGGAACATTTTTCAAAGAACTTGCTTTGGCGGTAATACTTGCTTTGGTGATATCTCAGCTTGTTTCTATGACCATCACCCCTTCTATTGCCTATATAGCTCTTCCAAAGGTGGTAAAAGATGAACCCAGATGGCTTAGAAAGCTTACTTATTTTTACGAGAAGTTGTTTTATGGCTTTTACAAAAGAAAAAATATAAGCTTGGTTTTAATAATATTGCTTTTAATTTCAGGACTTGGTCTTTATAAAAGCATGAAAACTGGCTTTTTGCCAGAATGGGATGAGGGTATGTTTGTGTTGGACTTTACAGGACCTTCCGGGGCTTCCTCAGAAAACACCTACCAGATAGTAAAACACATAGAAAAGATAGTGGCTTCCATTCCAGAGGTAAAACACTACTCTGTGAGAATAGGAGCATCTTTGGGCCAGCCCAGAAACCCTACCAACAAAGGAGACATGCTAATCACACTAAAAGACCATCGGAATAAATCCATATTTCAAGTGATGAGGGAGATACGCCAAAGAGTGGATGCCAAGATACATGTTTTAAAAGAGTTTGATATGGCTCAGGTATTAAGGGACCGCCTTGGAGACATAACGGGTCAACACGCTCCTTTTTCGGTGGTGATACACGGCTCTGACCCAGAAACTCTTGTGAGACTTGGCGAGGAGATAAGAAATAAAGTGGCTCAAAAATCCATATTTAAAGAGATAAATCTGAAAACACTTTTTTACGGACCTTACTACTATATATCCATGAGAAAAAACGCTTATGCGGGTTATGGTATTACCTATGATGATGTGGTAAAAACCTTAAAACTTCACCTTTGGGGTATTACCATCACAAACTACCTAAAAGGTCAAGAACGCATATTTATAAGAGCTTACGAACCGTTTAATCCAAACACCGAAAGTATAAAAAATATAAACATATATTCTCCCAAAAAACACATGTATATACCTTTATCGTTGGTAGCTCACATAAAATATGAGGAAAATGTACCTGGAATTACCAGAAGAAACCTCCAAAATGTGGCAGTGGTAAGAGTGAAGATGCATCATGAGGATCTATCACTTGGTATAAATGTTTTAAAAAATACATTGGATAAAATCATAATGCCAAAAGGATATTATTATACGATAGAAGGTTTTTACAAAGAGCAACAACAATCTTTCAAACAGATGAGTGTCGTGATAATTTTTTCTATCCTCATAGTTTTGGCGCTTTTGATATTTCAATTTGAATCTGTACTCCAAGCTATCTCTGTAATATTTGTGCTCTCTCTATCGGTGGTGGGTGTATTTTTGG
>CAZDZN010000053.1:7552-9775 GCA_964509905.1 uncultured Aquificaceae bacterium
CTGATATTTGATTATTTCAACAAAGAACTTCAAGAAAGCATAGATCACAAACAGGCAATGCTAAGGGCTTGTAAAAAGCGTTTTAGACCTATCCTTATGACTATGGTGGCGGATGTATTGGGATTTTTACCCATCGCTTTGGCTATCGGCAGAGGTACCGAGGTAATACAAAACATGGCAATATCGGTGATGGGTGGACTTTTCATAGGCATTTTCCTATCCCTTCTGGTTTTACCAATCTTTTATAGTACGATAAGATGGATAATAGGGAGAGGGTAACTATCTCTTAAACGGAAACTCCAATTTTAAATCTATCTCGCCATGAGCTCTTTCGTATTCGCGAAGGAAGAGTTTACCGATTCTAGATAGCTCGTAATAGGTGTGGTTTCGGTGTTTGTAGGTTTTTAGACGCTTTTCTTTGGAGTGATAGTTTATGATGGGGGCTGATACTTTTTCTAAAAGCCCAAGACTGAGAAGCCTTCGGTGGATGTCAAAGGCTTCTTGTAAAGATATGTAAAATCTATGAGATATTAGCTTCGAATAATCCGGGCCCATTATCTTATGGTATTTTAAGATACGCAATTCTAAATCCGAAAGTTCGTACTCGTTGCCTTCAAATACAAACTTCATCTTTTAGCTCTTTGTAAAGGGGGAAAGCTTCACAAAGATTTTTTACTTCTTCTCTTGCTCTATTTAGCGTGATATCCGAATAAGCTTTTAATACGCTTGCTATTAGCTTAGCTATAATACGCATTTGGTCTTCTTTCATGCCTCTGGTGGTGAGGGCCGGTGTACCTATCCTTATACCGCTGGTTTTAGTTGGGGGTAATGGGTCAAAGGGTACCGCGTTCTTATTTACAGTGATGCCAGCTTCTCCCAATCTATTTTCTGCTTCTTTTCCAGTAAGCCCTATGTTTCTCAAATCCACAAGCACCATGTGAGAATCAGTGCCATTGGTGAGTACGTTTATTCCTTCTTTTAAAAGCTCCTCAGACAAAGCTCTTGCATTTTTTATCACTTGATCTGCGTATTCTTTAAACTCGTTGCTCATAGCTTCTTTAAAACATACCGCTTTTGCGGCTATCACATGCATTAAAGGTCCGCCTTGAATACCTGGAAATACACTTTTATCTATATCCTTTGCAAATTCTGCTTTTGATAGTATAAATCCGCTTCTTGGCCCCCTTAAAGTTTTATGGGTGGTGGAAGTGACAAAATGAGATACTGGCACCGGGTTCGGGTAAACGCCACCCGCTATAAGCCCTGAGTAATGAGCCATATCTATCATAAGATATGCCCCTACTTCATCCGCTATCTCCCTCATCTTAGCCCAATCTATAACCCTTGGATATGCGGAAGCTCCACCTATTATCATTTTAGGTTTATGCTCTTTGGCTAGCTTGTACATCTGGTCATAATCTATAAGATAATCGCTCTCTCTAACACCATAATACACAGCGTTGTATATCTTACCGGAAAAATTCACCGTAGCCCCATGTGTGAGGTGTCCTCCGTGAGCTAAACTCATACCCATTATCGTATCTCCGGGTTTTAGCATTGCCATGTAAACTGCCATGTTCGCCTGAGATCCAGAGTGGGGTTGGACATTGGCATGCTCTGCTCCAAATAGTTCTTTTGCTCTTTGTATGGCTAAATCTTCCACTATATCCACATATTCGCATCCACCGTAGTACCTTTTATGAGGAAGGCCTTCGGCATATTTGTTGGTAAGCACTGAGCCTTGAGCCTCCATAATTTCAAGGGAAGTGAAGTTTTCTGATGCTATCATTTCAAGGTAAGAGTTTTGTCTGTTTAATTCAGACACAATTGCTTCATATACTTCTTTGTCTTTGGCTTTTAAAAGCATAAAAAAACCTCCTTTAAGCACCTATTTGATAATATTCAAACCCAATAGACTGTATCTTGTCTTTGTTGTATTGGTTTCGCCCGTCAAATATTATGGGATTTTTGAGTCTTTTTTTCATCTCTTCAAAATCCGGGCTTCTAAATTCCTTCCATTCGGTGATTAAAAACATCGCATCGGCGTTGTTTAAAGCATCGTACTTGCTTTTAAAATAACTTATATTGGGATTGTCTTTTAGGTAAAAGTTTTTAGCCTGTTCGATGGCCACCGGATCGTAAGCTTGGATTTTGGCTCCTCTTTTTGTGAGTTCATTTATAATAACTATAGAGCTTGCCTCTCTCATATCATCAGTTTCCGGC
>CAZDZN010000054.1:0-9425 GCA_964509905.1 uncultured Aquificaceae bacterium
GTCGGAGGTTCGAATCCTCCTACCGCCATTTTTAAATTTCTTCTAAAAGTTTGAAATCCATCTTTCCTCTTTTGTCATCTATCTTTATGAGTTTTATTCTCACAGTATCTCCCAATCTATAAGTTTTTTTACTTTTAGTATCCATAAGTCTATGATTGTCTTGATCGTATATGAAATCCCCCTCTAAGGATGCGATACTCACAAATCCTTCTGCCAATATCGTTTTTATTTGCACAAAAAGACCGCTTTGAATAACTCCTGTAATAATCCCATCAAACACCTCTCCAATCTTATCTTTCATAAATCTTGCCCTTAGAAGATCAATAGCCTCATATTCTATTTTATCTGCAAGTCTTTCTTTCTCAGATAAATGTATTGCCGCTCTCTCTAAATAGTTTATATCAAAGCTCAAAGATTTTTTCTTAAGGATAGATTTTAATATGCGGTGTACTATAACATCAGGATATCTTCTAATAGGAGATGTAAAATGCGTATAATGTCCAGAAGCAAGACCAAAATGCCCTATATCTATGGGTGAGTATTTGGCTTTTTGCATACTCCTTAAGGTCAAAAATCTCACTAAAAACTCTTCTTCCTTTCCTTCAAAATAATCTATGATACGCTGGAAAAATTTTGGCTCAAAATCTTCTGGGATGATGGCTTTGTATCCAAGGCCAGATAATATTTCTAAAAGTCTCTGGGTTTTGTCTCTGTTTGGTTTTTCGTGTACTCTGTAAAAACCAAGTTTTGAGTGCTCATTCATAAAAATAGCCACAACTTCATTGGTAGATACCATAAATTCTTCTATTATTTTGTGAGCTATATGCCTCTCGTAGGGTATTATATTGCTGGGTTCTCCAGTTTCATCTATTACAATCTCTGATTCTGGCAGGTCAAAGTCTATACTACCCAAATCCCATCTTATTTTATGACGTTTCCTATAAAGATTTTCCATTTCTATGAGGATTTTATCTATATCTTCAAAAGGACCCTTTATATTCCCGGTGATGATATCAAGAGCCTCATCGTAGGTTAGCCTTGCTTTTGAGCTTATCACGCTTTCATATATGCTGTATTCTTTTAGTTTTCCGTTTTTATCAAAAAGCATCTCCACACTCATGCAAAATCTATCTTTACTTGGCACCAAAGAACAGAGATTAGAAGAAAGCTCTTCTGGAAGCATATGCATAGCTTCTCCTGGAAGATAAACTGTGCTGCCTCTCTCATACGCTTCTTTATCAATAGCTGTATCAAATCTTACAAACAAAGACACATCCGCTATATGCACAAAAAGTCTATAATCGCCCCCTTCCCTTTGAAGGTAAACCGCATCATCAAAATCTTTTGCCCGCACAGGATCTATGGTAAAACAAGGCTGTTCTCTTAAATCTCTCCTTTTTGATATTTCCTTTTCAAAATCAAACTTCTCTAAAAAGCTCTCTAAATCTTTTAAAACTTCTTTGGGGTATGTGTTTTTCAAATTATATTTTCTTTTTAAAAGCTCCAAAGACAAAAAGCTCTCCGCAGGATTTCCGATTACCTCAACTATTTTCCCTTTGGCTTTTTGAGTCTTTGTGGGATATTTTGTGATTTTTACAAGTACCAATTGATCTGGTTTTATGCTTTTACATTGGTTTTTAGAGAGTTCTATATCGTGGAAATGATTCTCATCTATGGGGTTTGCGATGCATTTTTTGAAATTTGAAATAGAGCATACGAGCTCTTTTTTGGTTCTTTTCAGAATTCTTTCGATTCTTAGCTCTTCTTTACCTTTATAAAGCACTACATAGCCTTCCACCTCGTCTTTGTCAAAGACCTTTTGCATTTCAAAATATGGGATGTATATATCTTCTTCACCATCCTTTGGTATCAAAAACCCAAAACCCGCTGGATTAGCCTCCACTACACCTACTACTTTTTTTATAGATTCCTTACTTAGACTAAAATGCCCTTTTGACGTAAGTATCTTATCCTGTTTTATAAGCTCTCTTAGGATTTTTCTAAGTATCTTTTTGTCCACTGGCACATGCTTTGACAACTCTCCAAAAGAAACAGGTTTTTTCTTAGAAGCCAAAAACTCTTCTATAGCTTTTATAATTTCTTCTTTTTCCATCAGAGTTTCACCTTCCCTTTAAATTCTCTTTGAAGTTCTCTTTTTATATCCTTTTCCTTTAGCTCCCTTCTTTTATCATACAACTTCTTGCCTCTTGCCAAAGCTATATCTACTTTTACTTTTCCCCTTTTAAAATAAAGGCTTATGGGAATTATAGTATACCCTTTTTCCTTAGATTTCCCTAAAAGCCTTAATATTTCTTTTTTATGAAGAAGTAATTTTCTCTTACGAAGGGGCTCTGGAGGTCTTATAGTGGCATATTTGTAAGGAGCTATGTAGAGATTGTATAAAAACGCTTCACTGTTTTCAACCCTTACAAAAGAATCTTTGAAAGACACCGTTTGTTTGTTTCTTATGGATTTTATTTCTGGTCCTAAAAGCTCAATACCAGCTTGATAAGTCTCTATTATCTCATGCTCATGGAGTCCTTCTTTGTTTATATATCTTGGTGTGTTATCTTGTTTCTCTTCTTTCATAAAAATATTATACCTTATAGTATAATATAGTATCTATGAAAATAGCTATCATAGCTGGTTCAGGAGAACTCCCTGAAGTTTTTATTAAAAGTGCCAAACAAAAAAATGACGAGGTTTTCGTAATAGGTGCGAAAGGCATAACCACAATAGACTCGGATGTCATACTACCTGTTGGTAAAATATCAAAACTTATAGGGCTTTTAAAAGAAAAAAATCTAAGAGATATTGTTATGCTTGGAAAATTTGAACATAAACTAGCGTTAGATCCAAGAAACTACGACATAAAAGCTATATCTATCCTAAGCACTTTAAAGGACAAAAAACCTGCCACAATTATAAGGGCTTTTATGGACATATTGGAAAAAGAAGGATTTAACTTCATAGACCCAAAACCATATTTAGAAGGACTCTTGATAAAAAAAGAAGGGCTTATAAATGATGTGGTATCAGATAAAGAGACCTTTGAGGATATAAACTTTGGTATAGATATAGCAAAAACTTTAGCTACATTGGACATAGGTCAAACGGTAGTGATAAAACAAAAAGCGGTGGTAGCCTTAGAAGCAATGGAAGGCACTAACAAAACCCTTCTTAGAGCTTTTGAGATAGCTGGGAAAAACACAGTGATTGTAAAATCTGCCAGAAATCATCAGGATTTCAGAATTGATGTGCCGGTGATAGGGCTTGATACATTAAATATTGCAAAAACCATAAAAGCAAAAGCTATAGCTATTCAAAAGGACAAAGTTTACATGTTAGAAAAAGAGAAGTTTATAAAAACTGCAAACAGATTCGGGATAAGTGTGTATGCGTATCAATAAGATTTTGCCAATTATAGCACTTTTAACAAACCTATCTTTTGCCCTGGATAGATGCGATGTGTTGGGAGTGTTTTTGAACGCTTGTAATGGGTTTGGCCAAAAGCATGGATATAGTTCTTGTGATGATTTTAAAAAAGAGATTAGAAAGCTCGTAAAAGATAATTCAAAAACCACAACGCTTTTCGAAGATTCTTGCTATCTTGCTTGCAAAACTGGGGCTTTTAATAAAAGCATATCAGATTTTGGTGTAAATACATTTGTAAAAATGTGCAAGGTATTAAAATGAGAATAGTTTTGGAGCTTTTAGAAGAAAATATACTAAATAATGCAAAAGTAATATACGAGTATGCTAAAAAACCCATAATAGGGGTGGTAAAAGCAAATGCTTATGGTATGGGAAGCATAGAAGTATCAAGTGTCTTAGAAAAAAGCCCATATGTGAAGGCTTTTGCGGTGGCCTGTGTAGAAGAAGGAATAGAGCTCAGACAAAACACTGTTGAAAAACCTATACTTATCTTGGGCGGAGTGCTATCAAAAGAAGAGCTATTTTATGCAAAAGAGCATAGTCTTACGCCAGTTATATCAACTCCTCAGGGTTTTGAGCTTTTAAAAGATGAAAACATAAACTTTCACATAAAAATAGACACTGGGATGGGAAGGCTTGGATTTTTTGATATACCAGAGTATATATTAAACCATCCTCATTTAAAAGGAATTATGACTCACTTAGCTTCCCCGTTAAATCAAGAATACTCTTATATGCAGATAAGTAAGTTCAAATCCCTTATAAACAGAGCAAAAGATTTTGAAATTCACCTTCAAAGCTCAGCTGGACTTTTATACAATCTCGATTTTACCACTTCAGTGCGAATAGGACTTGCCCTATACGGGGAAAAACCATATGATCAGTTCGTGCCACCTATAAAACCTATATACCGTCTAAAAGCAAAGGTGATATCTTTAAAAGCTTTTAAAAAAGGCGACAAAATATCTTATGGGGGAACTTATACCATTCCAAAAGATGCTTGCGTAGGGGTGGTGAGTATGGGTTATGCAGACGGTATTCCAAAACAGCTATCCAGTAAATGGTTTTTTGATTTTAAAAGCGCAAAACTACCTATCATAGGGGCAATCACTATGGACATGACAATGTTTGAACTTCCAGAAAATGTAAATATAAACGTAGGAGACTGGGTAGAGTTTGTCAACGAAAATCAGACTTTTTCCATGGCCTCCAAGCTATTAAAAACAATTCCTTATGAGCTCATGTGTAGAATTGGCAAAAGAGTTCAAAGAAAACTTGTAAGGAGATAATTATGAAAGCAGCTTATTACGACACTTTAAATGGATATAATGGTATAAAAATAGGGGAATTTCCTACGCCCAAGATAAAAGAGGACGAGGTTCTTGTAAACATAAAAGCTTTTTCTTTAAATCATCTTGACATTTGGGTGATGGAGGGAAAATATCCAGCAAATATCCCTCTTCCTCATGTATTTGCCTCAGATGGGGCTGGAGTCATTGCAAAAGTTGGCTCCACAGTAAGTCATCTAAAAGAAGGGGACAGGGCTGTGATATACTCAGGGCTTTCCTGCGGAGTATGTGAAAAATGTATATCTGGAAAAGAAAACGAATGCGACAAGTTTACGCCTCTTGGAGTTATAGAGAACGGGGTTTCCGCAGAGTATGTAAAAGTAAAAGCTTCAAATGTGTTTAAAATAAAAGATGATATATCTTTCGAAAAAGCCTCATGCCTTCCAATATCATATACCACCTCTTGGCATTCTTTGACAAGTAGAGCCAAGATAAACCAAGGGGATACTGTACTAATACATGGTGGGGCAAGTGGGGTAGGCACAGCCCTTATCCAGATCGCAAAGCTTTTTCATGCAAAAGTAATAACCACAGTGGGAGATTACTGGAAGATAGAAAAATGTAAAAACATAGGTGCAGATTTTGTAATAAACTACAAAAAAGAGGATTTTTTACAAAAGGTAAAAGAGTACACAGATGATACTCTTTGTGATATAGTGGTGGACCATATAGGAGCTGATACATTTTACAAATCCTTGTCTTGCGCTAAAAGAGGGGGTAGGGTGATAACATTTGGCTCTACTACGGGAGCGAGCACTAATATAAACCTAAGGTATGTATTTGGTAAAAACCTTACAATACATGGAGTTTATATGGGCACTCGCGGGGATTTTGCCAAAGTTCTGAGTCTTACTCCTGAGCTTTTAGACCCTATCATAGATTCCGTGTTTTCATTTAATGAGGTTCAAAATGCCTACGAGAAACTTTTAAGCAGACAGATATTTGGAAAAATCGTAGTGAGAGTATGTAATAAAATATAAGAAAGAAACTATTATGCAATTTGATTAAAGAATATATTATTTACATGACAAGGTAATTTTTATAATAATTAATACTAACCTTAAAAAGTTAAAAGCATAATCTTCCCGATTATACCTAATTTGGCTTCCACTATGCTGATTCTTTAATTTAAATCCATCTTGTCTAATTTATCACTTATGCTTCCCATATTTCCTTTTAGAACGGCAAGTTCTATCTTATGTCTTTTTACTTTTTTTATCTACATTTTCCACGGATATAATATCCCGCTTTTCTTATGTTTATCAAGGTATAATATTAGTATGAAAATCGGGATGTTTGATTCAGGTGTAGGTGGTCTTACAGTGTTAAAGGCTATTAGAGAGCATTACGATAAGGTGGATATAGTCTATCTTGGAGATACTGCAAGGGTTCCTTATGGCAACAAATCAAAAGATACGATTATCGCCTACGCCAAAGAAAGCACTCAATTTTTATTAAGCCAAAAAGTAGATATCATACTTATAGCTTGCAACAGCGTGAGTGCTAACGCTCTGGATGTACTTGAGAGTTTGCTCGATATACCAGTAATAGGTGTGATAGAGCCGGGGGTCAAGGCTGCTATTAAAAGCTCAAAAACAAAGCATGTGGGTATCATAGGCACTTCTGCTACAATAAATAGCGGTAGATATCAACAAGGTCTCGAGGCTTTTAATATAAAAACCCATTCAAAACCATGTCCATTGTTTGTGCCTATAGTTGAAGAAAAACTTATCCATACCGATATTTCTAAAAAGGCTGTGGAATTTTACCTAAGTGAGTTTAAAAATATAGAAGATGTAGATACAATCATATTAGGGTGCACTCATTATCCTCTTTTAAAAGATGATATAAAAGCATTTTTACCTCACATAAATCTTGTATGCTCGTCAGATGCGATAGTATCTTATACGCAAGGCGTTATAAAAAACGAAGGAGAAGGTACCACCGAGCTTTATTTTACAGATATTTCAGAAAATACAAAAAAACTTATAGAATATATATTCGGCAAACCTTATGAGATAAAATATATAAGTGTAGAGATGATTAGCTGCTGACTCCTTTTATATGTCTTCCGCTGTCTACTGGAAGTATAGCTCCTGTAATGGAAGTAGTCTTTAAAAACATTTTAGTAGTTTCGTAAATATCTTCTAAGCTCACTTCTTTTTGAAGAGGGCTATTTTTTATAATACTTTGCCATTCATTTTCGGCCATATCCCCTGGTTTAAGCACAGGACCAGGAGCTAAAGCATTTACCAGCACATGGGGGGCAAACTCCTTTGCTAAGGTTAAAACCGCTCCATGAAGTCCAGCTTTTGCCACCAAATAGGAAAGATATTCTTTATAAGGAGTATACATAACAGTCCAATCCCCAAAAGTTACAATATGTCCTTTTACATGCCCTTCATTTTTTAGCATTATCTTAAAAGCTTCAATACCTATAGCCAAGAACGACTCTACTATCACAGCGTTATGATATCTATAGTCTTTTAGATTAAAATTATTTATATCGGTCTTATAATAAGGAGAAGCCATATGTAAAAACCCATCAATTTTACCAAATCGCTCATATACGATATAAGGTATATCAGAAACATCTTCTTTAGATAGATCTCTTTTTATACAAAAGGCACCTTTTAATCTATCGCAAGGGTTTTGAGTACTATAAACGATGGCAATATCCTTGCCTTCTTCTAAAAGCCTATTCGCTATATAAAAACCTATCCTTCTCGCCCCAGTAATTATAAAAGCCATACAAAAATATTATAATCAATATATATTACTGCTATAATAAATCTCATGGAGGATAAAAGCGTTATATATTTAGTAGAAGACGATATGGATTTAGCAGATATAATCACATTTAATTTGGAAAAAGACGGGTATGAGGTATTGCATTTTACTAACGGCAATAGCTTTTTTAAGGTTTTAGAAGATAAACTTCCAGAACTTATAATGCTTGATATTATGCTTCCAGGATATGATGGCATAAGGATAGCAAAAATCCTAAAACAAAATGCCCTTTACAAGGATATACCTATCATATTTTTAACCGCAAAATCCAGTGAAGATGATAAAATAGAAGGTTTTGAAGCAGGAGCTGATGATTACATCACAAAGCCTTTTTCTTCAAAAGAGTTGTCCGCAAGGGTAAAAGCTGTTTTAAATAGATACAAAAGAATATCTTCATATCCAAAGCTCACATTTGAATCTCTTGAATTAGATGAAGATACTATGAAAGTAAGTTTAGATCAAAAACCTATAAACCTTACAAAAACAGAGTTTAGGATACTGAAATATCTTCTTGAAAATATAGACAAAATACTAACCAGAGATAAAATCATAAATATGCTTTGGTCTTACGGAACAGATATAAATGATAGAACAGTGGATGTACACATAAAACACTTAAGGGATAAGCTTGGAGATTTTGGCAAATATATAAAAACAATAAGAGGAGTAGGATATAAGTTTGGAACAAAAGATGAGTGAGAAAGTGATAATAGGAAAACTGTTATCCCCATATGGATTAAAAGGAGATGTAGAGATAGAGCTTGAACTCGATATCGCCCCAAAAAAGATTTATCTTCAAAACCGTACCACGAAAGAGTTTAAAGCTTTTAGTGTAAGCGTTAAAAAAACAAAAGACAAAACCCTATGCCACATAAAGGGAATAGATACTTACGAACAAGCAAAAGCTTTTTCAAATGCAAGCGTTTTTATAGATGAAAAGGATTTACCATCCGTTGAAGAGGGGATTTATCTTTTTGAACTTTTCGGGAAAGAGGTAAAACTTGATAGTGGCAAGACGATAGGAAGACTCACAAATGTATTCAGCCACAGCAATACAGACTACATAGAAATTGATTATGGAAAGTACATTATTCCTGCTAAAGAGCCGTTTTTGATAAAACTTGATAAAGATGGGATTATAATATCAAAAGAACATTTTTTATTTGAAAAGCCATAAACTAAGCATATATTTATCTTATGCAAAGGATTAATAGCTCCAAAGAGCTGATAGAGATTTTAGAGAAAAACAATGAGCTAATAAGGGTAAAAGACCCTGTGAGTATATATTATGATATTACAGAGCTCACTGATAGGATGAGCAAAATTAAAAACCCGAGGGCGCTTTTGTTTATCAATGTAAAAGAATCAAATACACCGGTGCTTACAAATGCATTTGGCTCTTATAATAGACTTAAGCTTATATTCGGATACGAAAATCTTGAAGATATAGGTTGGAAACTCTATAAGGTATTAAGACCAGAGATTCCAAACACATTTTTAGATAAGCTAAAAAAACTTCCAGAGCTAAAAAAATTAAACGATGCTTTGCCAAAAGTAGTAAACTCAAACCCATACAAGATATTTAGCGAGAGTGTATTCGATATACCTGTATTAAAATGCTGGCCAAAAGACGGGGGAAGGTTTATCACGCTTCCTCAGGTAATCACAAAAGACCCAGAATCAGGGATTAGAAATGTGGGCATGTATCGTATTCAGCTTTTAGAGGATAAAAAAGTAGCCCTTCATTGGCAAATACACAAAGAAGGAAACTCTCATTTTCATAAAGCCAAAAGACTGGGTAAAAAGCTCCCAGTAGCCATAGTAATAGGCGGAGATCCAGTTTGTATATAT
>CAZDZN010000055.1:0-9407 GCA_964509905.1 uncultured Aquificaceae bacterium
GTCTTACATATTCTCTAACATTCTTAAATATTCATATAGTAGATCCATTCTTATCTCCAGTAAGACTTAGATTTAACCATACCAATGTGGCAGCTTACGGATTTTTGGCAAACTGCATCACTGGAGCACTATATTGGGCCGTGCCTCGTATGACAGGACATCCAGTTTGGAATAGGGCTTATGGATGGCTTCTTTGGGCAGCTCTTCAAGTGGCCGGCGTTGGAACCGTTGTAGCCTTACTTTTCTTTGGTGGTACAATGCTCGGTGGTCCAGAGCTAACCAGATGGATTGGTCCTCAATCTGTGGAATGGTCAGAAACCCCGTTTATAATGGATGTACCTATCACATTGTGGCTTTTTGTTGTGATACCTCAGTTTTTGGTACCTATTATAAAAGCCTCAAAAGAAAGGCCCCTTTATACAGGTCTTTGGTATATAACCGCTGGTCTTATATGGACTCCTCTTGTATATATACTTGGTAATTATCCAAGCGTGTTTTTCTATCCTGGTGCTGCTGGTGCAGCTTTGAACGGTAGTTTCATCCATGACCTTGTAGGTCTTTATGTGACACCGATGGGATGGGGATTGATGTATTACTTTGTGCCAAGAGTTCTTCAAAAACCAATATGGTCTCACGGATTGGGACTTTTGGGATTCTGGGGATTGGCTTTCTTCTATCCAGCCCAAGGAGTGCACCACTATCTATGGTCTCCAATACCAATGTTTGCTCAATACGCTGCCGTGTTTGCTACAATAGCCATTGAAATAGTAGTTACCACAGTGCTTGTAAACTTCATGATGACTCTAAGGGGCTCATATGGGGCTATGAAAGAGGATATGGCCCTAAGATGGATGTATGTGGGTATGATAGATTATTGGATAACCTGTTTTCAATGTTCTATACAAGTGCTTCTTACCACCCAAAAAGTGATACACTTTACAGACTGGGTTACAGGACATGCTCACCTTATCATGTTTGGAACGTTTGGTTTTTGGCTTTTAGGAATGTATGAGCATATAGTACCAAGAATGTATGGTTTGAAATATACCTATTCTAGACCACTCTCTGAGACGGCTTTTTGGTTCATGCTTATAGGTACCGAAATGATGTTTGTAGACTTAGGTGTAGCCGGGATAGCAGAAGGTTTTGCATGGATAGCCCAAGTTCCCTTTATACAATCCGTAGATTTGGGCAAACCTTTCTGGTGGGTACGTACAGCAACAGGTATATTTATCTTTATAGGTTATATAGCCTATTTCTATAATATACTCAAAACTATGGCTGTGGGCAGAGCTTATCAAACTTCTGCCAAAGTGGCAGCGGCATAAGGAGGAGAGAATATGGCATCTGGTGGAAGAGCAATACACGAAAGATGGGCTTTTATTTTCTTCCTTGCTGGTATAGGGTTTTTTGTGACAGGTACTTTTGTGCAAGGAGTCTTACCCATTATGGTTTTGGGTGGTACCAGTAAGATGAAGACAAAAGACCAAGTGGTGGCAGAAGGATTTTACAAGAGACAATTTCCTGAAGTGGTACAGCTTCTTGCAATGTATCCAGATCTTTGGAAGAAGTACTACAACGTACCTGATCAATACTTTTACACAGCTTCACCTGCGGTACAAAAGCAAATAATCAAAGGTGTAGCTCAGGCTATAAGCGATGGTAGATGGATATATATGGCGGAAGGTTGTTGGCAATGCCATTCTCAGTATGTAAGGCCTGTTTCAAATGAACCATCTTACTATGGCCATGTGTCTGAACCAAGTGAGTATGATAATACATTATTCTTACCCCACTTATTTGGTACCGAAAGAAAGGGTCCAGACCTAATAAGAGAAGCTGGTAAAAAAGGTGTGGAATGGCACTTGGCTCACTTTATAAACCCTGATTATACAGTTCCTGGCTCTATAATGCCAAGATTCGCTAAGTTTGTAGATTTAAAAGATGGGAAACCAGTGCTCACTCCTGCCAATCCAAACGATGCTTACGCTTCTTTAAACCCTGAGCCTACGAAGTATGGTCTTGCGGTGATCACTTACCTCGAATGGCTTGGCAGTTGGTATAGACCAAGATTTTTTGACGAATGGCGTCAAGAAGTTAAAGAAGAGCAGCAAAATCCACAAGCTACGCAAGCGGCCATGACTACCACTACTCCAAGTCCTGCTCCCAATACTAATGCCAATAGTTCAGCTAATACTCCAAATCAAAATACTTCTTCCGCACCTGCAGGAGCTTCAAAATGAGTAAGGGAAGGAAGATATTCCTCATAACGATGGTTATGGCTGTTATACTTATGGCTGGGGCCTATGTCTTATAGGCTTATAAGCTGGGCTATAGTGGGCACGCAGTCCAGCGATGACGCCCACTC
The DNA here is from genome assembly GCA_964509905.1 of uncultured Aquificaceae bacterium. Classification (GTDB taxonomy): domain Bacteria; phylum Aquificota; class Aquificia; order Aquificales; family Aquificaceae; genus Hydrogenobaculum. Next base: position 2,369 of record CAZDZN010000055.1, read on the forward strand.
TGTGTTTATAGTTATTACTACCACATATTTATTTGGTATTCTCTCTTTTGCATCGTTTTTTATGTGGGCGTTCCTTAGAGGTGAGTTTAGTAACATAGAAACTTCTAAGTTTGATATGATAGATATGGATAAGAGATACGACAGAATGGAGCATACGGAGGTATAATTTATGGCTGATAAAAAAAGATATTTAGTTCCAGCAGAGCCAGATTATAAGGTGAGTGGTTATCAGGGCAACAAGATACCACTTATGGTTATAATCATGTGGCTTATGTTTATAGTATTGGCGGTGACTTATACCATTGTGGATGTTATACCAGATTTGTCCGATTGGTTTAAAGGTTGGCCTGTGGACAAAGCTCAGTGGTATCATTTTTATAAATATTACGGTAATCAAAATCCATAAAACTTTTAGGGGCTTTCGCCCCTTTTTTATATTCTTTTATACATTTTCAAATACCTGTATTCTTTGTATAGATTCTATTGTGTCTTTAGCTTTTAATAAAATAGCATTAAATATACCCTGAGAAGAGTCTACTTCAAACCTTACAGGCATACCGCTAAGGTATTTTGAGATCGCGTTATAAGAAGAACCTATAACACTATGCCAAGCTCCTGTCATTCCTATATCGCTAACATAAGCCATACTGGATGGAAATATAAATGCATCAGCTGTGGGCACATGCGTATGAGTCCCATATATAAATATTCTATTTGCTATATCTTTGAACTCATGTTCTATATAAAGAGCGAAAGCATATTTTTCGGCGGTTGCTTCCGCATGAAAATCTATAATAGTTAAATCAAAGACATTTTTAGATAATATATCTTTTGCCACAAAAAACGGATTTTCCAAAGCACTATTTCCCATAAACACTTTTCCCATGAGATTTATAACGAGTATGTTTTTACCCATTTTTTTAAAAACTTTGAAACCTCTTCCAGGGATGTTTTGATGCGTGGGATAGTTTGCTGGCCTTAGTATGTCCTCTTTTTCGTTTATAAAATTAAAAATTTCTTTGTTGTCCCATATGTGATTGCCAGAGGTAAACACATCCACTCCAAGAGACTTTAACTCTTCATATACTTTCAAAGTGAGTCCAAATCCTCCAGCAGCATTTTCAGCATTTAAAAGCACGAAATCTATATTGTTCTTCTCTATAAACTCCGGCAGTATAAATTTTAGTACTCTTCTGCCTGTTCTTCCTATCACATCACCTATAGCAAGTATATTCATTGTTAATAATATAAACCATCTTAAATACTCATGCTTCATGTTATAATAAAGAATGCACGCTAAGAAGTTTATTTTTGTGACGGGTGGAGTTTTATCATCTTTGGGTAAGGGTGTGGCCTCTGCTTCCATAGGGGCCATTTTGGAAAGTATGGGTTTTAATATTACCCTTCAAAAGCTTGATCCTTATCTTAATGTGGATCCTGGGACTATGAATCCTTATCAACATGGCGAGGTATTTGTCACGGAAGATGGGGCTGAGACAGACCTCGACTTAGGGCACTATGAAAGATTTACCAATACAAACTTATCAAAACTAAATAACGTAACCGCTGGCAAGATATACAACAATGTGTTAGAAAAAGAGAGAAAAGGCATGTATCTTGGTTCCACAGTACAGGTGATTCCTCATGTAACCGATGAGATAAAATCTATGATACTAAAAGCCTCAAAAGACAAAGATATAATTATAGTGGAAATAGGAGGCACCGTTGGAGACATAGAGAGTTTACCATTTTTAGAAGCCATAAGACAACTTCAGCTGGAACTGGGCAAGGAAAACACGCTTTTTGTACATCTAACATATGTTCCTTATATCTCTGTGGCGGGAGAACTCAAGACAAAACCCACTCAGCACTCGGTAAAAGAGTTAAGAGCCATAGGTATTCAACCAGATATCATAATATGTCGCTCGGAAATGCCTTTACCAGAGGATGTTAAATCAAAAATAGCGATGTTTTGCAATGTGAAACCCGCCCATGTTATATCAGCTTACGATGTAGATTATATTTATAAGATACCTATTATACTAAAAGTCCAAAACTTGGATCAGATATTAGCTAATTCTCTTGTCCTCGATTACAAAACCCCGGATTTATCAAATTGGGAAGATATTATATCAAGACTTGAAAACCCAGAAGATGAGATAGATATAGCCATAGTGGGCAAATATACAAAACTGAAGGATGCTTATAAAAGTCTTACAGAAGCCATTATTCATGGGGGCATTGAGAATAGACTAAAAGTGAATTTAATCTGGGTAGATTCAGAGTATTTTAACGAGGGTAACCTAAAAGATATACACGGCATACTTATACCTGGTGGATTTGGTGAAAGAGGAGTAGAAGGCAAGATAAGAGCTTTAAGTTACGGAAGAGTTAATAATATTCCTACTTTTGGCATATGTCTTGGTATGCAGCTTATGGCAATAGAGTTTGCAAGGAATATTCTGGGATTAAAAAGTGCAAACTCTACAGAGTTTGATCCAGATACGACAAATCCTGTTATAGATATTATGGAGGATCAAAAGGGTATAGAAAATATGGGTGGAACAATGAGGCTTGGAGCTTACGAATGTCTTATAAAAGATAATACAAAAGCAAAGGGTATATACCAAGAAAATCTTATATACGAAAGGCATAGACACAGATATGAGTTTAACAACAAATACAAAGAAGAGTTTGAAAAAAATGGTTTTACAGCTTCTGGGATTTATCCAAAAAAATCTTTAGTGGAGATATTAGAGCTTAATAGTCATAGGTGGTACATAGGATGTCAGTTTCATCCTGAGTTCAAAAGCAAGCCCTTTAAGGCTCACAAACTATTTGCATCTTTTATAGAAAATGCATATATTTATAAGAAAGGAGAGGAATATGGCACTTGATTATCAACCGATGTATGTTTTGGCCAGTGGGATGAGTTTAGAACAAAGACGCCTTAATGTGGTGGCAAACAATATAGCCAATGCAGATACCCCAGCTTTTAAGAAGGATTTTTTGAGCGCACTGGCTTATTATACCCCAAACGCCACTCGGGAACCGGGGAGTTCCCCTCAGAATCCTTCAAACAACTACGTATATCCTATAATGGAGAAAATATACACAAATTATACCGAGGGCCCTATAAAGAAAACGGAAAATCCTTTGGATTTAGCTATAAACGGCGGAGGTTTTTTTAAAGTAATGAATGATAACGGGCAAATTTTGTATCAACGAAGAGGAGATTTCCAGTTGGATAAAAATGGATACTTGGTAAATCATTACGGTATGAAAGTCCTTGGTCCCACAAATCAACCGATTCAAATACCACCTATTGCCACATCTGTTCACATATCTCCTCAAGGGGGCGTTTTTATCACCACTCAAGGTACCAACGAAACCCCGTCTCAAGTGGGCAATATCGGTCTTGTAGATCTCACAAATCCAGAAAAAGCCGGAAACGATTTTTATACTGCAAAAAATGAAACCCCTGACAATAGTTCTACCCTTATCCAAGGAGCTTTGGAAGGCTCGAATGTAAACCCAGTTAGAGAGATGGTGCAGCTTATAGACCTATCAAAAGCTTATCAAGTGTATGGAAATTTGGTGAAGGGCTTAGAGACCACTCAATCCAAAGTCTCCAACAACTTCGGATAAGTTTTAGGCTTTTAACATAAAAGTTTTTATAAAAGTGATGATGGCTTCATGCATTATCACAAAAAAAGCTAAAAACGCGTAAAAGCTGTTTGAATTCATAGGAAATCTGGATAGAATAAAAAAACCGAGCGCTATAAAAAAAGGGGTCATAAATATATTTGTTATATTGAGTATAATGCCCTTTTTTATCTTCTCTTTGGATAACTTTGAACCATAATTTTTATAAATTTGAATCCGAAGATGTTTAAAGCTTAAAACATAGTTTTTGTTGTTTTCTTTTGAAAGAACTTCGCCGTTTTTGGCATATAGTATCCCATTTTTATACTGCGCAGATTTTACATATATATATCTATTTTCATGGTATATAAACATGTTGTGAAATGTATCCTTTGATTTATCGTCAAAGTATATCGCGTAATTTTCTAAAGTTTGGAAAGTTTTAGGTGGGATTGATTCTATAGCCTTTTTCCATAAGATAGTTCTTAGCATATGTGATATCCGCGTTTGTAATAAAAAATGAAAATAAGATACCTATCGTAATAGGAAGGCTTATAGCCAACAAGCTTTGCCTTAATATGTAAAGAGGGCTTACTCCAAATATGTAAAAGGCTTGGATCTTTTTTTGGGAGAAAAGCTTATAAAAAAAAGTCAAAGAGCTTATGATAATCCCAAGAGGCAAAAAGTATATAAAGTAATAAGAAAACCAAGCGCTTAAAAACCCAAGACTAACCATTATATTAACAGCTCCAAGCATATAAAGAAGTGAAAAAGACTCTATGGAGAAAAATATAACGCACATAATGGCTGTATAAAAATATATGTTCACCAGCACATTTTTAACAAAAAATAAAAATGTTCTCATAAGTCTATTATTATAGTATAATATTTTCATGTTTAAGGATTTTGACTTTAGCATATATCTGGTGACAGATGATGCATTTTTTATAGATAGAGATACTATAAATACTTTAGAAAAAGCTATAGAGGGTGGGATAACAGCCATTCAATATAGATTTAAAAATAAATCCTCCCGAAAAATGTATGAAGAGCTCATAATTTTAAGAGATATAACTAAACAAAACAAAGTGGCTCTTATAGTAAACGATAGGGTAGACATTGCTATGGCGGTAAAAGCTGATGGTGTGCACGTGGGTCAAGAAGACTTGCCACCGGATGTGTGTAAAAAGATATTGCCAGATAATATGGTAATAGGTTATTCGGTGAATAGTTTAGATCAACTTAAGGATGCCATAAATATGCCTATAGATTACATTGGCTTCGGTTCCGTGTTTCATACTCAAACCAAAAAAGATTACAAATATGCAGGCATAGAAGCCCTTTGCAAAGCGCTAAATATGACCTCAATACCTATAATAGCCATCGGTGGTATTACGCATTACAATCTAAAAGATGTGTTAAAGTGCAAAGTAAAAGGTGTAGCCGTTGTGTCCGCAGTTTTGGGCTTTGAAGATGTAAAAAAAGCAGCCCATGAGTTCAAAGAAATATACAAAGAGAACCTCAAGATGATGATATGAAAATCTCAGAGCTTTTAAAAAACAAGGGGGTATCTTTTGAGTTTTTTCCTCCTAAAAGTCCAAAAGATAAAGAATCTCTTATTAATACAGCATCCAATTTAAAAAGTTTTAATCCTATTTTTGTATCCGTGACCTACGGAGCAGGCGGTTCTACTGTTGATTATACCAAAGAAACTGTATTAGAGTTAAAAAATACTATCGATTTAAATGTGATGGCACATCTTACCTGTATATCTCATGCTGAAGATGAAATTTATGAGATTTTAAGCTTTTATAAAAAAAATAATATTGAAAATATATTAGCTTTAAGAGGTGATGTACCAAAAAATGATATAAAAATAGGATGTTCTCATGCAGATGGGCTTGTAAGATTTATAAAAACACATTTTGATGAAGAGTTTTGTATAGGGGTGGCTTGCTATCCAGAAGGTCATCCAGAATCTCCAAATATGGAATGGGAAATAAAGTATTTTAAGAAAAAAGTGGATATGGGGGCTTCTTTTGCCATAACTCAGATGTTTTTTGATAATACATACTATTATGAGTTTTTAGAGCTTTGCCAAAAAGCAAATATAAACATTCCTATTATTCCTGGCATTATGCCTATTACTAATTTCAAACAAATATCCAAATTCGCTAGTATGTGTGGAGCTACTATCCCACCTCGCATTACAAATGCTTTGGAAAACCTCTCAGATGAAGATGTGTTAAAAAAAGGTATAGAGTTTGCAATCCTCCAGTGTCAAAATCTCATATCAAATGGCGTAAAGCATCTCCACTTTTACACACTAAATAAATCAAAAGCAGTGCTTGAAATCCTAAAAACCCTAAACCTATAGATCTAAATAGTATCCCCTTTGATATTGCTTTGGAATGTCTATATCTATACCACGAGATTTTGCCCATTTGATAGGAAGATATGGTTCTTGTAAAAACATGCGAGCTATTGCTATAAAATCAGCTCTATTATTCTTTATAATCTCATTTGCCATGTCGAAGGATGTGATGCCTCCTATCGCCATCGTTTTTATATCGGCCTCATTTTTTATTTTTTCTGAAAAGATTATCTGATGGGCTCTGTAATAATCGTTTGGTGGAGTCCCTAGTGCTATGCCCCCGGAAGAGCAATCTATTACATCAACTCCCTTTGTTTTTAGGATTTTAGCAAGCTCTATAGAATCTTTTAAATCCCATCCGCCCTCTACATGGTCTACTACAGATAGCCTTACAAAAAGTGGCATATTGGTAGGTATGATAGAGCGTGTAGATTCTACTATCTCTATTAAAAGCCTAATACGGTTGTTAAAATATCCACCATATTCATCGGCTCTTTTATTGGTAATAGGAGACAAGAATTCATTTAATAGATATCCATGTGCTGCGTGTATTTCTATGCTGTCAAATCCAGCGCTCAAGGCTCTTTTAATAGCTTTTTCAAAGTTTTCAATAAGTGTTTTTATGTCTTCTCTTGCCATCTCTTTTGGTGTTTTCCAACGCTCTGCAAAAGCTATAGGACTTGGAGCTATTATGTCAAGTTTATCGTATCCAAACTTGTCAAAGTTATCCCATGGGGTTCCGCCAAAAGCTTTTCTACCGGCGTGTGCTAACTGTATCCCCGCCTTAGCTCCAAAAGAATGACATATGTTTACTATATGTCTTAGTCCATCTACGTGATCATCTTTGTATATTCCAAGATCTTGCCTAGATATCATCCCCTCTTCTGAAATAGCGGTAGCCTCTGTGAATACAAGTCCAGCTCCACCCATCGCCCTTGATCCATAATGAGCTATGTGGAAGTCATTTACGAACCCGTCTTCCGAGGAGTACATACACATAGGAGACATCACTATACGGTT
>CAZDZN010000056.1:0-1729 GCA_964509905.1 uncultured Aquificaceae bacterium
GAAACCTAAATACTTTAAAGTGGCTTCCGATGATAGAGCAATCGTTTAAAGTGTGCCTATAAGGAATTGAAACTAGCTACGCACGCAACAGTCTATGGTTTCAGGATATAGTTTAAAGTGTGCCTATAAGGAATTGAAACGTAAGCATCTCTTCTTCTTGCTGAGACAACTTTTTGCGTTTAAAGTGTGCCTATAAGGAATTGAAACGTACTTGATGGTATGAAAAAATACTGGCTAAAATGAGTTTAAAGTGTGCCTATAAGGAATTGAAACTTCCATGGGCTTGGAAAAGCTGGAAAAGAGCTTTGGGTTTAAAGTGTGCCTATAAGGAATTGAAACCCATGAATGGCACAATCTCAGGCTCGTATTTTAGAAGTTTAAAGTGTGCCTATAAGGAATTGAAACTTAATATTAATAACAGGTTTATCTACTTGGGATTTAGTTTAAAGTGTGCCTATAAGGAATTGAAACGATAAAATGTAAGCCATAATACTTACCTCCTATAAGAGTTTAAAGTGTGCCTATAAGGAATTGAAACTGAGGTGCTAACCACTTCTAAAGTATAACTATTATTAGTTTAAAGTGTGCCTATAAGGAATTGAAACCTTAAGTTTATAATTGGCAATTAATCTTCCTACTGTTGTTTAAAGTGTGCCTATAAGGAATTGAAACTTGATTTTAGTTGGTTTGGCTGAATGATATATGGCAGTTTAAAGTGTGCCTATAAGGAATTGAAACGATTTTCTTTTTTTGCAACTGGGACATAGTAAACTAGTTTAAAGTGTGCCTATAAGGAATTGAAACCAAAGTCAAGGTAGTATTATACATTATTAAGGAGGGGTTTAAAGTGTGCCTATAAGGAATTGAAACAAAGACATGGAAAGAATCTATTTTATTATGACGTGAGTTTAAAGTGTGCCTATAAGGAATTGAAACTATTTTCTATAACTCTTTTTAGATAATCGACTTTTGTTTAAAGTGTGCCTATAAGGAATTGAAACGGTATAAGATATATAGCATATTTGTAAGGATTTAAGTGTTTAAAGTGTGCCTATAAGGAATTGAAACTAAATATATATTACAGGCCTGGATATATATAATACAGTTTAAAGTGTGCCTATAAGGAATTGAAACAAATGATGAAGAAGAAGTCAGATGAACTAGGCATAGGTTTAAAGTGTGCCTATAAGGAATTGAAACTGAGGTCTTGATTAGTCATTTTTTCAAACTCGGGCATGTTTAAAGTGTGCCTATAAGGAATTGAAACTTTCTCATACTATTTAAGTATTCTATAAACATTCTAGTTTAAAGTGTGCCTATAAGGAATTGAAACTCATCAGTCATCCCAAGAATGGGGACCAGAGTTACAGTTTAAAGTGTGCCTATAAGGAATTGAAACTATAATCACCATCTTTTTCTGCAACGAAAAAGAGTGTTTAAAGTGTGCCTATAAGGAATTGAAACTTCTGTTATCAATTAATGTTTTAGTGCATTTCATATTGTTTAAAGTGTGCCTATAAGGAATTGAAACTCTTTGCTAATCCAATGAAAATCGTGATAATTGACTGTTTAAAGTGTGCCTATAAGGAATTGAAACCTTGTCCTATCATGGCACAGCCTCCGCAACGCCTTTGTTTAAAGTGTGCCTATAAGGAATTGAAACTGTTCTGGTTTATCTTAAACTTACCAGTTTGACTATGTTTAAAGTGTGCCTATAAGGAATTGAAAC
>CAZDZN010000056.1:1780-5560 GCA_964509905.1 uncultured Aquificaceae bacterium
GTAAGTTTAAAGTGTGCCTATAAGGAATTGAAACTTCAAAAAAACCATTTCTTGATTGTGCAAACATCTAGTTTAAAGTGTGCCTATAAGGAATTGAAACATGAGTATTTGAGTGGGCTATCATATCAGATATAGATTGTTTAAAGTGTGCCTATAAGGAATTGAAACCTACTCCTTTTAACATTGCGCCATAGTTATAGTAATTGTTTAAAGTGTGCCTATAAGGAATTGAAACTTCTTTGAGGGCGAATATAGGCGTGTAATAGATGACTGTTTGAAGTGTGCCTATAAGGAATTGAAACAAAATAAGACATTATAAAATTTCTTTACAATGAGATGCTTTAAGCATGCCTGTATATTTGCATTTATGATGATTTTTTAGCTTATTTGGAGAATTAATTTTCCTTTTTCTAGAGTAAGATTACCTTGTAAATCTTTTATTATCTTACTTCCAACATTTATACAATTTTTTATCTCCAATTTGTTTTCAGGAAATTTAAACTCAGCTATAAGCTTTAATTCTCCTTCAAAATTTATTTTATCAGCAATATTTTTTCCATATTCATCTTCTATGACAAAATAATTTTTAATAGGTTTATCAGGTGTTGTATAAAATTCACCATTGTCTTTTATTTGCCACTCTGATAGATCGGGATTCTTACATATCTTTTCTAATTCAAGTTCTCCAAATCCATATTTTTGCTCTCCGCCTACAAATATCTTTTGTCCTTTTTTTAAGAAATTTTCTATTTCCTGTTTATCTTCCTCTAATCCTAATAAACCAACCCAGTAAAGTTGTTTAGGTTTATCCTCTGATTTTATTTTTTTGCTTTTTGGTAATATGTATTCTATTTCATGAAGTGAATTTTCTACAACTTGTCTGGAATTTGGATGTATAGCAGTAGACACAAAAACATCAACAAACTCCAACCTAAACTTATCTTCTGAATATTCTCCAAGACAAAATTCTCCATTTTTATATTCTGGAAATAATATTTCATTGCCATTACTATTAAAACAAGGATAAAAGCAAGTGATATTTTTGAAAAGGTCTTGATTATTAGATAATAATTCACTATTACAAACATTATAAGCTTTTGTTAGTGCCCCCCACATTGTCCAGCCGGTAATAAAAATCTGAGTTTCATTTACCACTCCCCAGTCTATATATCCTATATGAATAGGTTGATTCTGTCTGAAAATAAGTTTATACCACACCATTTTACTCTCCTAATGCTTTTGCATGATAACGGGCATAAATTAATGTTTTCTCAAGAAGGTGTTTTAAAAAGAGAAGTTTTGTCAAATCTTCAGAAACTTTCTGAAAATAGCTTTCGTAATTACTGTCAGTTAATTCTGATGCTTTCTTCAAAATCTCTCCTAATTTTTTAAATAAATTTTCTTCCTTTATATCCTTCTGAGATTTTGCATAAACCCACATGGCATAAACTCCGTCGTTGGCTAAAACCCCGAGCAGTTTGTCAATTTCGTTTCTATCTAAAATTCCTTCATTTACTATTTCAAAAGATATTCTACTTATTAAAGCTTCTAAATTTTCCATTACTTCAACCTCCAGTGGAAGATTCTTGAGTTTTTTTACAAATATCGTTAGATCCTTCTTTTAACTCGATTTTCAACCTTCCAAAACCCCTTGTAGTCATTCCACCAATTCCTAAGGTTTCATAAAAATGTTTACTGTCTTGAAGGGCACATTTAAGGCAATTAACCGTGGGTAAAGGCTCTATTTTCTTATCTATACCTTGAAAAGCTTCTTTATCAAAAATCCTTATATTTCCATAAAATATTGTTCCTCTTGGTATAGCTTCTGTGGTAAATAAAGCACCTTCTTTTGAAGCACCAGTAATAGGGTCTATGGAAACAGATGTTCTCACTTCAAGGTTTGAGTTTACTATATGAGAAAATAATTCTTCTGGGACAACAACTATATCCTGCGGTGTAAGTGAAAAATCTACAATTTTTAAATTTTTTAAACACCCTTCATCTATTGAGCCTTCAACTTCTAAATGTAGCCAACCTAAGTTAAGATGACCCTCATTACCATCTTTTGTTTTAATCTTTTTATCACTTGGAGAAGTTTCACTTATACCAACTTCTTCCAACCTTGAGCAAGTTGTTATCCATTTTGTCCCTTTTATGGTGAAAACTGGGAAAAATAGGATATTTAAATCACTAAAAAATATCATTCCCTGCCAGCTAACATCTTTTTTGGAAAATCCAAAACCTTTACAAACTATACAATGTCCACAATGACCAACATTCTCATTTTTGGCATCTTCTAAAGTTTTATTAGGTGTATCATCTTGTCCAGCACATTTTATTTTGGCATATTTATTTCCATCAAATTTCATCCAATCAGTTGGGTTATCAAACAATTCATCTATATTTTTTCCGTTTCTATCTTGCAAATTCATTCTAAATCCATTCTTAAAATGACTAAAAAGCTTAAGTGCTACATAATACCTCCATGTCCCTGCCAGGCTACTTCCAGGGATTTTTGGCACATTTGTTATAGGGTCTCTAACAATGGTGTTATCCACTCTGCCTATCGTATATCCACCTGTTCCGATGTATACAGGGTCTTGAGCCAATGCAAAAATTTTAATTTCTTGAATAATTTGACTCATTTTATACCTCCTTCAAAGCTGTATGCCAAAACTCGAACATATCTAAAAACAGTTTTATTTTTTCTTCGTTTAGTTTTTCTGCCAGTTCTTGTAGTATGTCTCTTCCGATATCTAAGTCAAAAATTTCTGCCATAAGTTTTTTAGCTTCTTGATTTTTTCTTAATTCCAGGATATTTACGATTGAAGAAGCTAAAAGATGATTGTAATTTTTTTCGTAGTTTTCGAGTTTATCATAAAAAATGTACACCAAAGCTTCTAATTTTGATGAGCTTATATTTTCTCTAAACAGTTCTTTAAAAGCTTTAAACTTGATCCAGTATGTTTCTATTTCATAGGGTCTGTTAGATTTTAGCGACAACATTCTTTTATAATTTTTATTTTCATCATAGTAGATATCTTTTCTTCTTGTGTTGGTATCTATAAACTCAAAGTCAAAGGTGTTAGGAATAATAGTGATTTTATTATTACTGCAAAATCTAGAAGATTTGCTAATCCATTTTCTCCAATTATTATCTGGCTTTATGTAAAAATGATAATCCTTGTTGTCCAAATTGTGCCAGTATAATGAGTAATATTCTTCTGTATCGTTACATTTTTCTTCGCAATTTGCCAAAGCTAATTTTTTTCTTTGTTTTAAGCAAAAATCTTTAATTGTATTTTCAATGTAAAGTTTATTTATATCCTCCACATTTCTTCTAATTCTTCTTAGAGCTTGTAGTCCAATATATAAAGGTTTTTTGTAGTCTTGGATTATTATTCCTATATGAATTGGTAATTTGCCGTATACATACTTAAATTCTTTATCGTATCTTTCCATAACCAAATCAATAAACTTTGGCACATATTCTGCAGGAATGATAATTTGCCAGCTAATAGGTGTTGGATCTGTAATGGAAGCATACGGCATATATTCGTGAATTTCTTTTAGGTCCTTTTTTTCTAATGTTAAAATAGTATCCTCAATTCCTTTATTCTCTCTTTCGGAGTATTTTTTTAATCCAATCTTAAAGTCTACAAAAGAGCTTTGATCAATATCAGAAATTTTACTCTTTCTTAATTTTTCTTTTATCTCTTGGGTTCCGTATTTTTCTATAAAGTCTTCAATAGAGCTTATCAGAAAGATTTTAACTTTAGA
>CAZDZN010000056.1:5570-9336 GCA_964509905.1 uncultured Aquificaceae bacterium
TCTTTGTCAGGTTCAGCCCAGAAAAGTAAGCCATTTCCTTCTAATTCTTCCCCTGTTTCTTTTATACCTTCTACATAATCTACATAATCCACTTCAAAAATAATTCTTTTTCTTCTCCAATCTGGAATTCCTAATATATTGTTGTCTAAAACCTCTTTCTTAACTTTTTCAAAAAATTCCTGTGTTGATTCCCAAATCCTTCTTAACCTTGCAGGAGAAGGGTTTTTTCTGATAAGGAATTGGAGCAATAACGCTGATAATAAATCCAATGCATTATCATTTTCATCTTTAAAATCTTTCCATTTTATGGTTTGATTGCTCCAATCGATTTTAGAGTTTAAGGAAGTTGATTTAATCCATTCTTCCCATTGAGTTCCTACAATTGCACCAAAAAATATCTGCCTAATAAAATCATCAAATGACTCACCTCTATCTTTACAGCCACCATAAGCTTCACTTGCCAATTTTTCAAAAGGATTACTAAAATTATCAAGTAATTTTGATGAGAATTTATCTATTTGATTGTAAGATTTTTCAATGCTTTGAATTTTTCCAGCAAAGTTATTTAACGCCTGCTGGTGCCATGGTTTAGCACTAAAAAAAATAGTAATCCTAATATCCTTTAAATTGTTAAGAATATTTAAGATGTTATTTTTCAAAGATTCTTCTGATACATTTCTTTTTATTTCCTCTCTAATCTTATCTGTTTTCGTTTTTATATCTGTATTATTTAAACTGATTCTTTTATTTTGCCATAAAATAATATCTATCGGAATGTCCGATAATAAAAGAATGATAAACGATTTAATCTTTTCCTTAAACTCATTATAATCTGTATCTCTAATTAATAAACTATTTAACATATTGCCATTTAACCAGTCTTGTAATTCAAATTTTAAAGATATTAAGGCAATTCTATCATTTCTATCTTTTATCTCTGTAGTCCAGATAGTTTCTAACCATAAGTTTAATATCCATTTTTCTACTTGTTTATGATGAATTCTATCATCGCAAGTTTCACAAATTGTTGGGGAGTTGTTTTTATCTTCTTCGTATATTAATCTAACTTTACATAATGGGCAAATTCCTATGGCTCCCTCTTTTTCTTGGTCAGGAAGCTTTATTTGTTTAACTTTTTTATCTTTTAAGAAATTCTCTTTTGCTTTATCTAAAAGATAACCTAAGGTCATCAAACCTCTTGATGCTTTGGTTAATACTATATAAGGATAAGCTTCTCCACACAAAACCTTTTTGAAAATTTTAAAAATTTTGTTTTCTATCCCTTTTAAATTTTCGTTTAATTTTGCAAATTCACCGTTGTCTTTGCCAATATCTTCTCCTACAATAAAGTATATTCCAGTTTCGTCTCTATAGATTTCATTTCCTATTGGATAATCAATTTCTAAAAGATTTTTAATTTTATTATCTATTTCATCAGCTGTTTTTCTATACCACTCTATAGATACAAGCTTATATCCTTTTTCCGCAAGCCCTAATTTGTCATATTGTATTCCTAATATACGCCATTTAATCTTTTGTGTATCAGGAACTTGAGTAAAATCTTCCTTTAATACATAATTAGAAAGTAAGGCTTTGAACATTGATGTAGCCATATAAGCTTGGTCCCATAAAGAAACATCATTAATTGGAAACCTATCATCAGAAAGTAAACCGCCAAATAGCTCTTGAATTTTTTCTCTAATTTCTTTGAGATTATTATAGTATATTGTAGAGCTATGTAAAGCTGAGATAGTTTTTTGTTTTATGTTATCTATATTGTCGTTTATTTCTTGTTCTTTTCTTTCAAAATAAATAATTTTTTGCTTAAAACTTCCAAATGCATTTGCTAACCATATTTGATTTGTGGGTTTAGTCTTTATATCTCCAGGTGGTGCTCCTTTATCTATACCTGAATTTAAATTTTCTGAAATACCAAATAAAATCTGTAGTAAATAGTTTACATCGTCCTTTTTATCTTTCCAACTTCTCCAGCCATTAAGAAAATTTTCCCAAAGCTCAAGTTCAACTTTATTATTGTTTTTATCATTAAAAGTTATTTTAATATCACTTATATACTTTTTCCAGAAACTTAAATCTCTAAAACAAACACAAACAGGAGCTTTATTTGGTTCATTATCGGGACTAATTTTATCCAATAGTGCCAAATAAGATCCTATCTCCGCTTTTAAAATCTCATCCTTGTATTGCTTTAATCTGTTTAAATCTAACCCTGTTCCTGACATATTTCCCACCTTTCACAGATTGTTAGTTTTGTATTTAAACAAATTTTCTTCTCTTTGTTCTCAAATCTTCCCCAGCCAAGCTTTGTTTTTGCTCCAATACCTTTATCAGACAAAATCTTAATAGCTTCACACAAATTTTTTAAATCTTGGTTAACCTCTTGTTCCAATTTATTATCTTCTTTTAACACTCCATCAAATGGAATGTAAATCAGTTGAAAAATTCCTTCTGTATCTTTTGGAACAACTTCATAGTGGATTGGTACTGTGCCAGCTCTTTTTCTTCTGTCATGAGGGTTCATTACTTCAATAGAGAGTTTACCAAAATAGGTTGGGTAAAATATTGCTCTTCCTTTGTGGGTTTGAAATTCTAAAGGTAATTGACTTTGATTTTCTTGTAATTTTCTGGATAACTGATTTTTCAAAAATTCTAACAAATCATCTCTTGTTTTTAGGTTTTTTACATTTTTGATTAATTCCTTGTCTACTTTTAAGCCAAGGTCAAATAGTATAAACTCTAAAAGCTTTTCTTTTAAGTTGTTTAAATCTTTGGTTTTATCAGAGATATAACTTTCAAGGGCTTTTATGCTTTCTGAACCAGCTCCAAAAATTCTTAGGAAACTTTCTATTTTTTCTCTATTGTCTGTATCATTAAATAAATCTCTAAAAGCATGTGCCAACGCCCCCTTCCAAGAAGAGCCTTTAACCATAGGAACTTTAAAATTTTTCTCTTTTAATATAGGATTTTGGATAATATAAAACTCATCATCGTCTTTGGAAAAATAAGGTGCTTGTAGTATAAATTTAAACCAAATTGCAAAAGAGTATTTAGGAAGGTTGTTGATATGCTTTTTTAAATCATCAGGATTTTCGTAAATTCCAGAGATTTTTTGGATGCTTTGGATATTCCCAATTTTATATTCTTTATTTTTATCCTTAATATAATTTTTATGACTACTTAATTCTTTGTTTTTATCAAATACATAACCAAATTTTAATTTTACAAAATTTTTATATTCAGCAATAGTATTCTCAAATATACTTTGCTGTTGATCTTTATACTTAGCAAATATGTCATATTTATCCATTGTTATCCTCTTCATATAAATTTAATAAATCAACGATAGATAGAAATCCTACATTGTATTGCCTATTATTTTCCTCTATAGACGGATTATTTTCCTCTATAAACGGCAGGATTTTAGAGCCCTGTGACAAATCTTCGCCTTGAATTTTACCAGTTTTCCCAAATATATAATGTCTTTCTTTTTGATTTTTAGTATTTCTTCTTTCCCGAGTTTTCTTTATAATTAAATCTTTTATAACATTACACAAATTTGCATCTAATTGTATATTATTTTTTAATATCTTTATCTTGTTACCCTTTATCTTGTTACCCTTTTGCAACAGTTTATTAAAATAATTAGAATTATCAAAATTTAGAATCAAATTTTCATAATTGAGTATCTTTTTATCATTTCTATCTTTAAAAATTTCTAAATCAAACTCATCTTTTTGCCAATTAT
>CAZDZN010000057.1:0-3106 GCA_964509905.1 uncultured Aquificaceae bacterium
TAAAGGCATATCTTGATGAGAAGGCGTTTTTGGCTTATACGGAGATAGTGGATTTCTTGGCCAGGGGCAATACCCAAGAAGAGGAGGAGTTATTTAGAAAACTTGCATCTATCATAGTAGAAAAAGGAGCTTACTATATATCAGACAAAGACCCAGATAAAAATAAGATGATTAATATAATAGATAAATGGGCTGAAAAAGAAATCCTCTTTTATGACCCTAAAACCTTAAAAGTAAATGGAAACAATAGAACCTACGAAAAAGGGTTGGAGATACTCTTAAAAGCTTGAATCTTTGTTTATACTATCAAAATTTAAAATATCCATGTAATCCCATTCTCTATAAGCCATGGCGTAGATGTTTTTGTTTGAAAGGGCATTTATGAAGGATGGATTTATATTTAAAGAGGCATAGATTAGTATTAGCTTATAATCTTCGTATTCTTTAAACAATTTTCTAAATCTTGGAGCTGTACTTTCTATGAGCTGTTCAATGTGTTTTTCTCTGGGGGTTGATCTTACCTCTATAAGATAAACGCTTTTACAAGGCTCTGAGACTGCTATCACATCAAACTCTCCATTTACACCATCCATCTCTCTTTCTACATTCATGGCTAAAGTTGTGATTTTACACTTAAAATACTTTTCTAGCACTGGCCTTGTGGCGGGAAATATGATATCTTCTACAAGTCTTCCAAGTCTATCCGCAATTTTACCCATCTCTTTACGATACTCCCGCCATTCTTTTTTAGACTCTTCCTGCCAAGCTTGACGGTCTTTTTCAGCTTTTTCTTCACGCTTTCTCATCTCTTCTTGCCAAGCCTGACGCTCTTTTTCTGCTTTTTGACGGTCTTTTTCGGCGAGTTCTTTCATCTCATAGATTGAATATACCAATGCATCTACGACCTTATCCACTCTTTGAGCCCACTCTTTTAGGACTTGCACATCATCCTCAAGCTTGTCTACTCTTTCTTCTACACTATCCATACTACTAATATAGCAATATCAGTATAAAAATCAATGGGTTTTGTGCTATACTAATTATATGCCAAGAAAAGCCAAAAAATCCATAGTAATAGCGGATGTGTTTTTAAATGACCTTCACAACAACGCCCCTTTTATGGGTGGTGGGCAAAAAATGACTTTAAAGTTTTATGAGCTTTATTTTTAGATGTGAGTGTTCACGATGTACTGAACTCATACAATCGGTTGTAAAACGAAGGGGTGTATGATATAATTAGCGTGTGGATACGCTTAAAAGTAAAAAAGTGTTAGTAACTGGGGCTTGTTGGAAAACGTTTTCATGAGCAAAAAATTTATACCATATGGAAGACAATGGATTGACGAAGATGACATAGAAGCGGTGGTAAGTGTATTAAAATCTGATTACCTTACTCAAGGGCCAAAGGTAGGGGAGTTTGAAAAGGCGCTGGTGGATTATTGCGAGGCAAAGTATGCGGTGGTGTTTAACAGCGGGACTTCTGCTTTACACGGAGCTTACTTTGTTTTGGGGCTTTTAGAAAAAGATGAAGTAATTACCACACCTATTACGTTTGTAGCTACTTCAAACGCTATTCTCTATGTGGGGGCAAAACCAGTATTTGCAGACATAGAAAAAGATAGTGCCAACATAGACCCGTTAAATTTAGAAAAGCACATTACGAAAAATACAAAAGCCATTTCTATAGTACATTATGCAGGACATCCGGTAGATATGGAACCTATAAAAAACATAGCCAAAAAGTATAATTTAAAAATCATAGAAGATGCATGCCATGCCCTTGGAGCAAAATATAAGGGGGAGAAAATAGGAAGCTGTAAATATTCAGACATGACTATTTTTAGCTTTCATCCAGTAAAGCATATCACCACCGGCGAAGGAGGGGCGGTGCTTACAAACGATGAAAATCTCTACCACAAACTTATTATGTTTAGAAGCCATGGAATCACAAAAGATAACGATAAATTTTTAAAAAACTCGGATGGAAAATGGTACTATGAGATGCAGATTTTAGGATATAATTACCGACTAACAGACATCCAGGCATCCCTTGGCATATCTCAGCTGAAGAAGTTGGATTTTTTTGTAAAAAGAAGAAGGGAGATAGCAAAAACATACAATGATGCTTTTAAAGATAACCAATATTTTGACTTGCCAGTAGAAAAAGATTATGCATATCATTCGTATCACCTTTACAATATCCGTTTAAAAGCCAAATACCTTGATAAAAAAGATCAAATCGTTGACTTGCTTACAAAGCTTGGCATAGGGGTTCAAGTGCACTACATACCAGTATATTGGCATCCTTTTTATCAAGAGCTTGGTTATAACAAAGGCGCATGTCCAAACGCCGAAGAATATTATGCCAGCGAATTAAGTCTTCCCATGTATCCAGCCATGAGCGATGAAGATGTGTCTTATGTGATAGAAAAAGTCTTTGAGGCTTTTAAGAAAATATGATAGGGAAAATAGCTTTAGGGAGCGTACAATTTGGTATTGATTATGGAATTAGCAATAAATCTGGAAAAGTAAAGGAAGAAGAAGCTTTTAGAATATTAGAGTACGCAAAAGAAGTAGGCGTTGATACCATAGATACTGCAAGAGTTTATGGAGATAGTGAAGAAGTTTTAGGAAAATATGGAGAAATAAGTCGTTTTAAAATCGTATCAAAGTTTAAAGACATAAGGTTTGTAAAGCATGAGCTAAAAAGTACTCTTGATGCTCTTAAATTAAAAAGTGTTTATGGTTATATTTCTCACGATTTTACAAACGTAAAAAATAATATAGAGCACTGGGATAAACTCTTAGAGCTTCAAAGCCTAGGAAATATAGAAAAAATCGGTTTCTCACTTTATTATCCCAGAGAATTGGAATTTATTTTAGAGAAAGGCTTAAAATTTAATATTCTACAAATGCCTTATAATTTATTCGATAGAAGATTTGAAAAGTATTTAAAAATACTTAAAGAAAAAGAAGTGGAAATACATGTTAGGTCTGTATTCTTGCAGGGGCTCTTTTTCTTAAATTTAGAAGAACTACCTAAGTTTTTTTTAGATATTAAGGATAAGCTAAAACTATTGAAGGATTTGACAAATAAAAAAGATTT
>CAZDZN010000057.1:3121-9252 GCA_964509905.1 uncultured Aquificaceae bacterium
CTATACTTCGTACTTAGAAATCCTCTGATAGACAAAGTGATTATTGGAGTGGAGAATAAAAATCAATTAGCGAATAATATAAACATAGATGTAGATTGTATGGAAAAAATATTCTCTGAAATAGATTTAGATATCTTTATAGAGAATAGGGAAAAATTTATAGTACCGTCAAACTGGAGACTGTGATGGATATATTGTGTATAATTCAAGCTAGATCAGGTTCAACAAGATTGCCAAACAAGGTTTTATTATCTTTAGAGGGCAAAACTGTTTTAGAGCATGTAATAGAGAGAGTTTCACATTCAAAACTTATAGATGAGGTTGTGGTAGCTACTACCTTCAATAAGGAAGATATAAAAATAGTTAATATAGTTTCTGGTTTAGGATATAGAGTCTTTGCTGGAAGCGAGGATGATGTTTTAGATAGATATTATCAGTGTGCAAGGCTTATTAAGCCAAAAAATATTGTAAGAATAACTTCAGATTGTCCTTTGATAGACCCAGATATCATAGATTATGCAATAGATAATCATATAAAATCTGGAGCTGATTATACATCCAACACCTTGAAAGAAACATATCCAGATGGCTTGGATGTAGAAGTTTTTACTTATGAAGCTTTATTTGAAGCTTGGAAGAATGCAAAGCTAACATCCGAAAGAGAACACGTAACTCCTTATATAAGGAAAAACGATAAATTCAAAAAATACTCTGTGGAAAATGACATAGACTTATCATATCTAAGATGGACTTTGGATAGAGAACAAGATTATAAATTTATAAAAGAAGTCTATAAACATCTATACAAACAAAATAACCTCTTCAAAACAAAAGAAGTATTGGAGCTTTTAGAGAAATATACACACCTAATTGAAATCAATAAAGATATAACCAGGAATGAAGGGTATCAAGTATCCCTTAAAAATGATAAAATATTATCATCGGATTATTTAAATGAGATTATAGGAGATTAAGATGAGTAAAGGACAAGAGTTATATAAAAAAGCAAAAAAATTGATACCTGGTGGGACGCAGTTGTTGTCAAAAAGACCAGAGATGTTTATACCAGATTTATGGCCCTCTTATTACGAAAAAGCTAAGGGATGTGAAATTTGGGATTTGGATGACAACTTGTATTATGATTTTAGTTATATGGGAATAGGCACTGCTATTTTGGGCTATGCCTATGAAGAAATTGACAATAAAGTTATTGAGGGTATAAAGAAAGGAAATCTAACGACCTTAATAGCTCCAGAAGAAGTATATCTAGCAGAAAAGCTCATAGAAATCCATCCATGGGCAGATATGGTAAGATATGCAAAATCTGGTGGCGAAGCTATGGCAATAGCGATAAGAATCGCAAGGGCGGCAACCGGAAAAGATATTGTTATATTTTGTGGATATCATGGGTGGCATGATTGGTATCTATCAGCAAACTTAAACGAAGAAGATGCATTGGGAGAGCATCTACTAGCAGGGTTAAATCCCTTAGGTGTTGTAAAAAGTTTAAAAAACACAGCTTTTCCTTTTAGATACAACGATGTAAATAGACTAAAAGAACTTGTAGAAAAACATAAGAATAACATAGCAGCCATAGTTATGGAACCAATAAGAAATATTTATCCAGAAAGAGGCTTTATAGATACAATCCATCAAATAAAAAAAGACTTAAATATACCTTTGATAATAGATGAAATAACCGCAGGGTTTAGACTTACGGTAGGTGGGGCACATAAGGTCTTAGGTTTTGACCCTGATATAGCAATTTTCGGTAAAGCTATAAGCAATGGATATCCTATGTCTGCAATAATAGGCAAAAGTTGGGTAATGGATAAAGCTCAAGATACATTTATCAGCAGTACTTACTGGACTGAAAGAAGCGGTCTAATAGCAGCATTACAAACGATAGAAGAGTTATCCAAAAACAATGTCCCGGATTTTCTTATAAGCGCTGGAAGTAAAGTGAAAAAGATATGGAAATACTACGCTGAGCAAAACCATATAGACATTGAAATAAGCGGTATTGATCCGTTGTCGCACTTTAGCTTTAAGCATCAAAAACCGCTGGTGATGAAAACGCTATTTACCCAGTTTATGTTAGAAAAAGGTTTTTTAGCCACAACATCTTTTTATGCTTCTTTCGCTCATAAAGACGAATATATAAGTAAGTACGAGAAAGCTATCAAAGAAGTATTCTATGAGCTTAGTAAAATCTGGAATGAAGAAAATCCTGAAAGACATCTAAAATCAGCGGTATGTCATTCTGGATTTAAAAGATTGACATAAAAGGAGGTTAAAAATGAGTCAAGAAGAAATTTTCAAAAATCAAGAAGCAGATAATTGGTTTTTGAGGAACAAAGATGGACTAAGTCCAAAAGAAGATTTTATTACCTATCTTATAGACTTATATGGAGCAGTAAACAAAGATAGCAATGTAATCGAACTCGGCGCTTCAAATGGTTATAGATTAGCTAAGTTGCATGAAAAATATGGATGCAAAGTTTATGCTGTAGAACCTTCTAAAAAGGCATTAGAAGATGGGGGGGTAAATATCCATTTATAAAATTTTATGGTAATACTATTGAGAAAATGGATTTAAAAATGAGGTTTGATTGTGTAATCATAAATAGTGTACTACATTGGATAGATAGAAACAACTTAACTTTGACTATATCTAAAATAGACGAAATAATAAAAGAAAATGGATATTTGGTCATAGGAGATTTTCAAACTCCAATACCTTATAAGAATACCTATCATCACAAAGAAGGAGTTTTTACTTATAAAATAGCATACAAAGAGATTTTTAAGTCCACAGGAAATTATTTAGAGCTTGCTACAATTTGCTTTAACCATGATACAAAAGATTTTAAAGATATAGATATGGAAAATTACTTTTGCGTTAGTCTTTTAAGAAAATCTAGTATATATCAAGATTTACAATGTCTTTGTGAAATAGCTTTGCTCTTTCAAGAGAGTATAGGGCTTTTTCTTCGTATAAAGTTTTATCCGCTTTTAGTCTAAATATGATATCTTTTAAATCTGTGATAGTATTATAAAAAAGCCCACCATCTCCTAACACATACCTTGTGATGGGGCTATCTTTTGCAACAGCGGGTATGCCCACAGACATAGCTTCTAAGAGTGTCAAACCAAAAGCCTCAAACTTTGCCACAGATGTGAATACAAAAACAGAGCTATGCTCTCTCATATACTCTATGGGCTTATCCACAAAACCAAGAAAGTTTTGATGATTAAAAAGACGGGGTTTTATCTCTTTTAGCTCTCTTGCCATTTCAAGGTCTTGACCATCCCCCAGAAAATCTACATCAATAGGTTCTCCTTTTAGAGCTTGAGAGAGCTCTTGCCAGTTTTTATCTGCTTTTAAAGTCCCTACCCACACCACTCTAAAATTATCCGCATCGTAGGGCTTTGGACTATCATATACTTTTTCTATCCAGTTTGGTATCACATGGATTTTATCAAAAGGTACTTGCTCTTCAAAGATATCTTTAAGAGGCTCAGATACAAAAGATATGGCTTTTACATTTTGAGCTTTTACAAAGTTTAGCCAAGATTCTATCTCAAAGGTCGTACAAAACTCAAAATAGTTTGCATGAACCCAAGAGATGATGTTTGTATGCTCGTTCAATATGATTTGATTGTTTATTATCATAATATCTTTTTTAAGAAGGTCTTTTAGGTGAGACTCGTATCTTTTAATCACTTCGTTAGCTGGTGCATAAACATCGTAAACTTCTATACCCATCTCTTGGGCTTTTTCTATAAAAAACTTTTGAGAGGTGATGAGGGACATATCGTATCTGTCTTTTAAAAGCTCATAAAACTTTAAAATCATCTTTTGCCCACCACCCATAAAAGGTGCGTTGTTGTGCCCATCATTTATAAACACATCTGCTATCACTATGGATTTTTTGGATTTTTTCTTCTTTGCCATAATATTAGTTTTTAGTTTAACACAGATTGATGTATGAGTTCATGGCGAAATCTTTATCTGAAATAAAGCTTTATCAATATCAGCAACATCGGTATTAAAAACCCGCCAAAACCAAGAAGGATTAATTTTTGCATTATATCCATCTTATCCTCAAGTCTTTTAACTTCAGAGCGTATCAAATCCTCAAGTCTTTTAGTCTCGGATTGAACTAAATCCCCAAGTCTTTTAACTTCAGATTGAAACTCGCCCTTAGTGATGAGTTCGTTGGTGAGTTCTTGTTTTATCTGTATTTTAGCTATTTCTTTTTCTTCTTTGGCTTTTTCTTCTATAACACTAAGAGATTTTTCTAAAGCATGTAAAATACTCTTGGCGTCTTCTTTCCCAAATTTCTCCTCTAAAATCTCATAAACTTCCACTGGTAGTGTAGCCATAAATCCTCCTATATATATTATAAGTTAGGTGCTAAGATTTTGTATGAGCTAAAACTTTAGGGAGATCTGTGTTATTCATTCTTTATAAATACAAATAATCTTCTCTGTTTGGACCGGTTGATAGCATTGAAACTTTTATATTTAGGTAATCTTCTATAAAGTATATGTATTCCAGAGCTTCTTTAGGTAGGGCGTTTTTGTCTTTTAGAGCTTTGGTATTGGTTTTCCAGCCTCTCAGAGTTTTATAGATGGGTTTTATATTTTCCATATCTGAGAGCTTTGAAGGAAATCCCTCAGCTCCTTCGTAAGTAATGCATACTCTTATTTCATCAAAGTTATCCAATACATCGAGTTTTGTAAGGATTATATCGTCAAAACCATTGATAATGGATGCGTATCTAAGCGCCACCAAATCAAGCCAACCGCATCTTCTGGGTCTTCCAGTGGTGGACCCATACTCGTGTCCATAGTCTCTCAGAGCTCGCCCTATTTCATCGTTTAGCTCTGTGGGAAATGGTCCTGAGCCTACTCTGGTAGTGTATGCTTTTGATATACCCACAAATTTTGAGCTTTTGAAAAATTTAGGATTTAAACCAGTGCCGTTGGCGAGTCCAAGAGTGGAGGAGTTTGAAGAAGTGACATAAGGATACGTTCCTATGTCTATATCAAGCATTACTCCTTGAGCTCCTTCAAATATGACGCTTTTATCTGGAGCCAATACATCATATATGCTTTTTATGTTTTTTTCTATAGGTTTTAAAAGCCTAAAAACTTCTTCTATGATTTTGTCTTTGTTGAGGTTCCAAGATTCATTGTAAATTTTTTGGGTTATGTCTTTTGTAAATTCCAAATTTTCTTCCAATCTTTTATAGAAGACACCCTCGTCCATTATATCCGCTATCCTTATGCCCTTTCTGGCATACTTCATCATGTAAGTAGGGCCTATACCCTTTAATGTAGTGCCTATGTTTGAGGTTTTTTCAAAAAGTTTATCAAGTATTTTGTGATAAGGAAGTATCACGTGTGCTCTATCGCTTATAAAAAGTCTATCAAGTATATCTAAAGATTTTAAATTTTCTATTTCTTTGTTTAATACTTCCAAATCTATCACCATGCCTTGAGCTATAAAGCCTATCGTATGTTTGTGGAGTATGCCTGTAGGGATAAGGTGAAGTATGTATTTCTGACCATCTATTATTACAGTGTGCCCAGCGTTGTTGCCCCCTTGATATCTTATAGCTACATCATAATCTTTTGAGAGCAAATCTACTATCTTGCCTTTTCCTTCATCACCCCACTGAGCACCCACTATCACCAAATTTTCCATAACCTATTTATTATATCAGATTAAGATACGGAGAGAGAGGGATTCGAACCCCCGGTGGGCGTGAACCCACAAGTGATTTCGAGTAGCTTTCAAGATATTTCTTTTCTTTGTCTATCAAGGCTTTATTTGTTATTGTGCCATATTTGTGTCGTGATATAGCTCAATATTAGTGATTGTAGGTGTGAGTATAATAATGAATGTATAAGTGTTTATATATTTTTGTGCCTTGATTATTTTTATTACTTAGATAAATTTCCTTAGCCTGTTTCTCACAATTATTTATTTGCTTAACTATACATCTCGAAATAAGAACACGCCTTTTAAAAATTAGCATCCCCTTTAACATGTCATAGCAATATTCTTTAAACTTTAAACGATGATAAAGGTCTGAGCAATTATTTATGCTATCTTTATA
>CAZDZN010000058.1:0-9131 GCA_964509905.1 uncultured Aquificaceae bacterium
AATGGTGGAGAGAGCAGGATTCGAACCTGCGAAGGGCGAAGCCCGAGGGATTTACAGTCCCTTGCCGTTGACCACTTGGCTATCTCTCCTGCCTATTAAACATTACATTATTAAACTCATACATTTATTTCAGCTTTTAGTATAATATATTTAGCATGAATGGAGGTAGCGTTTAGATGTTTAATATACCAGAGATTGTGCCTGAAGAGGCAAAAAAGATTTTAGAATCTGATACAGATGCCGTACTTTTGGATGTTAGAACGCCTCAAGAATATAGAGCTGCCAGAGTGCCAAATAGCTTACTTATACCTGTGGATGATTTGAGGTTTAAATTTAAAGAGCTTGATAAAAGCAAAAAATACCTTGTGATGTGCAGAAGCGGAAATAGAAGCGCTTTTGCTACATATGCTTTAAGACAACTTGGTTTTGATGCTTATAATATAGTGGGCGGGATTTTAAACTGGCCTTTTGAGATAGAAAGAGGCTAATATGAAATATATATTGGAGGCTTCTCATCTAAAAGATGTCTACAGAGAACTTCTTCAAAGAGCTTTTTATTTTAAAAGCCAAAAAACTCATCCAGAGCTAAACAAATCCATAGCTCTTTTTTTTGAAGAACCGTCCACCAGAACAAGGCTTTCTTTTGAAAAAGCTGCAAGAAATCTCTCTTGTGAGACTTATTACATACAGGGTAACTTTTCTTCCACTACAAAAGGGGAGGCGCTTTTTGATACATTTTTATCTTTCGAAAAGATAGGCCTTGACGGGATTATATTTAGAATATCTGATATATTATTTGATTATGAGGAGTTTAGTGCTCTAAATATAGGCCTCATAAATGCAGGTGATGGTACACATGAGCATCCATCTCAAGGGCTTTTAGATGTTTTTACACTTTTAGAAAAAGTAGGTTCTTTGGAAAATCAAAATATATTATATGTGGGAGATATATACCACAGCAGGGTTTTTAGGTCTGGAGCTTATCTTTTTAAGTTAGAAGGAGCAGATGTAGGGGTATGTGGATATCCGAGTTTCATACCAAAAAATTATCCTTTTATAGACAGAGTTTTTACAGATTTAGACGAGGCTATCCAATGGGCAGATCATGTGATAGCGCTTCGTATTCAAAAAGAAAGGCACAAGGATATCTTAAATCTGGATAGTTATTTTGAGATGTATGGGATTACCAAAAAAAGATATCTCAAAATTAAGGGGTTTTTGATGCACCCAGGACCTGTAAATAGAAATGTAGACATAGATTCCGACATTCTTTATAAAGAAAAATCCTTGATAGCAAATCAGATTGAAAATGGTGTCTTTGTGCGTATGGCCATGATAGAATATACTTTAGGATAGGAGATTATTTATGAGATATACATATATAAGATACATGGATACAAACAAGATAGGACTTTTAGAAGGCATTCAAAGTCCTTTGGCAAAAAATACCTTTGTGATTATAAACAAAGATGATTATACGGATATTGCTAAGATAGTTGGTATGTCGGATCAATTTTACGATGTAAAAACAACATTTTTCATACGAAAAGCTACGAAACAAGACATATCAAAAATGAACCATCTAAACAAGGTATCCCAGAATAATTTAAAATTAGCCAAAGACCTTGCTAAGAAACACGAGATAAATCTAAAATTTATAAGATCTTATATACCAATAGACGATTCGAAGTCTTTCTTTTTTTATACCGCCGAATCAAGGGTGGACTTTAGGCAGTTTGTAAAGGATTTAGCAAAAACGATAAAAAAGCGAATAGAGATGAGGCAGATAGGTACCAGAGATGCCATCCAGATGCTTGGCGCTACTGGTATGTGCGGGTTGAAAACTTGCTGTGCGAACTTCATAGATGTGTTTGAATCCGTGAATTTAAAAGATATGGAGATGCAAAATCTACCGATGTCTCCTTCAAAATTCACTGGTCCTTGCGGTAAGCTCGTATGTTGTATGTCTTTTGAAAAAGTAAACTATGCTGTAAAATACATACTTCCGACTGAGAATACAAATATTTGCTATAATAAAAAAGAATATACCATCACATATGTAGACCCTATAAAAGGTATAGCTACTTTGCAATCCGAAGAAGAAAAAACGAATATAAACTTATTAGAACTTCTACCTGATAGTCACGAAATAGCTGTCAAAAAATGTGCTTCTTGCGGTGGATGTTGCACTTCTTCCGAGCAAAATGTGGTATTTGAAGAAACGCTTGTTTTATAATTTTATACAAGCGTAGTGTCTAATTTTAAAATGCTTTTTTATGCTGGTTTTTCGGATTTTAAGGTAGAGATAACAAAAGAAGACATAGATATATTAACGCCCATTCAAACTCACTCAAATAATGTGGTATTTATAAAGGATGTGAAAAAGGATATCCAAGCGGATGGGATTATTACGGATAAAATTGGTCTGAAGATAGGCATAAAAACCGCTGATTGTGTGCCTGTGCTTTTAAAATCCAAAAGCTTTGTGGGAGCAGTGCATGCAGGGTGGCGGGGGCTTTATGGTGGTATTTTAAAAAATGCATTTTTATTGTTTGAGAGCTTTGGCGAGTTACCTTATTTTGGATTTGTGGGGCCCTGTGCTAAGGATTGTTGCTATGAAGTGGGTTTTGAATTTAAAGATTATTTTAAAAGCCTAAAAACAAAAGATAGTAGATTATTTTTTGATACCCAAAAAGAGGCCATTTATCAGATAAAATCTTTAAATCCCGGTATTGAGCTTTTAATATATGATACATGTAGCATATGCAACAAAAATATCCCGAGCTATAGAAGAGACAAGACCAAAGAACGGATGATAACTTTTATAGAGCGCACATCTTAGAATAATGATAAAATATATCGAATGGGATATTGGAAAGGACTTATACATAGATATAGAGAATACTTGCCAGTAACAGATAAAACACCAGTTATAACACTTTATGAGGGAAACACTCCTCTTATAAAAGCTCAGAGAATCCCAAAGATATTAAATGTGGATGTGGATTTGTATTTTAAATTTGAAGGGCTAAATCCCACTGGCTCTTTTAAAGATCGGGGTATGACGATGGCCATATCAAAAGCCGCTGAATCTGGCAAGCAAGCAGTGATATGTGCTTCCACTGGAAATACGTCTGCTTCGGCAGCGGCATACGCTGCAAGAGCTGGAATGAAAGCTTTTGTTATACTACCAAAAGGTGCAGTGGCACTTGGTAAACTCTCTCAGGCTATAATATATGGAGCTAAGGTTATAGCGCTTCTTGGAAATTTTGACGACGCTCTTTTTATAGTGAGGAAAATCGGCGAATTGCTTCCAGTAGAAGTAGTAAATTCTGTTAACCCATATCGCATAGAAGGTCAAAAAACTGCCGCTTTTGAGATAATAGACTCTTTAGAAGATGCTCCGGATTATCATTTCATACCAGTGGGAAACGCTGGAAACATTACCGCTTATTGGAAAGGCTATAAAGAATACCATCAACTGGGTAAATCCAAAAAACTTCCCATCATGATGGGCTTCCAAGCGGAAGGTTCAGCTCCTATAGTAAAGGGTTATCCCATAAAAAATCCCCAGACCATAGCCACTGCTATAAAAATAGGTAATCCTTATAGCTGGCGAAGCGCTATTCAAGCTGCAAAAGAATCAAACGGCAAGATAGACGCTGTGACAGATGATGAGATACTATATGCTTACAACTTAGCGGCTTCCTATGAAGGAGTATTTTGCGAACCAGCATCCGCTGCATCGGTGGCCGGATTTATAAAAGTTGCAAAAGAGGGGATTTTCAAAGGTGGGGAGAGCGTGGTTTGCACCCTTACGGGTTCTGGTTTAAAAGACCCAGATACAGCCATGAAATCTGCCCAACCCCCAATAGAAGCACCACCAGAATTAAATCAAGTCTTGAAGCTTATAGATATCTGATTATTCAGATTTTTCTATATATATATCTCCGTAGTGTTCTTTTTGATATATATTTGCATGTTTATCGTATTGGATAAACATAAGCGCTGTAAACTGTACACAGGCTTTGTCTTTTTCTAATACCTCTGAAAAGTAGAACCCTTTTTTCTGCTCCAGAGTACTTTTAAAGTGCTCTATTATGTCCTTTAATATAGATCTATGAAGAGGGATTTTACGCTTTTTTGTGAAAGTTTTTTTTCTTGGTTTGTATGTATAGGCTTTTTTTATAGTAGATTTTTCTTTTTCTGATAGGACTTGGACTTGTTCCTGGGGTTGAGATTCATCGTACATATCGATTATCTCTTTTAGACTCATCTTTTGTCTTTGGATTTTAGGTTTTGGGAAAATAACTTCCATTTTTTTCTTAAATAAGAATGTGGCTGCAGATAGTGCGCTTGCTGGAATCCTCATATCAAGAAGCTCCATCGTTTTTATCTGATCCATGTAAATCTGGGCTAAGTTTGCTATGTCCACACTCCAAGGATCGAGCTTTCCTTCCTCCACAAGAGGTATCAAAAGACTAAACGGATGGTCTTCTGGAAGTTTAAACTCCATCTATATACCCTCTTATAAAATTTAGCAGTTTTTCAAAGTCTCCGTCGTATTCGTATATTACATTTGTTAACTGTTCTTGGATATTTCCTAATTTTATCTTATTAAAAGCCAAATACTTAAACCCCTCAAGGAATATAGCATCGTAATCTTTAAACATTGGCAAAATATCTTGTAGGTTTTTTGGCTTTTGATATAATACAAAAGTATCGCCCGATAGTATTGCCGATTGATGGTTTATAGATAGTATGCGAAAAGTATCTGAGTTTTCTTTGTCTATGATGGCATGTGATTTTGGATCATGCTTTATGTAGGCTATCTTATAGTCTTTTAAAGAGGATATAACTTTTCCTATAAGCGTGGTCTTACCACTATTGTGATATCCTACAAAAGATAGTATTTTCATAGTGCAATCTCGGTACCTATACCTTCTTTGGTAAATACCTCTATAAGGATTGAGTGTTTTATCTTGCCGTTTATAATATGGACTTTGCGCACACCCCGCAGTATCGCATCTATTGAGGATTTTATCTTTGGTATCATGCCCCCGGTGATCGTGCCGTCTTGTATGAGTTTCTCGTATTGGGATTTGTGTATAGAGGAGATGGTGTTGGCGTTTTTATCCATTATGCCGTTGGTGTCTGTGAGAAATATGAGTTTTTCTGCTCCTATCTCACAAGCAATCTCGGTGGCTGCCATATCGGCGTTTATATTGTACATTTGGTTTGATTCTGGATCTATGCCCACAGGTGCTATCACTGGGATATAATCGTTTTGGATGAGTTCTCTTATGAGTTTTGTGTTTATAGCTTTTACTTCACCTACAAACCCTATGTCTTCCCCCTCTTGATAAAATTTTTTACATACAAGGAGATTTGCATCCACACCAGAAAGCCCTATGGCTCCTTGCGTATGGCTCATCTCTTTGTTTAACATCGATACTATATCTTTGTTTAAAAGCCCGA
Organism: uncultured Aquificaceae bacterium; assembly: GCA_964509905.1. Lineage (GTDB taxonomy): Bacteria > Aquificota > Aquificia > Aquificales > Aquificaceae > Hydrogenobaculum. The sequence goes on from CAZDZN010000058.1 coordinate 5,479, forward strand.
TAAGCACCATCCTCACCACATTCAGAGACTCTTTATCGGTTTTTCTCACACCTTTTACAAACTCTGTTTGGACGTTAAGCCTATTTAGCATATTCGTGATGTCTTTACCTCCACCATGCACTAAAATTATCTTTATCCCTACATATCTAAGAAGGGCTATATCTTTAGCAAAAGAGTGTTTTAATTCTTCATCTTCCATAGCAGCTCCGCCGTATTTCACCACAAAAATCTTGCCATAAAAATCCCTTATAAAAGGCAAGGCTTCTTGAAGTATGTGAGCTTTCTCCAGTAAATTTTCCATAGATTAATTATAGCACTTATAATTGGTAGCATTGTACGAGTTCAGTACATCGTGAATACTTATACGCAAAAAATACCTAGCCTTAGAATATCTTTTATTTTTTCTTGAAGCTCAAGATAACCTCCTAAACCGTAGTAGACTTGTGATGCGTGGTAGACTTGTCTTCATAAGTTCAGCCCATTTACTTTCTAATTCCAAAATAGCACCGTAGACAACTTTCAGAAAGACTATCATTATCCAGAAAATGTCCTCTTATCATCAGCAAACCTGGCAGACTCATTTTAGTTTTGAAAAGCTATAAAGTATACATCACACTAATCCACAAGTCGGGTTATATTATTTATATGAAGATTTTACCCATAGGTATACAGAGTTTTTTGAAAATAAGAAGCGATGATTATTATTATGTGGATAAAACTCTTTTTGTTAAAAGCCTTGAAAAAGGCGGGTATTACTTCTTATCTAGGCCCCGGCGTTTTGGTAAATCCCTTTTTCTTGATACCATAAGACAGGCTTTCCTTGGCAAAAAAGAACTCTTCAAAGGGCTATATCTATATGAAAACTGGGATTGGGATAAAAAATATCCGGTGGTGCATATAAGTTTTGGTATGGGAACACATAGGGATAAGGAAAAACTAAGTTTAAATCTTGAAGAGATATTTTTATCATTGCAAAAAGAATACAATATAAAATTAACTTATCCTACCTATAAAGGTAAGCTTAGACAAGCCGTAGAAATCCTATCAGACAAATATAGCTCCCCCGTAGTAGTCCTCATAGACGAATACGACAAACCTATCCTTGATGCCATAGAAAACCTCGAAAATGCCTATGAAAATAGAGAAATCCTCAAAGACTTTTACTCTGTATTAAAAGACTTAGACCCGTACTTAAAACTGGTATTTTTAACAGGCGTATCTCGGTTTTCAAAAGTATCTATTTTTAGTGGGTTAAATCAGTTAAGAGATATCACCCTCAGTGAAGAGTTTGCCACAATCTGTGGATATACACAGTCTGAGCTTGAAAATGTGTTTGAAGATAGGCTAAAAGACTTTGACAAAGAAGAGATAAAAACTTGGTACAACGGATATAACTGGAAAGGAGAATCAGTTTACAACCCTTTTGATGTTATGCTGCTTTTTGCGGAAAAAGAGTTTAGACCCTATTGGTTTGAGACTGGGACCCCCACTTTCTTGTTAAACATGATTAAAAACCAAGGACTATACCTACCAGATTTAGAAAACTTAGAAGTAGGAGAAGAGATAATATCAAGCATAGATATTGAAGACATGCCCATAGAGAGCTTACTTTTTCAAACTGGATATCTTACGATAAAAAAATCAGAAAGAATAGGCTCTAAATACTTCTATACCCTAAATTATCCAAACTTAGAGGTAAGAACAGCCTTCAACGATTCGTTTTTAAATTATGTCCTTAAAAATGCTGGTTTGAGAAAAATACCCCATTCTACCATCATACAAGCCTTAAGAAAATCAGATTTATCAAAACTAAAAGACGCCCTAAGCTCATTCTTTGCCAGCATCCCTTATAACTGGTACACCAAAAAAGGCTTTTATGCATCTCTTATATATGCACTTTTTAATGGCGCTGGCATCGTGTCCATCCCGGAAGACACTACAAACAAAGGCCGTATAGATTTATCAGCTTTTATAGAAAACAAGATACACATTATAGAGTTTAAAGTGGCAGACAGCCCATCAGAAGACCCATTAAAGCAGATAAAAGAGAAAAAGTATTATGAGAAGTATTTATCTGAGAATAAGGAAGTTTATATAGTGGGGATAGAGTTTTCTGATGGTGATAAGAATATAGTAGGGTTTTCGTGGGAGAGGATAAAGTAGAGGTTTGTTAAGATAGTATAAACCACCCTAATTTCCGTTTTGAAATCCTAATCATGAAACCACAAATATATCAAATTGTAAAATCAATATAAAGGGGTGGAGTTAAACCACCGATGTTCTATGATTAGGTTGCCTGTCATAAAGCAAAATTTAATAAGCTATCTATCTTGTAATAATTTATCCTAATAGTGGCTCATATTATATTTAAATTGGAAAGTTGGGTTATAGATCATTATTTTTTTAAGAGTAGTATATTAGCACTCTTTCCATAAATACAACAAAACATCATTAAGAAACCCTAATTTCTGTTTTAAAATCATAGCTATGAAACCAAACCATAAGTACATTAAATATGATTAATAATTTCTATTTTAAGATTATAACTCTTAAGCCTCTGAGCATCTTGAGCTGTAGAGCTAACATGAAGAGCAAGATTAAAACAGCTCTGGCTATCTGATCAAGATGCCTTGCCATAAAGCAGATTTTAGGTAAGGTGTTTGCCCTATGCTAACTTATCTGAACTAAGCAGTGCTTTATATCATATTTAAATTGGAAAATTGGATTTATAGAAAATTTTGATAAAAGCAAGGGTTAATAGTATGTACAAACATGTTAAAAATCATTTTTTTGTTATGATAAAATACATCATGTCGCATACTAAGTAGGAACAAAAAAGGAGGATGTACTATGGCATTAGTGAAGAAGGGACTCACACAATCATAAGAGCCGAAGAATGGTGTGGCTTTTTCGAAGGACATCGAAGCTCAGCGAAAAAAAGCCAAGACCCTTGCAAGGCAACAGCAAATTTCTGAAAGGATAGCGGCGGCAGCTTCCCAGCTTGCTTCTGGTATAGGGGAAGCGTCATCAGCCGTAGAAGAACTAAAGTCTTCAGCTCAGCAAATAGCTTCAGGAGCAGAAGAGTCTTCTGGGGCTTCTCAAGAGCTACTAAACTCTTTTAAAAGAGTATCTGAAATGGTGCTAAGGTAATCAAAAAATGCTGAAACCTCTCAAACCAAGATTGAAAATATGCAAAATTTGATATATAGAACAAGTAGAAATTTAAATGTGTTGGTACAAAACATCATAGTAGCTTCCGAAAGACAGTTAGAGTCTGCAAAGAAAGCAGCAGAGTTAAAGCAACAGGCTTCAAACATAGGAAATATAGTAAAAACTGTTGCTAAGATAGCAGATCAAACAAATATTCCAGTGATGATAAAAAGTCTAACATTTACCGGCATTTCTAAAATTTCTGTAAGATATATGCTTAAAAATCCTATGGCAAAAGCCCCGGTTATGTTTATTAGAAAAGTGCCTAATGGAAAATTTGGCACATATTTTTGTACTAACGTCGCTATTACATATCTTAAAAGCGCTCCTAAACCACCACCTACAAGCACAGCCAAATAGTTCATAAAACCTCCTAAACTATATATTGCTTGTAGGCGTTATCAGCCTTTATAGGGCAGTTAAAGGAGAACGCCATCTCCTAT
>CAZDZN010000059.1:0-9076 GCA_964509905.1 uncultured Aquificaceae bacterium
ATAAATGGTGTAGATATGGTGTTTCCATAGTATGCATAGTCAAACAAAAACCATGTGCCAGCGGTACCTAAAAGTCTTAACCAATATTTTGAAATAGGTTGTTTTACCACTGGGTCTTGGACTTTTTCTACGGTGATATCCCCAAGAGAAAATGATGTTAAATCTTTCGCTGCTACTTCTTTCTCTCCTTTTACTCTGGCTAACCATCTTGGAGATTCTGGAAGTTTTCTCCTTAAATATATTACGCTTGCTGCAGGCAAAGCTCCAAGTCCAAGCATAATCCTCCAAGCCAGGTCTTTATCTATCCCAGCAGCTAATAGTGCCAAAGCCACCATAGGTCCAGCTATCAACCCAAGAGCTTGGGCACTGAATACAAGAGTTACCATCCTACCCCTTGTTTTAGCGTTTGCATACTCACTCATGATTACCGCCGAAATAGGGTAATCTCCTCCTATACCAAGTCCAAGTATGAAACGGGATATAAGAAGAAAAGTAGCGTTTGGTGATATTGCAGATATTAAAGCCCCTATCACCATGAGAATAGCCTCTACGCCGTAAACGGATTTTCTTCCCATAGCATCAGCCAACTTACCGAATATAAAAGCTCCCACAAATGTAGCTATTAAAGTTATGGAGCCGATTAACCCTATTTGGTGAGCGCTCAGATGCCATTCATCTTTTATAAGTACCAGAGCTGTACCTATTATAAACAAGTCGTAAGCCGAGGTGAAAAATCCCATAGCTGAGGCAAACATTGCCTTTATATGGAAAACGCTAAACTCCGAGGCATTTAGGGCTTCCGCTATCGTACCTTTTACTACTTTTGGCATATAAAAACCTCCTATAAAAAGATAAAACTTATTTTATAAGATTAATTTTAATTTTCTGTTAAGAAATTATAAAAAAGATATAAATATATTATATACTTATACTGAAAAATTTTAATTATATTAAATTTTTTATAAAACTTTTATATTTCTTAGTCATTTAACATATGGAGATTATTAGTATTTCATTAAATTATGTTTGTGGTTATCTTATGTTTGTGGTTATCATTAGATATGAGCCACGGGGGACTTGAACCCCCGACCCACGGATTAAAAGTCCGTTGCTCTACCAGCTGAGCTAGTGGCTCTAAAGCAAGATAATATTATAGCATAATTCAAAAAATTTGCAAGAATAAAATCTTTTTATTGACTTTTTATTTTTATATGTTATAATAATAGGCTATTAAGTCTTTGTTTGGAGGCAATATGGATAGCGTTAAGACGATTAGACCAAAGATAGAGGATATCAAGAGAGATTGGTGGATTATAGATGCAAAGGATATGGTATTGGGAAGGTTGGCAGCTACTTGTGCGAGCCTAATAAGAGGCAAACACAAACCCATCTATCAACCAGATATGGATTGTGGGGATTTTGTGATAGTAATAAATTCCCGTCTTGTAAAAACCACAGGCAACAAATTAAGAGATAAAAAATATCAATTCCACACAAACCATCCAGGCGGTCTTAAAGAGAAGACCTTAGGCTTTATGTTAGAAACAAATCCAAACCAAGTGATAATGCTTGCGGTAAAAAGGATGCTTCCCAAAAATAGGCTTGGTCATAGGCTTTTAAAAAGATTAAAAGTTTACGAAACTGATAAATACCCTCATGTATCTCAAAATCCAAGACCAATTAAATAAAGGAGTTTTTTATGGCAGCAGTTGTAAGAAATTTTAAAGTTTTAGAAGATAATGCATACCACGGTGTTGGTAAAAGAAAAGATAGTGTAGCAAGAGTATGGCTTGTTAAAAACAGCTCTGGTTTTATCGTAAAAGCAAGGGACTCTCAAAAAGAGTATGATATGAGAGACTATCTTCAAAGAGAGAGTTCTATGGCAAAGGTGTTGATTCCTCTAAATCTCACCAGTTCGAACGGAAAATTTGGCGTGTACGCTATTGTAAATGGTGGTGGTCTATCAGCTCAAGCGGAAGCCATCATGTACGGAATAGCGGATGCTTTACTTAACTACAACCAAAATTATAGGACTACGCTTAAAAAAGCAGGGCTTCTTAAAGTGGATGCTCGTATAAAAGAGCGCAAAAAATACGGTAAGATGGGTGCACGTGCCAAATTTAGATGGAGCAAGAGATAATAAAAGTTGGTATAGCTGGTTTCACTGGCTATACTGGTTTTGAGCTTTTAAGATTATTATCAAACCACCCTTTTGTCAAGATAACCTCTCTTTCTTCTTCTACACATTACGATAAATATTTAAAAGAAGTTTTGAATTTCACTCCTTTAGAAAATATAAAAATTACCAAAGAGCTTCAGGATATAGATGTAGCTTTTTTAGCTCTTCCTCATGAGGCTTCCTTAGAGCAGGTGCCCTTTTACACTTCAAAGAATATAAAGGTAATAGATTTATCTGGAGCTTTTAGATTAAAAGATGAAAAGATTTTTAAAGAATATTACAATTTAGACTATGCAGAACATCATAAAAAGCTTTTAAAAGATGTGGTGTACGGGCTTCCAGAAATCTACAGAGAAGATATAAAAAAGGCCCCAATAGTCTCAAACCCAGGGTGTTATCCTACTGCTGTAATACTTGGAGTTTTGCCTTTGGTGAAAAAAATAGGCTACAAAGACTCTATATATGTGAGTGCGGTATCCGGAGTATCTGGGGCTGGGCGCAAACTAAAAGATGATTTTCATTACCCTTACATGGAGCAAAATGCATTTTATTATGGGATTGGAAAGCATAGACACACTCCTGAGATGTCTTATCATCTTGGCTTAAATGTGCAATTTAGCCCTATGGTGATACCTGCTTCAAGGGGTATGATAGCGAACATAAAACTTTTTATAGATGAATACGATTTTCAAAGTCTATACAATGACTTTTACAAAAATGAGCCTTTTGTTAAGATAGTAGATAAACCCCCTCATACAAAATGGACTTTGGGTACAAACATGTGTTATATATATGCTTATTATCATAAAAGCCTAAAAACATTGGAGATTATAAGTGCCGTAGATAATCTTGGTAAAGGGGCCTCAGCTCAAGCTATTCAGAACATGAATATTATGTTTGGTTTAAAAGAGACCACAGGTCTTGAAGTATTTCCAGTAATTCCTTAGAGCGTGGTAGACTTTTAAATCATGACAGACTCGTCACCATGAAAGCAGTACCTACTTTTTCAATCCTTTATAATATTCACTATGAGCATCTTCTTCCGCAAGCTATAAAAGGACTTGGGCTTGATCTTTGTCTATCAGAGCATTTTTACTTTGAATCCCTACAACGCTATTATTCAAAGGAGATGGGAAATCCTCTTTTAAAAGTGTATGCTTATGCCAAAGAGCTTTTTGAAGATATAGATATATTAGATTTAAAGCTAAAAACCATGGAAATAGAAAAATATTTCTCCACAAATTCAAACCGCACTATAAATATAGACCCCGGATATATAAACAAACAGCATCTCATACTTGCCTCCTCCAAAGAACGTGGTGCAAGAATTCATATCGGACAAAACATATTTTTAGAGATGGAATACATTTACATATATCAAGATTTTAAACCCTTTTACTGGACTTACGGAGACTATAGAGATAAAAAGGTAAAAGAATTTTTTATACAAGCCAGAGCGTATTTTCTTAAATTGCTGTAGAGCGGTTGAAAGGAGAGGAAAAGTTGCCCTGTTTTTCCACAAGTTCCCCAAAGGTTCCTTCTTCCAATATCCTTCCATCTTCTATATATAAAATTCTATTGCAGTTTATAATGTTTGATAATCTGTGGGCTACTATAAGTATAGTTTTATCTTTAAAAGCCTCAAAAATGTTTGTTATAATGCCTTGTTCTGTGTGAGCATCCAAAGCTGATGTTATCTCATCTAATAGTACTAAACTTGGGTTTGTAAGAAAAAGCCTTGCTATTGCTATACGCTGTCTTTCACCACCAGATACGGTGTATCCGTATTCTCCTAATATCGTATCAAGCCCATCTTTTAAGTTTAACAAAAACTCCGCTTTTGCAAGTTTTATGGCTTTTAGGATAAGCTCATTAGATGCTTTTGGATTTGCTATAAGAAGGTTGTTTCTCACAGAATCGTTGAATATAAACACATGTTGAGATGCAAAGGCTATTTTAGGGCGTATAGATTTGTTTTTTATATCTTCTAAGTTTTTGCCGTCTATGAGAATCTCCCCTTTGTAGGATACAAGTTTTGGTAAGATGTCTAATAATGTGGATTTGCCAGCGCCGGTGGGTCCTACTATGCCTATTTTTTCACCGGGTTTTATGTGAAGGTTTATATCTTTTAGTATCTCTTTTGAATCTATTATCACATACACGTCTTTCATGTAAATATTTGTAAGAAGACTGTCTATGTTAAGGACTCCATCTTTTTCTTTTTGAAGGCTTAGCATTTCTTGGACTCTTTTTACAAGCGGAATAGAAGAACGCATGTTCATAATCCCCTTTTGAGTTTCCATGATGGGCATTTGAATGAGAAGCAGCGCTGTGATATAAGATATAAAATCGCCGGCTGATGTGTATCCATGCACTATCCTATATCCTCCATATAAAAGCACTAAACCAAATACGATGTATCCTGTGGATTGATTGAATATAGAATTTGCCACCGTATAAAACACGGTTTTGATACCGGCTTTAAATAAGTTTTTGTTGGCCTCTATAAATCTACTTATAAAGTTTTCTTCTGCTCCAAAGATTTTTATACTCTCAATACCACTTATTAGTTGTGTCACATGCTGATTTATAAGCCCAAGACGTTCTTGGTTTAGCTTTACATATTTTGCCCTCTTGGACCCAAAATATTTCACTGAATAAGATATGATGGGAAAGGCAATTATTATAATTATAGTAAGATATACATCCCTATATACGAGCACTCCGAAAAGAAGTAAAACGGTAATAGGTTCTTTTATAAGAGATAGCATATAATCTATGAGTATGTTTTTTATGGCGTTTATATCGTTGTTAAATCTACTTATGATATCTCCGCTTGGATGGTTTATAAAGAAATCCACCTTTGTAAAAAGAAGACTTTCAAACATCTTTTGTCTAAAATTCATGAGTATTTTCTCAGATACCATGTTCATAAGAAAGTTTCTTAGGAAAAATCCTATTTGAATTACAAGGGCTGCTCCTGCAAAAAGATATAAAATCATATAGAGCTTGTTTGGTTCTTTTAGTATGAATACATCGTCCATGATACGCTTTACCAGATATGTCATGAAAGATGTGCCAAGCCCTTCTAAGATAGAGCCAAATATTACAAGCCCTACCAAAGGCCAATACGGCTTTAGATTAGATAGAAGCCATTTGATTTGTTCCATCAAATAATGTGTGCATTAGTGCTTTTTGTGTATGAAGTCTGTTTTCTGCTTGATTGAATATAAAATCTGCATGCGCTTCAAAAACTTCTTTTGTAATCTCTTGACCTTTTTTTGCTGGAAGGCAATGCATAAGCTTTACATCTTTTTTAGCTAAGTTCACAAGCTCTTCGTTTACTTGATAATTCCTTAGTAAATTTATTTTGTAATCAGGATTTTCGTCGTTCATAGATACCCATACATCTGTATAGATTACTTCTTTATATAGTGCTGCCTTTTTGGGTTCATATTCTAAACTTATTGTTGCTCCTGTTTTTTTAGCAAGCTCTAAGGCTTTTTGAAGGTTTTTTTCATCTGGGGAGAGTTCTTTTGGAGTGCATACTGTTAGATTTAATCCAAACATAGCAAAAGCTGATATAAGTGCGTTTGCCATATTGTTTCCGTCTCCTATGTACAGTACTTTTATCTCTTTTACATTTTCTTTAAAAGCCTCAAACAATGTAAATACATCAGACATTGCTTGGCAAGGGTGCGTGTAGTCAGTGAGGGCGTTTATCACAGGCACAGAAGAGTATTTTGCAAACTCCAAGAGCCACTCGTGAGATCCTGTTCTTATGATAACTCCATCTACATATCTTGATAAGGTTCTTGCACTATCAGATGCATCTTCTCCTCTGGAAAGCTGGAGGCTTGATTCTTGTAAGAATATAGGATTACCTCCTAATTCTCTTACGCCTACTTCAAAAGATACCCTTGTTCTGGTGGAAGGTTTGCTAAAAAGAAGCCCTATGTGAAGGTTTTGTAGGCTTTTAGGATTAAAATTATTGTATTTAAAATCAAAGGTTAAGTTTATTATGTCCTGAGCTTGGTCAATATCCCATATATCTAAAAAATGCCTTATCATATATATATTATATACTAAAATCTAAATACCTGTGAGGATTCTTATTATATCACTAAGTATAGCCACCGCTGATAAGGATACTACAAAAGCAAGCCCTACTTTTTGCCAATATTCTTTGAACTTTTCGGAAAGAGGTCTTCTTATAAGAGCTTCTATCAAAAATAGCACTATAAGTCCACCATCCAGCATAGGTATAGGAAGAATATTAATAATAGCCAACTGCAAAGATACAAACCCCATAAAAGCCAAAAACTCTCCGAGACCTCCTTCTGCAGCCTGCCCAGACATCTTGGCTATGCTAATAGGTCCGCTCAAGTTTAGCACCGATGCATGCCCTGTGATAAGCGCTTTTATCGAGTCTATGCTTAGAATCGTAAGAGATTCTATCTTCTGTATAGCTTTTACCATTGCTTCGTTTATGGGATAGCTTTTTATTACATACTTAGTATATGGAACTATGCCTATATAGTATTCTTTTAATTCAGATGAGTATTTTGGAATTATGGTTTTTACTAAAAGCTTGTTTGAGTTTTGTATTACTATTACCACAGGTTTGCCACTATCTTTTTTCATGTAAGAAGATATTTGATACCAATCTTTTATGGATTTTCCGTTTATGGCTAATATTTTATCTTTTGGCTTTAAACCCACTTGTGCTGCGGGAGAGTCTTTCACTACCCCCCCGACTATAGGTGGCATTTCTGGAAGCATTCCTATGGAACCCTGGTCTAATATTTTTCCAAGAGTGATAATACCTGTATATGTATGATCATTTCTTTGAAACATCACCTTTGAGCTTTTGCCCACGGCTTTGATTTCCGCTAAATATATATCTTTCCATCTTTTTATGGATATGTTGTCTATGCTTAAAATTTTATCTCCATTCCTTATGCCAGCTTTGTAAAATGGGGATTTTGGACTTATATAACCTACTTTTACAGCTTCCGACATGTAAGCAGGTTCTTGAAGACCTATGTAAAAAGCAAATGTAAATCCTACAAAAGCTATCAAAAGGTTAAAAAATGGGCCTGCCGCCGCTATAAACATCTTTTGCCAAGGAGCTTTTGAAGTGAAAGCTTTGGGATCTTTTATATTCTCTTCCTCTCCATATAACTTTACATACCCCCCCATTGGTATTATGGCTATTTGGTATTCAGTTTCCCCAATTTTCTTTTTGAATACGGGATTGCCAAATCCCACAGAGAAAACTTCTACTTTTACTCCAAATAGCTTTGCCACGATAAAATGACCGAACTCGTGAAACACTATCAAAATGCTTATTAATATTAAAAATGCTAAAACAGTATGAATCATCAAATCCTCACAATACTTACAATCACTTCTCTTTCTCTTGGTCCATCAAATTCTGCCAAAAATATAGCTTCCCCTCTACCCAACATAAGCTTCCCTTCTAATATAGGTACAATTCGTGAATTTCCTATGATAGAGGATTTAATATGTGCTGCGGCGTTTCCTTCCATGTGAGTGTAATTGTTGTTCCAAGGGATTAATTTATCAAGAGTATTTAAAATATCTTTCACTACATCCGGGTCTGCTCCTTCGTTTACAAATATCCCTGCCGTGGTGTGTGGTACATATACCACACAAAGCCCATCTTGAACATTTGAGCTTTCTACGATGTCTCTTATCCTGTTTGTGATATTTACTACCGATGTATGCTTTGTGGTTTTAACCTTTATCCTATCTATCATAGATATATTTTAACATAATAGACCAAAATCGTATATAATTTTTAATATGAATATAAAATTTGATGTAGTGGGACTTGTGCCGGTGATAGCCCAGGATATATACACTGGTGAGATAAGGATGCTCGCTTACGCCAATCAAGAGGCTATAGAAAAAACCGTAGAGACAGGGTATGCTCATTATTTTTCTCGCTCAAGAAATGAAATATGGAAAAAGGGCGAAACTTCCGGAGAGCTTCAAGAGGTGTTAGAAATAAGGATAGATTGCGATGAAGATGCGCTCATTTATATGATAAGGCAACATAAAGATATAGCTTGTCATACTGGTAATAGAAACTGCTTTTTTAGGGCTTTTAAAAGCCAAAAAACTATCATGCCCTTTGAGATAATACCAGAATTAGAACGAACGATAAGAGATAGAATTCAAAATCCAAAAGAAAACTCTTATACATCAAAGCTTATAAAAGATGGGCTTGATAGAATCATACAAAAAATAGGGGAAGAGGCGATAGAGAGTATTATAGCTTTTAAAAATAAAAGCAAAAACGAGATAATATATGAGGTTTCAGATTTGATGTATCATCTTGTTCTGGGTCTAAATTACCTTGATATACCTTTTGAAGATATAGAGCACGAGCTTATAAGAAGATATAAATCATAGCAAGTGAGTTTTCTTAATTTACATTAAAAGTATCAATTTTAAGGAGGTTTTCATGGAAGCAACGGCTTTAGTTTTTAATGTATCAGAGATAGCTTCTCAGGAAATAGCTAAAATAGCAACTGAGAATAATATCGAAAACCCTATGCTAAGAATAAGGGTAGTACCAGGCGGATGCTCTGGTTTTCAATATGCTATGGGTTTTGACGATGCCATAGAAGAATCAGATATAGTCCTCGAATCAAACGGAACTAAGGTTATCATAGACCAATTTTCTATCCCATATATCAACGGTGCAGAGCTTGACTATGTCCAAGATTTCATGGGTGGTGGTTTTACCATCAAAAATCCAAACAACTTAGGTGATGGTTGCAGCTGCGGTTCTGGTGGTTGCGGTTCTCACTAATAAATCAAATATACCGCCCTTTGGGCGGTATTTCTTTTAAAAAATTATAAAAA
>CAZDZN010000060.1:0-8956 GCA_964509905.1 uncultured Aquificaceae bacterium
TCCTTCCGGTGCTTTGTCCTCATAGCCCTTACACGTGTTCAAGAGATACGTTAGAAAAAGTGGTGGATCTTTCTAAAAGCTTGGATACTTTTATACATATGCACATATCAGAGACCAGAAAAGAGGTGGAAAATCTCTACGAAAAATATGGAAAACACTCGCTAGAATATCTCGATGAGATAGGTATTTTATCTGAAAAGTTTATAGGAGCTCATGGAGTACATCTATCGGATGAGGAAGTAAAACTTGCCACCGATAGAGACATTGCGATAGTGCATTGTCCAGATAGCAACTTAAAGCTTGGTTCTGGGATAGCCCCTGTGTGGAAGTATGTAAGAGCTGGGATAAGAGTGGCCCTTGGGACAGATGGCGAGGCTTCAAACGACAACCTCTCTATGATAGAGGAGATGTCTATTATGGCAAAGCTTCAAAAAGGATACTTTGAAGACTCCACCGCCATGCCCGTTCAAACTGCCATTGACATCGCCACAAAAAATGGTTTTGAGGCTTTTAATATAAAATCGGGAGTTATAAAAGAGGGATTTGATGCAGATATCATCATTTTAAACCCAAACACAGAGATTTCAAACATACCTATATACGACAAGAAAGCTCTACTTCTTTACTCTTTGAACGAATCAGCGGTGGAGACCACCATGTCAAGAGGTAAAATTTTATACCACAAGGGGGAGTTTAAAACAATAGACATAGACAGATTAAAATACAAGGTTAAAACTTGGCAGGATAAGATAAAATCAAAACTTTTATGAATAAAGTATATCTTGGACTTGGAAGCAACTTAGAAGATAGAATTAGCCTTTTAATAAGAGCCTTAGACAGATTGAAAGAGATATCTAATGTGGAAAAGATATCCTTTGTGTACGAAAGTTTACCTTTTGGAGTGGAAAACCAACCCAAATTTTTAAATTTTGTGGCGAAGATAAATACTCCTATGAAAGATTTTGAGCTTTTAAAAACCATAAAACAGATAGAAAAAGAGCTGGGCCGCCAAGAAAGACCTCGATGGTATCCTAGGGAAATAGACATAGACATACTACTTTTCAATACAAGCATTGTCCTCACAAAACCCTTGGAAATACCGCATCCTTACATATTAGAAAGGGATTTTTTCTACTATCCACTTTTAGAGGTAGACAACGAAGTATATCACCCTCTAAAACGTGCCAAACTAAAAGACATAAACACAAGACCTCTAAATAGGCTTACCTTCTTTTGCGGGCTTTATATCTAAATCACAAACTGGTTTATACCTCGGCTATCAAAAAGCACACTCACCTCACCATCCTTTATAGTATAAGCCACACCGTTTATCTTATCCACGATTACAAGCCTCACCCACTCGTTCATCACAAGCTTTATAGCATTTTCTACTTCTTTGGCAGCCTCCAAGACCTTTTCAAGGGGCCCTTCTATAAAGGTAAGAAGCCTCATGGGTTCGTGGTAGGGTTTACCATCGTGCATCACCGTTTGATAGGGAAGCCCAGTGCGTAAATCCCCGTAGTTTCCCGTCCATACCCCTACTTTTCCCACTACATTATGATAAACCTTAGACCCAGCACCAAACCGTTCGTTGTCTGTGGTAGAAAAATAATGCTCTAAGTTTATCCATTCCCCTATTATAAAAGGCCCTCCTAGTATAGTTTTTAATATCTTATTGTCTTTGTCTATCTGCCAGTCGTATGATTGTAAGAAAAATCTATTTTTAAGAGCTGTGTTTTGGGTGGAAAATCTTTTACCCACATAAACTCCCATGTTGTTTGACAATCCCCACTCTGGCCTTGTCTCAGACCAATCTATTGCCCTTGGGTATTCTATCCGGTGATCCTGTGTAAGGTAGGAGTTTTGCTCTCTCCTCTCTGGTTTTGCCAGAGGCTATCTTAAAATCTTTCACTATATTCTCAAACAAATTCATATCTTCCTTTGGAATGGTGTCTGTATCGTAAAACTCTATCTCATCGGTGGTGGTGTTGTGAAGTCCGGGTATGAATATGGTTTCTCTTATGTCTATACCTCTTAAAAGAAGCGTGTCTTTCACATGCTCTTTATTTGCTATGTTTGCAAATACTCGCACATTGGGAAGGCCGGCGCTTCCTCCACAAGCCCCGCAATCAAGAGCGGATTCGAAGGGGTTGTTGTCCGAGGTACTTCCATGGGCTATCAACATAACAAATTTTGGTATATCTTTTGTGAGTCCTATCAACCTTAAAAAGTTTTCCACCAGATTTACTTGCTCTTCTTTTGAATAGCCTACATTTTTTAGTTTCTCTTTTTGAAATTCGTAATTTTCTTTGGTGATGTCGTACTTTGTTTTTAAAAGCTCTAAAACCGACGGATCCGTGGAAGCTGGTTTGTCTTTTAAAATGGCTTCAAAAATCTCTCTCGCCTTGTCATCTTTTATATGCTTTTTAAACTCCTGATGGTAAGCATCCTTTATATGCTCTATAAAAAACTTAGTGGCATAAAAGTTTATCTCCTCTTCCGTGAAAGCATCTATCGTAAAATGCGTTTTTGGTTTTTTGGCTTTTATAAAAGACATGGTTTTTAGAGTGAGATTTGGGAAAAGGGTCTTGCCGAATAGGTTTACTCCAAAAAGCCAACCCATCGCCTCCACCATAAAAAACGGCGTATAGGGGTTGTTTTTCAAAGCTTCCAAGGTCTTTTTGAAGGTGTAGTTTATATGGTGCTTGGATTTGTATTCTTCGTGAGCATCTTGGGGTAGTTCAAAGATAATCTTGATAGGTTTTATAAATACGGGGCACAGGTTTAACTCGTGTCCTTTATCAAACTCCACAAAGGCTATGGGCGTAGCAAAAAAACCAGCCACTCCGTAGGTGCTGTATCTACCAAGCCTTTCTGTATGGCGTCTTATGGTTTCAGACCTCACGTCTATGCAAAATACCGCAGAAGCCAATATGCCTGTGTTGTATTTTTCTTGGGATTGCAAAAACTCCGCCGTGTAAGTCCTTATATAAGAATCCTCCAAGGATTTAAGCCATATATAACCCTCCTCTTCTTTTATCTTATCTAACAAAAACGCAAACTCCAAAATAGATTTTTGTTTGTCTAAGTACATCAGAAGCTCGTTGTAGATGTTTTGGGCTCTACTGGATTCAAGCAAAACCTCTTCCATGAGAAAATCTTTTAGCACCTCTTTTGGGACTCTTTTTTGCTCTAGCTCGTCTACGTATTTTGGGCTAAGGATTTTTTTGGCTTTTAAAAGCTTCAATACAAAAAATTCTTTATTTTTATCAAACTCTTCATATAGTTCTTTAAAGTTTATTATAGGTGCATCTTTTAGATATTTTTTTTCAAAGTGAAGCCTAATCACTACATAATCTAAAACCGATGCTGGATGTTTTTGCTGAAAATAATAATCAGGATTGTTTTCTCTGTATTTTATAAAACCAGCCCAACCAAAATCTTTTAAAAGGTGATTTAGAATATACTTTTCTTGGTCTTTTGGGGAGAGCTCTCTCGATATCAAGTCTCCATAATCTTTTGCACCCATAGGACTGTGTATACTTTCGTACAGTTTAAAAGCCTCAAACATGCCCTTTTCTCTTTCTGGCATAGACATGGTGGTTTGTCCTTCATCTAAAAACCTCGATACAAACTCCACTATCTCTTTCTCTATGATATCTGTATAGTTTGTGTTGTAGATGGCGTCTATTATCTCACATAGCATAAGATTTTCGGTAAGTTCTTCGAAAAGTGTTTTTTCGTCTTTTATCAGCTTTTGATAAAAATAATCTAAGAGTTCTTTGGAGGTATTTTTGTTATACATGTAAGCATCTTTGTATAGCTTGTAGTTTGGGCTTAGCTCTGTGATAAATTTTTTAGCCTCTGGGAAGTACTTTTCCATACCTATGGTTTTTAAAAAATCCATGATGTTTTTTTCAAGGATGTCTCTTTTTATAGTGCCTTCTTTGTAGAGCTCTATATAATACTCAGGGGACATATAAACCTTTGCATCAAACATCTTGGAGGCTTTTTTGAGAGCTTCTTTAAAAGGCATATCTTCAAATCCATGCAGTGGATTGTGATGGACAAAGGTAGTCATCGGCCAGTAGGTGGGTATGTATTTTTCAAGGCTTTTAATATAATTTTCTATCATATCATCACCTCTAAAAAGCTTCCTATGCCTAAGAGTATGAGCATGATTATTATAGCGCTGTTCATTAGAAAATGTTTGCTGTCTATGTCTCTATAAACTATATTTTCATTGGGAACACCAAACACCGTGTTTTTCATAATTCTAAAAGCCATAAAAAAGTTAGCAAAAAATATCCATACAAATATGATAAACCCATACAAATCAAATCCACCTTTTAAAAGCCCCGCAAAGAGTAAAAATATGTTGCCAAAGGGTGGATAAAGCCCAAGTCCCATAAGGGTAAGCCTTAGCATCAGAGCAAGCTTTGGAGACTTCAAAGCAAGCCCTTGAACGTTAGAAAAGTTGGCACTACCAAAAAAGATAACATAATACATAGATAGGAAAAACAAAAACAAGGATTCAAAATAGACAGATATATAGTAATAATAAAACAAATTATGGGGAAGGGCAAAAACTATCACCGTATTTAAAAATAAAAAATAGTAGCTAAGCTTTGAAAGATTGTATGTTTTATAAGATTGCCAAAAAGTAAAAACTGATGTCAAAAAAGCCACTATTTCAAGGGCTCTATACATTATCTCATTTTGCATAGTATAAAAAAAATTGTATATGAGAAATCCCAAAAAGACTACGGCGAATATTATGCCTACAACCTGTCTATTTGAGCTTTTAAAAAAAATGTAGTAAGGCAATGCACCCATTAGAAGTATTCCGATATAAGCCATATATACCTCCATAAACACTTTGCAAGTTTTGGCATAAATATTATAATAAATATATGCAAAGGAGACCAAGAAGGTTAAGAAAAAACGAAGTTATAAGGACGATAGTGAGAGAGACCATCGTAGATGTATCTGACCTCGTTTATCCCCTTTTTATAACCCATGGAGAAGGGATAAAAGAAAGCATAAACTCCATGCCGGGGGTTTATAGGTTTTCCATAGATAAGGTGTTAGACGAGATAAGAGAGTGTGTAGATCTTAATATTAAAAGCTTTATACTGTTTGGCATACCAGAGCACAAAGACGAGGAGGGTTCTGATGCTTGGTGTGATAGCGGAATAATCCAGCGTTCACTTGACATCATAAAATCCAGATTCCCAGATATATACATTATCACAGATGTGTGTTTTTGCGAATATACTACCCATGGGCATTGTGGGGTGATAAAAGATGAGGATGTGGACAACGACCTTACGCTTTTAAACTTAAAAAAACAAGTGGTATCTCATGCCAAACACGGGGCGGATATGGTGGCACCTTCTGGAATGATGGATAACATGGTAAAAGCCATAAGAGAAGCTCTGGATGAGGCTGGGTTTACAAACATACCCATCATGGCGTATTCTGCCAAATACGCTTCTAAGTTTTATGGACCTTTTAGAGATGCAGCAGACTCCACTCCCTCTTTTGGAGATAGGAGGACATACCAGATGGACCCAGCCAACAAAAGAGAAGCAATCTTAGAGATGGACATAGATTTTGAGCAAGGAGCGGACATCATAATGGTAAAACCAGCTCTACCATATCTTGACATTATCCATATAGCCAAAGAACGCTACAACATCCCCATAGCCGCTTACAATGTAAGTGGAGAATATTCTATGATAAAAGCAGCTCACAAGCTTGGGTTTATAAGCGGGGTGGATGTGATGAATGAGGTTTTGACATCCATCAAAAGAGCCGGAGCTGATATAATCATCACATATTTTGCCAAAGAGTTTGTGCTTCAAAAGTTTTTAGATTAAATGTTTTGAGCCCCTTTTAGGTATATCTCTAATCCCTTTTCATACAATCTGTTGTTGCCGTTTACTTTTAAAGATAATGGCTCGTAGAAAAGTATCTCTTTTTCAGCCCATTTGCTTACTAAATCCATGAACTCTCCTCTTTTTTCCATGTTTGGATCTAGTACAAAATACCCCTTTTCCAATATTTCTTTTGCTATTGTTTTAAAAAGTTCATCTTCTTCTTTTGGTTGCTCTCTTATTATAAAATTAGCTATCTCCGCATAAGCCATAAACGCCTTCTCATCAAGATATGTTTTTAAATCCTTTATATCTTTTTTATGTGTAATCACTTCATACAAATATGGTATGCATCCCCCAAGATAATTCCATATAAGAGATATCTCATCTTCTTTAAATCCTTCCTCAGTAAGCCAGTTTTTGGTAAAATCGTAAGAAAGATGGTCTATCTTGTAAAAATCACTGGTGACTTTTAGCTTTGCATCGTTGTATATCCTATCTATAAATATCGTATTTGAGCTCAAAATCAAAACATGGGTTATATGGAGTTCTTTTGTAAGAGAGACAAGAAAGTTGAGAAATTCTTTTAAAAGTTCTTTTTCACCGTTTATGTAGATATCTTCAAGGGTTTGGATTTCATCTATTATAAGGATTGGTTTTTGGGTTTTTGATATTTTATCTATCTCTTCTATGAGGGCGTTAAAAAGGTCCACTTCTTTTTGCTCTATCTTTTTTAGTATGTTGGCTTTTAATTGGAAAATCCCTAAGTTTATACGAGATTCAAAAGATATATCCACATCATCTGGTTTTATGAAAGTTTTTAAAAAAGAGTTATAGCTTGCCACTGCATATCTTCTAAAATTTATGTATCTCACCCAAAATCCGTTTTTTGGTTTTTGATGTTCAAAATCTTCAAATAGCTCGTTTTCTATGATGTACTCTATAAGTGTGGTCTTGCCAGCGGATTTTGGGCCGTATATCCAAGCAATTCTTTCTGGGAGCTCTTTAAAACGCTCCATAAAAAAATTTATCTCTTTGGTTCTGTCTACAAAAATCTTTCCCCTAAAAATTCTTTTTTCCATACTCATAAAGATATTATCACGTTTTTAATCTCGGTGTAGTCTTCTATGGCAAACTTTGGGCCCTCTCTTCCAATTCCAGAATATCTAAATCCTCCATAGGGCATGTGGTCTACTCTGAAATTCGGTCCTTCGTTTATGTTTATTCCTCCCACTTCACATTTTCTTATAAACTCCATAGCCACATTTATATCTTTCGTATAAACCCCTATTTGAAGTCCGTATTCACCGCTGTTTACAACATCTATTACATCTTTTATGTTTGCGTATCTATTTATGGCTACCACAGGGGCAAAAGCTTCCTCTTTAAACACCTGAGTGTCTTGGTTTGGATCTATCAACAGAGTAGGGGCTAAGAAGTTTGTGTTTTCTATGTTTTGGGCTTTTTGTATAAGTTTAGAACCTTTTGACACAGCTTCTTCTATCCAAGATTTTACACGCTCTACTTGGGTTTTGTCTATCATAGGTCCCATATCTGTGGACTCATCCATTGGGTCTCCTATTTTTAGCTTTGATATTTTTTCTTCTAAAAGCCTTAAAAACTCTTCTAATACCTCTTCATGGACAAATATTCGTTGTATAGATATACATACTTGCCCCGCCATACTAAATCCACCTTGCAAGGCTTTTGTGCTGGCCGATTCTAAATCCCCGTCTTTATGCACCACCAATGCAGAGTTTGACCCAAGCTCTAAAACAAGTTTTTTAATACCAGATTGCTTGGCGATGAACTCACCCACCATCTTGCTACCGGTAAAAGATACCACTCTTACATCTTTATGGGAAGTTAGGGCTTTTCCAAGATCAGCAAAACCGGGTAATACCGATATGGCCTCTTTGGGAAGACCAGCCTCCAAAAGAAGCTCTGCCATAAATATAGGGCTAAGGGGTGTTTTTTCAGAAGGTTTCAAAATCACCGGACATCCAGCCCCAATGGCGGGCCCTATTTTATGAGCACTTAGGTTTAGAGGAAAGTTGAAAGGTGAAATAGCCACCACAATACCCGCTGGCACCCTTATGTAAAACCCAAACTTAGACTTTCCCCCTGTGTGTGCATCCACTGGATAGGTTTCACCGTGGATTCTTTGAGTCTCTTGGGCGGAAAATCTAAAAGTTTCCGTAGCTCTATCCACCTCTGTGCGGGCTTCTCTTATGGTTTTCCCCACCTCGTATACGATGATTTTTGCCATCTCTTCTCTATGTTTTTGTAAAAGCTCCGAAACGTTGTTAAGTATCTTGGCTTTTTCGTAAGTGCTTAAATTTGATAGCTTTTTATATCCTTCTTTGGCAAAAGCTATTGCTTGCTCCACATAAGAGGCATCCACAGCATAAGAATAACCTATCAAAGAGTTATCATAGGGATAATACACTTCCAGCTTATGGGAAGTCTCTATGGGCTCTCCACCAAGGATTGGTTTTTTCACTATCATGCTTTTAAGTATAAGATTTTATGTAATAGTTGTCAAGATTTAAGGAGTTCTTTTTCTCTGCATTTAGAGCAAATACCACATTCTTTACCGTCTATGGGATTCATACAGCAAAAAGCCTTATCAAACAAATCCTTTATAAAATGCCTATCAAACACATCCTTCTTATTCATACCCAAAAAAGGTGTATCCACTTTATAATCCCCATACATAGAAAATACGTCGTTTATGGCTTTTATAAACTTATAAGTGTTGTCTTTAAAAGCCACAAGACCCATGATTCCTATGGATACGATAGAGGCATCTACGCTGTAAGCGTATTTTAACCCTTGGGTTAAAAGCTCTAAATTCCTAAAAGGGATTTCCACCGCTTCATCTTCTATAAAATCCCTCTTGTTAAAGTCCTCTGAAAAATCATTTTGGATATTGGCTATCTTCAAAGGTTTTATAGGATAAAACCTGGATATATAATTTATTATCTCTTTTAAATGAGATATCTCCACATCTTCCCATTTAAAACCAGATTTTACGTAAAGAGGATATATCTCATAATTTTGTTTTATATAATAGT
>CAZDZN010000061.1:0-8725 GCA_964509905.1 uncultured Aquificaceae bacterium
AAGCTAAGAGAAATAGGTAAGATTGCAATAAAAGCAAACTCAATAGATGAGGTAAAAAATATTTTATAACTTTTAACACATGAAAAAATATCATTGGAGTGTAATATCTGTATTCTTGATGCTTTTTTTGGCTTTTGTAAAGCTAATAGTAGGATATTTGTCGGGAAGCATAGCCCTAAAAGCTGAAGGGATACATTCACTATCTGATAGCGTTGCCTCTTTGATAGGTTTTTTGTCTATTTACATGTCCGAGAAAAAACATGAGAAATTTCCATACGGACTTTACAAGCTTGAAAACATAGGGGCGATGTTTATATCTTTTTTCTTGTTTTTCGCTGCTTACGAGATGAGCATGGATGCATTTTTTGGTCATTATCATATAGACAAAGCCTATATAAAATGGGGGCTTTTGGTGGGTATTGTATCTATGCTTATAACTATTGGATTTTCTATTTTCGAGCGCATGGCCGCCAAAAAGCACAACTCTCCCGCGCTGTTAGCTGATAGTGAGCACATGCTGGTGGATGGTTTTGGGGCTTTTGTGATAACTTTAAACTTTTTGTCTTTGGAGTTTCATATAAACCTCGATAAAATTTTTGCTGGTATTATAATACTTCTTATCATCTACACAGGATTTCACATATTGAAAGAACAGATTTTTGTAATATTGGATGCTTCCGTGGATTCCAAGATGATAGAACATGTAAAAGACATTATCCTTCAAGATCCGAGGGTAAAATCTATAAAAAGACTTTTGGTGAGAAAATCTGGAGACAAATTTTTCATAGATGCCGCTATATCTATAAAATCACATAACTTAAATCAATCCCATGCGATAGTGGATGATATAGAGCAAGCTATCGTGCGAGTTTTTCCAAATACCGAGATGGTATTTATCCACTATGAGCCAGACGATAGCCCAGAAAACACGCGCATATCCGTGCTTACCGCCAATGGTCTTATATCGGATTTTAAAAATGTGGAGATAATACATATCTACGATAATTTTATACTCACTTCTGTATTAAAAGCCAAAGACGATGAAGAGAAAAAAGAAGAGCTTACCGCTATCGATATAGCTCAGGTGAAATCTGATTTTGTGATATCCACAAATCACCCCAAGAGCAACAAAGCCAAATGGACTTTGCACAAATATGGGGTTTTTATCTGGGAAACTGAAAACAAGGATATAGAAAAAGCCTTAAACGAGATAAAAGTATTTACAGAGAGTGTATAAAATTTAATTGCACAACAAGTTATACTTTACCTTTATGCACCAAATTTACAAACTCTTCTACCTTATCACTCATCAAAAAAGAAGCTACGTTTCTTATCCTCTCATCTTCCCAATCCCACCATTTTATTTTTAAAAGCTCATCTATTATATCTTGGTGAAATCTATACTTTAATACCTTTGCTGGGTTTCCACCCACCACAGCATAAGGTGGAACATCTTTCACCACCACATTCCCTATCATAAGCTCTCCTTTTTCAAATCCTTATAAGCTTGCTCTATCATATCAAGTCTTGATTTGCTATAGGGGATATAACCTTGTTTTAGGGTGTATTCTTTTAGTTCTTTTGTGAGGGCGATGCGCTCGTCTTCGTGGGAAAGATAATGCTCTATTTTTTTGATGGCATCTTCTAAGTTTGTGTAGGTAAAATATGTATAGTGCTCTGGGAATAGTATAAAAGCCTCTTCTTTTCTATCCACAATGGGAAGCGTATCGTATAAGAGCGGGTTAAACGCCATGTCGTGAAGAGCGCTGATGGATTGAGAGTGTATGTAAAAGCTTACCTTAGCTTTGTTTAGGATATGTTTTAACCTTGAATAGGGTATTGGGATTTTGCCTGTGCTAAAAAATCTCTCTTTAAACTTTTCTTTTAAAAGCTCTAAAACCTCCGCTCTTACATAAGATATTACAGCTCCTTGGATGTCAAAAAACTCTTTATTGAAAAACCCATCTTTTATACAAGGGATATTTAGGCACTTTCTTATATCTGTGACATCGTCTTTATAGCAATCTATATAATCTTTGTATTTTTCATAGGTTTCTTGGCTTTTAGTATGAGTAGAGCCTACAAACACCACATCGAGGGTATTTGGCAGTCTTGGGATATCCTCTTGGGAAACCCACAAGCCAGTGGATGGAAGCCAATACACATGTTTTATACCAAGGGTTTTAAAGCACTCTGATAAAGCCTTATCGTGATGTATGAGGGCAAATTTGTGGTTGTATTTTCTAAATATATCAAGAGCTTGTTCTGAAAAGCCAAAAAAAGATATAAAAGGATGGTCCACTTTGTAAGAGATAATAGGAAAATCAAATTTAAACCAAAAATCTTTTGGTTTGGCATCCCATACGTTTTCATTTCTCATCCACAACAAATCCCCGTAAACCCCAGAAAACATAAAATCTGGGGCAAACTCTCTTACTTCAGATTCTAACTTTTTTATATCTATAAAGGGTAGGTCTTTTCTTACAATACCCACCGTATAATCAGCTTGGGCAAAAAGCTTTGGATAATTTTCTATAAGCTCCCAATGATCCATCAGAAGGACTTTGCCCTTTTTACCCTCATGATATATTTTTAGATATGGCTCATCCTGAGATATCACCCTCGTACTATGAAAAGAAAATGCGGATTTTTCATAGATGTTCCATTTTATCATATCTATGTGTCTTGATACGTTTTTATCTAGTTTTTTAGAGCTTGCTATGAGATAATTACCAACGTTTAGCTTGTATTTAAAAAAGTTTTGAGCTTCAAACAAAGATAGTGTTATGTTGTTTCCAAGGTTTAAAATGCTTGATAAAAACTCCCCAAAAAACTCTTTGTTTGCTGAGACATCAGAGGAGTTGTATATGTATGCATCTTTTCCAAGGGAGTTCAGTATTTTAAAAAGCGTTCGCTCGCTCAAAGATGATCTCATCCCTTCTATATATCTTCCCAAGGTCTTTAAAAGGGCGTTTTTGTTGTAGGCTCCTATGACGATATCTTTTTCTTTAAAAGCCTTCAAAACAGACAAATCTTCTAAGTATGTGATATCTGGTATCAACACAAGCTCCACATCCTCTAAATTGTACTCATCTTGATACTCTGTACCAAACATCACAAACCCTATATCTTTTAACTCTTTGTCTGTTTCAAAGCTTATCACCTCAAAACCAAAACTTTTTAAAAGATGGGATATCTCCCCAGATAAAGCTTTGTAAACTAAAATACTCCCCTTTGGTTTTAGGCTTTTAACAAAATACGCTATCTCTATATTGTGCTTTTTTTCAAGCAAAGATAGAGCCTCTACATTCTCATAAAAGCTAAAAAACCCCGGGATTCCCCACTTAGCCAAGTCTTTGTTAAAATCGTACTCCTCTTTTTCAGCATAAGTGCAATCACAAGCCTCGCAGGTTTTATACATCTTGCCTTGGATAATATCGTATAATCTGTGGGTGGTTTTTTCTCTACAGAATTTACACACTTCCACGCTTTCAAGGGATAAATTTATCTTTTTCTTTGAAAAATCTAAAAAGCTCTCAGGGATAGTCTCTATATTCATGCAAGGGTTTGTATCAAGACCCTTAGCCCTTGCTTCCACACATAAATCTTGATTTCTCATACAAGGAGCTGAGCAGAGATTTCCTACATAAGGGTTTCTTAGCACTTTCACATAAGAGTAATCTCCAAATACCAAAGCATCAAACCCACCCACCACAAACACGCACGGGATTTTGTTTAGATGGCATAGATAAGCAACCCCCGGATGAGAAGTGACGATAAGCTCATGCTTTTTCATCATCTCTTCGATTTTGCTTAGGGTCTTCTTGGTAAAATTATTAGCTGATATGTTTATACTCGATGTTATGCTTTCTTTATCTTTTAAATTTAGCTTGTAAAAACCCTCTGAGTTTATAAGCCCTAAGCCTTTTGGGTTTTGTTGGATTACGAAGGGCTCAATCTCTACCCCCTTTACACCGAAAAATTCTTCAAAAAATTTGGTTCTATTTTTATCAAGATAAGCTCCGTTTAGAGCCAAATCCTCTTCAAAAAGCGTATAAAAACTATCGTAAGCACTCGCTTCTTCCAAAGAAGGTATTTCTTTTAAAAGCTCAAAACCAAAGTATCTAAATATGTCTTTGTTGACGAAAGGATATATATCCACCTTAGCTTGGCCTGACAAGGCTTTTAATACCGGTATTAACCCTATGCTATCAAAAGCATCTAAATCTATCAACACCAATACCCGTTTTTGGCTTTTAAAATCTTTGTTGAGATTTTTTAGTTTTTCTTTTGGTATGGCAAAATCTATCACCCTTAACCCAGCCACTTCAAAAACAGCCTTTGCCAAGGCATCTGGCACCAGCGCAGGACCATCTTTTAGCCTTACGACTTCTTCCTTATAGTCTATCTCTATCGCTTCCCCAAGTTTTATGTATTTCATATAAGATATTTTATCAAAGAAAAAGTTTAGGATTTTATGTTAAATTTATGAAAATTTTTGATATAATATATATCGTGCAAAGACTTTTGGACTGGCTTAGGAATTTTGTAAATAAGCATAGGCTTATATTGGGTATCGTCTTTGCCACGTCTTTTTTGTTTGCCTCATCGGTGGCGGACGTTCATGAGCACAAAGATGATAAAATCCACGACAATTGCCCACTTTGTATATTTAAAATCTCAAACAACATAGAAAGCTCTGGCAAACCTCTTCCAAAACTTCCAAAAGCCTCTTTACCAAAACCTGTTTATATAAAACCTTTTTTTAGAATAATCCTTCTATCCATAGAGCTTAGGTCTCGCTCACCTCCTTTTGTCTCTTAGTTTTTTGGCTTTTATTAAAAACTTCAAAACTTTTTAAAGGAGGTATTATGAAGCGAAGACCTATTTTTATGGCAATGAGTTTGCTTTTGTTTGCAAACGCTTTTGGATTTGAATACTCCGGGGTTGTAAAAGATAGCCTCGGTAAGGCGGTCTCAGGGGCTAAGATTGAGGTGTTGGATAGCTCTGGTAAGGTGGTTTATAGCGGTGTTTCTTCAAAAGATGGGACTTTTCATGTTAAAACCAACCTCAGGATTTTTGCTCTAAAAGCTCTGAAAAAGGGTTATAAGCCAAGTGTGGAGATAATATCCTCCAAAAAGCCCATTGAAATCACCATAGCTCCCAAGAAGGCTAAGATTGAGTACACATATAAAAGAAACTATGAAGCCCCCACGCTAAACAAAGGGGTTTTGAGTCAAAAACTCACCGCGGATTTTATAAAAAGCTTGCCCCTTAGCGCCTATCAATCGGTAAACAACGTAGTGCTTTACACTTCGCCTGGTGTGGTGCAAGATAGCTCAGGGCAAATACACGTAAGAGGGGATCACGCCAATATCCAATATCGGATAAATGGCTCTTACCTTCCCATTGACTTGGCGGGTTTTTCGTCGGTGGTGCCCACAAGAGCCATAGAGTCTATAAACTTTTTAACGGGGGTAGTCCCACCGGAATACGGACTTCACACCGCCGGGATATTAAACATTACCACAAAGCAAGGGTTTGAAAAAGGTGGCTCAGCGGGGGTTATATTTGGAACCGATGCCACCGCGGGAGGACATTTTGATTATGAGGATACGTTGGGTAAGTTTAGCTACTTTTTGGGAGCTCAGTATCTTCAAAACCACGATGGATTGCAAGCTCCCACAAAGCACCCTATTCATGACAGGTCCCAAACCCAAGATTACTTTGGATACTTCTCTTATCTTTTAAATCCTGAAAACAGGCTATCTTTGGTAATAGGCTCAGTGTATGCCGAGTATCAAATTCCAAACCAAGACAACGCGAACGCTCTTTGTAGTTATGCCTCACCTTCTGGTAGTTGTTATAGCGTATTGTGGAATGGCAACACCTATACTCCTTCAAACTATCTACCTCAAAGTGTAAACGACAACCAACACGAAGATTACAACTTTATCATAGGAGCTTTGGATGGAAATTACGGGGCTAACACCAAATATCACTTTGACATATTTGGCACTTACTCAAAAATACACTACATACCAGACGCCATAGGAGACCTCATATACACAGGTCAAGCCACAGACTCTAAATACCAAGATAGCTCAGGGGGTATGCAGTTTGATATATCCCATAAGATAGCAAATCACACTATCGCCACAGGGCTATTTTTCCAAGATGAGAGGTCTATCGGGGATTTTCTCACTTACGCTTTTCCAGCCGATTCAAACCTAAACCAAACCTCTTTAAACCCAATATCTTTTGCTTATTCTAACGCTAAAACCGGTTATACGTTTAGCTATTATATACAAGACAATTGGCAAATACTTAAAAAGTTAAACTTCATATACGGACTTAGGTTTGATTATATAGACCAGTTTGTGAAAACAGACCAACTTAGCCCAAGGGCATCTTTTGTGTATCATTATTCTCCTACCACCACATTTCACATAAGCTACGGAAGATTTTTCACTCCAGCTCCCATGCTTTTGGTAACTAAGACAAACGCCTCAGTCCTTCAAGGAACTACCGCAGACACGATAGCAGCATCGGGTTTATCTTCATCTCAGATAGGGTATTTTGTGCTTCCTCAAAGAAGCAGTTATTACGACATAGGGGCATCTCACAAGTTTGAAGACGGAACTTCTATGATGATAGATGCGTATTTTCAAGAAATCCAAGATGTGCTTGATGATGGGCAGTTTGGAAACGCAAGGGTTTTGACACCCTTTAACTACAAACACGGCAAAGAATACGGGATAAACTTCAACTTAGCCAAGATGAAAAGCTCTTACGGGGCTTATCTAAACTTAGCTTACTCTGTGGCAAGAGCCGAAGATGCCATAGATCAGCAGTACAATTTTACATCAGACCAACTTCAATACCTTCAAAGCAACTACATCTATATGGACCACGACCAAACATATACCGCCTCTTTTGGAGGATACTACAAGCCTTTAAAACATACAAAAGTGTATATAGACAACATATACGGCTCAGGGCTTGCCTCCGGGGATTATCCGCCAAACACCACCCATAGACCTTCGTATTTTCAAACCAACGCAGGTATCACCCAAGATGTGTATGTAAAGGGCTTTGGACTTACACGGCTAAACTTATACGTAGTGAATGTCTTTAACAACATCTATGAGTTAAGGGATCAAGGTATAGGGGTGTTTGGACCTCAGTACGCTCAAAGACGTACTTTTTACGTGAGCGTGGATAAAGTATTTTGATATATTTTAGTAAGGGCTAAGCCCTTCCACTTTTAAGGAGGAATTTATGTTAAATTTTGGTATAGCGGTGGTGATACTTTTTATACTTGGGGTGATAGCTTTGTCTATCATCATAGAAAGGCTTATATACATTTTTAAAAACGCTTCAATACCAAAGGACGTACACGATGCTTTAGAAGGTTATGAGTTTGACCTAAACAAGTTTTCTAAGCTTTTAGAAGAAAAGAAAGACTCAAATGTCTACATAGCTTTTTTTAAATCTATACTAAAAGCCCAAAACAAGCCAAATTGGTGGATAGAATCCATAGCCCAAGATAGCGCAATGCACTTACACGCAAAGCTTTCAAGGGGAATGTGGATTTTGGATACTTCTATCACCGCAGCGCCTCTTATCGGGCTTCTTGGTACGGTGGTGGGTATGATAAAAGCTTTTGGTATAATAGGCTCAAGCGGTATAGTGGCTCCTAAGGAGGTCACCGGTGGGGTGGCGGAAGCTCTTTTATCCACAGCTATGGGGCTTTTGGTGGCTATCGTGGCGCTTTTTGGATACAACTACCTTTCAAAATCCATAAGTTTTACGTTGGATGAGCTTGAACGCTTAGGCACTAAGCTAATAGCCCATATAAAACTAAGAGATGATTTAAGAGGTGAGCCATGAGACTAAAAAGACCCAGAGAACCCAAAAAAGCAAAGATTGTGATAATACCTCTCATAGATGTGATGTTTTTTCTTTTGGTGACATTTATGCTTGCCTCTTTGTCTATGCAAAATCTAAACTCTATAAAGGTAAACTTACCAAAAGGCTCCGCTTCCTCTTTCCCAAACACAAAGTTTATCACCATAAGTATAGACAAAAACTCTCAAATCTATATAGACCAAACCCCCATCACCTTACAAGACCTACCCTCTTATATGAGTAAATTTAACAAAAACCAAAACATCATAATAGCCTCAGACAAAGAAGCCCCAAGTGGAATCATGGTAAAAACGATGTTAGCCCTTCAAAACGCAGGTTTTTACCATCTTTTGATAGCGACAAAGGTAAAATGAAGGTGTGATTTATGAGTTTAAATAAAGACTATCTCTTGTCTTTTGTTTTGTCTTTGGCTTTTTGGATAAGCTTGATAACTATCTTCAACATCTCTTTAAAAGCCCAAAAACCAAAAGAAACCACCTTGGTGCTCTTACCAGCCCCAAAAATCCTAAACCCTCCAAAACCAGTCCCAAAACCCATTCAAAAACAACCCTCAAAACCGATTAAAGAACCCACCCAAAAACCCCTTCAAAAATCACCCCCAAACGAACAAACCCCCAAGCCCCAAAAGCCTACACAAACCAAACCCTCCAACGAGCCAAATGTCCAAAACACACCCACTCCCCCTATTGAAAACCCCATCACAAACACCGCTTCAAAAGTCCCTCAAAACATCCCAAGCGTTAAAAAATACACACCAGAACAAAAACCCAGCACTGGCGATTATTTTAAAAAC
>CAZDZN010000062.1:0-8464 GCA_964509905.1 uncultured Aquificaceae bacterium
TAGATAGACTATCAAGACAACATGAGGAAACAGAAAAAACTTTAGATAGACTATCAAGACAACATGAGGAAACAGAAAAAACTTTAGATAGACTATCAAGACAACATGAGGAAACAGAAAAAACTTTAGATAGACTATCAAGACAACATGAGGAAACAGAAAAAACTTTAGATAGACTATCTAAGGAGCATGAGAAAACCGAAAAAGGCATACAAGAACTGAAAGAGCAAAATGCTAAAATTGCAAAAAGGGCGGATCAAGAAAGAAAAGAAATGAACCGGCGATGGGGAGAAATAGCCAATAGTTTAGGTATTTTGGTAGAAGGAATCGTTTTCCCATCAGCAAGACCCGTATTGGAAAAGTATTTCAAATGCAATTTAGATTATCTTGCTGCAAATATAATCATGCACAACAAATCAAAAAACCTCAAAGGGGAATTTGACATAGTAGGTATTTCAAAAGAGTGTAAGAATGTATTTCTTATAGAAGTTAAAACAAAACCAAGCAAAGATAATATAAAACATTTTGCTAAAGAGGTTATACCAAGATTTAAGGATTTATTTGAAGAATATAGAGATTATAAGCTAATACCGATATTTGCGACGCTTACAATGAATAAAAAAGCTATAGATGAGCTAACGCAAAATCACATATACGCTATGGTTTACAAAGAATACGAATACATGGATATAATAAATTTTGGTGATTTAGCAGAGACTTAAAAATTAATTTTTATAAACTTCTTCAAATAAACTTTTAAACTTATTTTTTTCACTACACACAACAAACACCTCTTGTACCGATGTGCCATTTTTGTATAAAAGCTTGAAACCCGAAGATGTTTCATACTGCAAAAAGAGGCCTTTTGAGCCTCTTCCTTTGTTGTTTCTAAAGATTCTTCCGGGTATTACTGCCTCTACCACGTCCATTTTAAGTATAGGATCTATATATTTGTCAAAACCTTCTAATGTGTGATGCTCGAGCTTTAGTTTTCCTTTTCTATATTTGCTCATAAAAAAAGATGACAGGTATTGTTGAGATAATCTATATAAAATCTACCCTCTTTTAAAGTTAGTTTTGATATTCCAGTGTTATCTGTATGGATATTCCAGAGGGGAGCTTTTAGCCCTGTGGCGTTCATTATAAAACCATGCATAAACCCACCGTGAGAAACTACCGCTATATGCTGATGCTTTTGGGCTTTTATGATATCTATAAATTCGTTTACCCTATTTAAGAAAGACTCTTTGGATTCTTGAGTAGGTAGGGGGTTATCCAATGGATCTTTAGACCATGCAATCATAAGGTCTTTTTGCTCTATAAACATTTGCATGAAATTCTTTCCTTCCAGCTCTCCAAATGAGATTTCTCTTATTCTTGATTCTACAATTAACTCTTTGTTTAGGGTTTTTGAAAGGTAAAGGGCAGTCCTAAGGGCTCTTTTTTGGAAAGATGTGTATATGATGTCTATTTTTTTATTTTTAAAAGCCAAAGATAAAAGCTTGGCTTGGACATATCCAAGAGGTGTTAGTTCGCTATCTAAGCTGCCTTGAAATATACCTTTTTCATTATATTCGCTTTGGGCATGCCTTATAAGATATATATGTTTCATCTTCTATATATTTTAGCATATCAGCCAAATCTACCGGTGATGTAATCTTCTGTTAACTTTTCTCCTGGGTTTGTGAAAATTGTCTCTGTTTTGTCAAATTCTATTAATTTACCAAGATACATAAATGCTGTATAATCTCCAATACGAGCTGCTTGTTGCATGTTGTGAGTTACTATCACAATAGCAATTTTCTTTTTAAGCTCTATGATAAGCTCTTCTATCTTGGCTGTGGATATAGGGTCCAAAGCAGATGTGGGTTCATCAAACAAAAGTACCTCTGGATTTACCGCAATAGCTCTTGCTATCACAAGACGTTGTTGTTGCCCTCCAGAAAGCGAGAAAGCATTTTCATGAAGTCTATTGCCTACCTCATCCCAAAGAGCTGCCATTTTGATTGCCGCTTCCACTCTATCTTTTAAGTCGATTTTGTTATTTATGCCCATAAGCCTTAAACCAAAAGCTACATTTTCAAATATAGACATGGGAAACGGTGTTGGTTTTTGAAATACCATACCTACCCTGCTTCTTAATATTATAAGATCGGTGTCTTTTGATAGAATATTCTCATCATCCATTATGATTTCACCTTCGTATTTTATGCCTGGGTAAAGGTCATGCATGCGGTTTAGACATCTAAGGAGTGTGGTTTTACCACAACCGCTCGGCCCTATGAGAGCGGTTACTTTTTTGTCTGGTATTGGAATATTTATATCCTCTAAAGAAGGGCTTAGGTTTTTCTTGTAATAAAAATTTAGGTTTTTCACTTCTACCTTCGGATTCTCAATGCTAATTACACTGCTCATATTCTTTACTCTCCTCAGTTTTTGTTTATTTTACCTATGCGTCTTGCTACATACATGAAAGGTGCCGTAAAAGATCCTCCATGCACTATATATTTTGCTATTATTACTGCGGCAAGTACACCCATAGTTAGTACAAAACCTGCTGCCCACGCTTGTTCATGCCACTCGTGATAAGGTCCAGTGGCGTATATAAATATTGTAATCGTAAGAGTAGCCATAGGCTTTAGTAGATTAAAGGTGGTATGGTCGTTGTTAAACGATGTAAATAAAAGTGGTGCTGCTTCACCAGCCATTCTTGCTAGCCCAAGTATAATTCCTGTGAGAATCCCAGTTTTTGCCGCCCTCATCGTAACTTTTTTTATAACGTAATGCTTGTAAGCTCCAAGAGCGTAAGCAGCTTCTCTCATCTCCTTTGGCACAAGTTTTAACATCTCATCTGTAGCTATTGTGATATAAGGAAGAGATAATATAGATAGAGCTACAGCACCAGATAGTCCATTAAAACTATGAAGTGGTGCTACGAGGATTACATAAACGGCTGCGCCTATGACTATAGCAGGCATTGATATGACGATATCTGCTAAGTTCCTCACAAAAGCTGCCCACCAAGTGCCTTTTCCGTATTCTGCTAAAAATATCCCCGCCATAATACCGATGGGTGTTCCTATAAAAGCTGCCAATGTGGTAATTATAAACTGTCCCACAAAGGCCATTCTAAGCCCGCCCCCTGGTATCCCAGGAGGAGATGGGTCTTCTGTTAAAAAATTAAGATTTAAATATTGATAACCGTGATATAAAACTGAGAATAATATCCAAAATAAAAACACTATACCATATATAGCGGCTATAGTTGATAGTATCATAACTATGTTGCTTTTGATAACCCTTGATTTTATCCTTATACCTTCCATCTTTTTTCAAGTCTCCATATGAAGATTTTAGCTAAAGCTAAGGCACTAAAAGATATACTAAGCAATATCAAAGCTAAATAAAATAAAGCTGATAAGTAAAGATGTTGCATGGCTTCCGTGAACTCATCTGCCAATGTAACGGTGATAGTGGTTACAGAGTTTAAAAGCGAAAGCATATCAAAGAAGTTACCAGGACTGTGATTATTTCCATTCACAAAAGATACTGCCATCGTTTCTCCAAGAGCCCTTCCTATAGCAAATATGCCTGCTCCAAATATTCCAGAAGATACATATGGCATAACTACTTTTCTTATAACTTCCCATCTTGTGGCTCCTAAGCCATATGCGGATTCTTTTATCACCTCGGGTACGAGATTGAAAGCATCTTTTATAAGCGAAGACATAAAGGGAGTTATCATGATAGAAAGAATGACTGCCGTAGTAAATGTATCAATCCCTATACCTGGCCCGTTAAAGAGAAATCCTATGCCTGGCACTGCGGCTAAATGGTTTAAAATCCATGGTTCTACATCATTTTGCATCACAGGAGCCAATACGAAAAGCCCCCAGAATCCATATATAACAGTAGGTATAGCTGCCAGAAGTTCAATGGCTGTGGTGACTATAGGTTTTAACCAATGAGGGGCAAGTTCTGTAATGTATATAGCCACTCCCAAACTTATAGGTGCTGCAAATATAAAAGCCCATATCGTGACATATATGGAACCAAAAAGCGGTGTAAATCCACCAAACTTTTGGTCTACGGCATCCCAGGTTTTTGAGCTTATAAAATGCCACACGCCAAAAGCTTTTATAGCTGGGTAAGATTCTATAAAAAGCACTACAAATATCATTAGGACTATAATAGGTATCAAAGCTGCTGCTGTAAAAGCTGCGTATTTAAATATGGTATTGCCCAGCTTACCGTTTCTTTTCATAGATAAAGTGGGGCTCACTGCCCCACTATCTTTTAATTCTATCACAAAATCACCAGCTTAGACCGTTTTTCTTCCAGGAAGCCATGATGTCTTTTTTTACGAATTCTGGAAGCGTAATGTAATCAAGAGCTCTTAAATCAGCATCGCCGTGGTTGAATATCCAAGTGTAATATTGCAATACATAAGAATTTGTGTTTTTCCCTTTTGGTAGTATTATGAAGGTAGGACCTTCTATTGGATATGAGTCTTTACCTGGAGGGTTTGGAAGCTCCATATAGAAATCTTGTTTCATAGATTCTTGCCAGTTAGCTTGTTTAGCAGCGGCTATCATCGTTTGCATAGTAGGAGCTACCCACCAACCAGCTTTGTTTTCAAGCACTGCCACATTGAAGTGGTTTTGTTTGAAGTATGCATATTCTACATAACCTATGGCGCCTTTTACTCTCATGATGTAGCTTGTTACACCTTCTGAGCCTTTGCCACCTATACCCTTTGGCCACGGTACAGCTGTGTTAAATCCTATTTTTTCTTTCCATGCAGGACACACTTTTGTGAGATAGTTTGTGAATATCCACGTAGTACCAGAACCATCTGCTCTATGCACCGGTGTTATAGCCAAGTGAGGTAGATTTAGTTTTGGGTTTGTGGCTTTTATCTCAGAATCATCCCAATATCTTACCTTACCCATGTATATATCGCATATTTGTTTACCAGTAAGGTGAAGCTGATAGTTGCCTATGCCAGGTATATTATAACCCATCACAACACCACCTATAGCGTCTGGCCATTGGATAAGTCCTCTTTTTTGAAGTTCCGCTGGGGTTAATGGAGCGTCAGATGCGCCGAAATCCACTGTTCTTTTAGTAGCTTGTAAGATACCCCCCCCAGAGCCTATACCTTGATAGTTCACATGATTTCCAGTAGCTTGTTTGAAGTGAAGAGCCCATCTTTGCATGGCTGGTTCTATAAATGTAGAACCCGCCCCAGTTATAGTCCATGCCATAGCACCTTGAACAGATGCTCCAAATACTGCCAAAGCTAACAATGCTTTTAGTCTCATGTAAAACCTCCTTAAGTTTTGATGATTTTATTATAAAGAACAATTGTTAATTTTTGGTTAAGATGCCAAAGAAAATTCTATACCATTTTCGCTTAGCTCATCCAGCAAGCTTTTTGATAACACAACTTCGTTAGTAGTTTGTATGACGGCTTTGTAAGAGAAGGTTTCAACTTCCAAAAGTACCTTTTGAGCTTTCATAACTTCTTCTATTGAGCTTTGCCTATCGGATTTTGGAGTATATTTATCAAGCACTTTTTTTAACTTTTCCAAGTATCCATTTTTTGCTTTGTGTTGGTCTAATTTTAACGTGATAGCATTGTATTGATTCAAAAACGAATCTATGTTGTAAACATCGTTTGCCACTATCTTTGTAGTTTCGTTTTCTATGTCTATATCAAGCGTACCTTTTAACACTATTACCTCGTCCTCTTTTATAAAAGACTCCATCATAGCATATTTGTCTGGAAATACCACCCCCTCTGTGATGTCAGTTTTATCCACTAAATTAAATATAGCCATATAAGAGCCATTTTTCGTCTTTTTTATCTGCAAATCTGTGATAACTCCTACCAATGTGTATTCTTTTTCAGAAGAAATGTCTGTATCGTCTATGTCTTCTATGTTCGTTATATCTTTATTCTGTCCCAATATCCATCTGTACTTATCCAATGGATGTCCAGATATGTAAAAGCCCAATACCTCTTTTTCTAATTTTAGAATATCTATAGTATCGTTTGCATTTTCGAATTCTTGTTTTAGAACTTTTTGGCCTTGTAGACCGAACAAGGTCTTTTGAGCCATGGCAGATACATCTTGAGATTGCATCAGCTTTGAGACGAACTCTTCTCTACTCTTGTATCCACTTTTAGTCATGATATTGTCAAAAGCTCCAGCTTTGGTTAGAGCTTCAATTACTTTTTTATTTACTTTTCTATTATCTGTGTTTTTCGTAAAATCCTGAAAACTTACAAAATCTCTGTTTAGTTTTTCTTGAGAGAGTTTTATATGTTTTGCTGTGTCCTCACCAACTCCTTTTATTCTGGCAAGACCAAATCTTATGCTGTGCTCTTTTTCTATGGAAAAATCCACATCAGACTTATTTATATCTGGGGATAATACGCTTATGCCAAAAGCTTTTGCATCTTTTAAAAGGTTTATAAATTTTTTGTCGGAATTTTCTGTGGAAAATTTCACCGCATAAAACTCATCTGGGTAAAAGACTTTCATGTAAGCTGTCCAAAAAGATATATATCCGTAGGCTACCGAGTGAGATTTATTAAATGAATAAGATGCGAACTCCTCTATTTCAGACCAAAGCTTTTCTATTTTTGATTTATCATATCCTCTATCACAGCTTCTTTTTATAAAATCATCTTTTATCTTAGCCATGAGATCTGCTTTTTTCTTTCCTATGGCTTTTCTTAAAGAATCTGCCTCTCCCATACTAAAACCAGCCAATATGTTTGATATAAACATAATTTGCTCTTGATATACTATGAGTCCATAGGTTTCTTTTAACACTTCTTCCAACTCTTCAAAAGCGTAATCCACCTTTTCTTTTCCAAGTTTTCTACTTATAAATTTATCCACCATACCGCTTTTAATGGGTCCTGGCCTATAAAGAGCCAAAGCTGCTACTATATCTTCAAACCTATCAGGCTTTAACCTCTTAATGATTTCTCTCATTCCTTTTGATTCGAGCTGAAATACACCCACAGTATTTCCAGTAGCCAAGAAATCGTATATTCTTTTATCGTTAATATCTAAAGATAAAAAGTCTATATCGAGTCCTTTATTCTTTTTCACCAACTCTCTCATCTTTCTAAGCTCTGTAAGGGTTTTAAGACCTAAAAAGTCCATTTTCACGAGACCAAGTTCTTCTAAGTGAGTCATGTCATACTGAGTGGCTATATTTTCACCCTCTCCAGATTTTGAAGATCTATCAAGATAAAGAGGCACCAACTCTATTAGAGGTTTTGGTGCTATCACTATACCAGCGGCATGCAGAGATGTATGTCTTGTGAGACCCTCAAGTTTTATAGACACTTCAATTAGCTCTTTTATCTGGGGATCTTTTTTGGCGGTGTCTCTAAACTTTTTTACATTGTCCTCTATATCTCCTCGGTGCCCGTAACGCTCCATTATTTCTTCAATTGGTGTTGTGTACATTTCTTCTAAACTAAGCCATGTACCTTGAACATTTCCTTGTGAGATTAGCTTTGCCAAAACATCCGCATCTTTGTAAGCCATGCCCATAGCTCTTGCCACGTCCCTTAACGTTTGTTTGGCTTTCATTGTATTATATGTGATTATCTGGGCCACCGAATTTTTCCCATATCTGTCTTTAACGTACTCTATGACTTTATCCCGGTTGTCCATGCAAAAATCCACATCTATGTCTGGCATTGATATGCGCTCTGGATTTAAAAATCTTTCAAAGATAAGACCGTGCTTTAAAGGATCCACATCCGTGATATTTAGAGCATAAGCCACCAAAGACCCGGCTGCCGACCCTCTTCCAGGGCCCACTGGTATATCATGATTTTTAGACCATGTAATAAAATCAGATACTATCAAGAAATAACTATCAAATCCCATGTTTTGAATAACATCGAGCTCATAATTTAACCTCTGCCAATACTCTTCTACTTTTATATCTTTGCTTGTTTGATTTTTTTGTATCCGGCTTTTGAGACCTTTTATTGCTAAATCCTTTAGATGGTTTGATATCAAAACTTCTTGATTTTTTAAAAACTCTGGAAATTTGTAGGATTTATCTTCAAATATATTAAGATAGTTTTCTATTTTATCCGCTATCTCTACGGTATTTAAAAGTGCTTGTTCCCAGCCATCCCATTTGCCTTCAAATTTTTTATACATTTCTTGGATAGATGCAAAGTGCATCCCATCATAATGTCCAAAAGCCTCTTCTCCAAGTTCTTGTATGGTCTTTTTCATCTGGATAGCCATCAAGACGTTGTGTGCCCTCAAATCTTCCTCCAACAGATAATGACAATCGTTTGTGGCGGCAAATTTTACATCGTATTTTTTGGCTATCTC
Organism: uncultured Aquificaceae bacterium; assembly: GCA_964509905.1. Classification (GTDB taxonomy): domain Bacteria; phylum Aquificota; class Aquificia; order Aquificales; family Aquificaceae; genus Hydrogenobaculum. Next base: position 8,385 of record CAZDZN010000062.1, read on the forward strand.
CAAAAGCACTTTGTTGGCTTTTTCTTGAGCTGGGATATGATTTGACTGAAGCTCCAGATAAAGATCCTCTCCGAAGATGT
>CAZDZN010000063.1:0-8339 GCA_964509905.1 uncultured Aquificaceae bacterium
ACCGGAAGGAGATCTGCGTCTCCTTTAAAATATTCTACAAAATATTTAGCTCTCTCTAAATATTCCTTTGGATTTGAGGCTACTTTGGTGGGAAAATCCAGTATTCCAAAACCAATTCCTGCCCTAATTCCAGAGTTTTTTACAGCTTCTCCCACCTCTTCCTCGAAAAAGTACATGTCTAAGAAGAATGTAGTACCACCTCTTATCATTTTTGCTATTGCAAGCTCCGCTCCATCCTTTACAAACTCTTTTGATACAAAATGAGATTCCAACGGCCATATGACTTTTTGAAGCCAATCCATGAGGAGAAGGTCTTGGCCTACACCCTTTAAAAGGCTCATGGAAGCGTGTGTGTGCATGTTTGCAAAAGCACCCATCACAATCTTATCTTTTGCATCTACGATATCTTTTGAAGGTTCGTCTATGCTTGGTCTCAGGCTTTTAATAAGACCATCTTTTATGCCTATGTCTAAAACTTTATTGTCTATGTATGCGTTTTTTATAACAATATCAAACATATCAGATATTTCTTAAAACATTTATCGTTTCAATAAGAGCCATGGCTCCTTCAAAGCCTTTATTGCCTTGCTTTGTGCCAGCTCGCTCCAAAGCTTGCTCTATGCTATCAGCGGTTATCACTCCAAAGGTGATGGGTTTTTCAAGTTCTAAGGATATCACTGCAAGGCCTTTTGAAACCTCGGCTGCTATGTAATCAAAATGAGGAGTTTGTCCTCTTATGAGCACCCCAAGAGCTAACACTCCATCTAAATCTTTTTTAGCCAATTTTTTGCAAGCTAGCGGAAGTTCCCAAGCACCTGGGACTCTTACTAGCTCTATGTCCTCTTTTTTAACACCATGTCTTAAAAACCCGTCAAAAGCTCCTTCTATGAGTCTATCTACAAGCGTGGAATTAAATCTGGATGCCACGATGCCTACTTTTAAACCTTCTGCTAAAAAAGACCCTTCTATAATATTCTCTACAATCATAATTAAATTATAATCTATTTTTGAACTTTTTTCTTAACAAATACCCTCACATATGTGCTTTTGGATATATCTGCTTTTACCAAAAAAGGCATAGGTGTTTTTATATTTACTTTTGAGATATTCATACCCTCTTTTAATGTCCTTGCATCCACATAAGCTTTTATATCGTTTATAGTTTTGTGATTTAATACCCTATCTACAGCCAACACGCTTAAAATCACATCTTTTGGTTCTACAGTGTATATATAATCATCAGATTTATGAATGATGTGCACTCTTTTATAAACTTCTATAGGTACATAATTTCCGAAGTTTACATAAGCCCATAATCCTAAGCTTATTAAAAGTGCTAAAATCTTTAGCTGCCAATCTCTTGTAAATATACTTTTAACTGTTGATTTCACGCTTAGATTTTACCTTCCTTCTATCTTCGCCAAATAGATATATCACTCTACACATTTCACTAAGTCTTGAAGTTATATTTTCTCCAAGTCTCAATGTCAAGTCTGCTCCTATGGTATTTGATACTGAGCTAAAATCATACACGGCTGCATCCTCTTTTTGGCCTATTATAGCTTTGTTTACTTTATTATCTTTGGTGATGAGTTGTTTATCCAGTTCTAAGTTTGTGGTTATAATAATAGGTCTTAACTGGTTGTAGCGCGAGTATATGATGTGAGTAATTATATCCTTATTGTAATCTGTGAGGGTTTCACTTCCGAGATCATCCAGTACTAAAATTGGTGTATTTATAATCTTTTTTAAAAATATGTTGTAATCTTGAGTATTCTCCTGCTTGTCTTTTGCTATAAGGGTTTTTAAATCCAGTATCAGGCTTTTAGTATCGTAAAATAGACCTCTTATCCTATGCTTTTGCTCTATGTATAAAAGCGTAAATATAGCCAAATATGTTTTACCTACACCGGGTTTACCCACGAATAAAATCCCTTCTCCGTTATTTTCATGAAAAGACATTACATAGTCTATAATGGCCACATAAGCGTTTTCGTAAGATTCATCTTTTTGCCTGTCTCGACAAAACATGTCAAGGCTATCCACCACATGCCAAAATCTTTTGGGTATATTCATGCTCCTTAGGATAAGAGTTCGCGAAGAGCTAACACAATCACAGATATCTACTGTATCATCAGAATTTATGATAAAACCTTTGCCTCCACATTTTGAGCATTTCTGTTTGGTTTTAATTGCAGTTTTAATTTCAAGATTTCTGGGCAAAATATCCATATTAATAGTATATCAAAATTTTTGTATTGTACCTAAAACATCTAAGATTTTGACTTTAGGCTAATGCCTATTCCAAAAAACATTACACCTATGACGCCGAATACGATACACCAAAAGAACAAGTCCTGAAAAGCTTCAGATAAGGCTTGAAGCTCAATGCTTTTATAAAGGACTGCCTCTCTTACTGGTTTTGAGAATATCTGGTAATGCAAAAACTCTTTGACTTTTATGCTATTGATAGCTTGTATCCAAGAGATATTATCAAAGTGATAATCTGCCCTTGTAGTTAATATGTTCGTAGCTATAGCTGTTCCAAAAGATCCGCCTACAAATCTTATGTAATCAAGTATCGTGATGACTATTAGCATTTTTTCCTCAAGTCCCGTTAAGGCTATCACTGTGACCGGTGGGAAAAATAACCCAAGTCCTACACCAAGTCCTACCAGTTGTAGCTCCGCTATATGTTTTGGCGTATAATAGTCAAATTTTAATAAAAAAATATAAAGGCTCCCAAGATAAATAGCTGTGGCTATAAAAAGTACTAGTTTTGGGCTTTTCTTATCACTAAGCGCTCCTCCTATGGCAGAAAAAGTAGCAATAGATAGTGCAAAGGGAAGAAGGATGAGCCCTGTTTTAAAACTCTCTATCCCTTTTAGGCGCTCGAAGAAAAGAGGCAATGCATAAAACACCGCATACATAGAAAATCCCAGTATCCAAAAGTATGCAAAAAACGCCATAAGGAAGTTTCTTTTGGAAAAAATTGTAAGGTCTATGAGCTTTTCTTTGGAGAAAGCATCTGAAAACACATACAGCAAGAAAGATATAATGGTGATATATAAATACGCTATGGTGGTGTTTGAGCTAAGCCATCCCCACTTTTGACCGTTTGATAGAAGTACGATAAGAGCTATAGTGGATATGGTGGCAAATATAAGGCTTATAAAGTTAAAACTCTCTATATGTTTTCCGGTTTTTAAGTTTTTAAGAAAAAACAAACTTAAGAAGGTATTTAAAATCCCCACTGGTATATTGACAAAAAATATCGATTCCCAACCGATATGTTGGGTGAGCCACCCGCCTATGGTAGGGCCAGCTGCAGGGGCAAGACTTGCTCCAAGTCCAAATATTCCCATAGCAATCCCTTTGTTTTCAAATATGGTAAATAAAATCGCTTGAGCTGATACCATAATAAGAGCTTCCGCTGCTCCTTGTATGCTTCTAAATATTGTCATCTGAGCTAAACTATAAGAAATACCACATATATAACTTGCTGTTGTAAAAAGCCCAATACCTATGACAAACATACTTTTAAGCCCAAACTTGGCCTCTATATACTCTATAAGGGGTAATAGCACAGCTGAAGCTATCATGTAGGCGGTTACTATCCATTGAATACCGTATAGGTCTGTATGAAGGGGAGCTATCATATGAGGCAATGCCACATCAACTATCGTGGTATCAAGGATAGCCATGAAAGCCCCTATCATTACGATAATGGCGTGTATTGCTTTTTCGCTATTGCTCATTTAGTTATCTCTTGAAGGGAAAATACTTCTATATGAGGGTTTTGTTTTAAGGCTTTTATAGACTCAAGCATCGCATAGCCTCCCCTTACGGTGGTGGTATATGCCACTTTGTGGTTTACTGCCGCCCTTCTTATATAAAACGCATCTGAGCGTTCTTTCTGACCCGATGGGGTGTTTATAACTATCTGGATATCACCGTTTGCTATATAATCCACTATGTTTGGCCTTCCCTCAGAAACTTTTAATACTTTTTCTACGTTTAAGTTTTTGGATTTTAAAAAGTTAGCTGTTCCTTCTGTGCATAGTACTTTAAATCCTAATTCTAAAAACCCAGAGACCAAATTTATGATTTTGGATTTATCTTTATCTGCTACTGAGATAAATACGGTGCCAGAGTTTGGGATTTTATTACCAGCTCCAAGCTCTGCCTTATAATAAGCCATGCCAAAGGTTGTGGCTATACCCATTACTTCACCGGTACTCTTCATCTCAGGGCCAAGGATTGGATCTACTTCTGGAAATTTATTCCAAGGGAAAACCGCTTCTTTGATAGTGTAATATTTAAAATCTTTTGATAAGAAATCAGATGCTATGTGATGTTCTTTTTCAAAAACCTCTGGCACTAAATCTCTCAGCTTTTTACCTAGGGCTATCTTTGTGGCAATCTTGGCCAATGGATAACCCACGGATTTGCTCACATAAGGTACTGTCCTTGAAGCTCTTGGGTTTACTTCCAATATATAAGGAGCGCTGTCTTTTATGGCAAACTGCAAGTTTATAAGCCCTTTTACATTTAGGGCTTTTGCTATCTTTATTGTTTGATGTCTTATCTCTTGTAATATATCTTGTTTTAATGTATATGGTGGTATACAAGCGGCGCTATCTCCAGAGTGGATTCCTGCTTCTTCTATATGTTCCATTATAGCTCCTATCAACACATACTCACTGTCTGATATGGCATCCACATCCACCTCTATAGAATCATCTAAGTATTTATCTATAAGCACAGGTCTTTGATAGCTAACATCCACCGCTTGCTCTAAATATCTTGACAAATCCTCTTCGTTGTATACTATCTTCATAGCTCTTCCCCCAAGCACATAAGAGGGTCTTACAAGTACCGGATATCCTATATTTTTTGCAACCTTTAAAGCCTCCTCTTTTGCGATGGCTATTCCTCCTTCTGGTTGGAGTACTCCCAGCTCTCTCATAAGAGCATTAAATCTGCCTCTATCTTCTGCCAAATCTATACTATCAGGTGATGTACCAAGGATAGGTATATTTCTATCTTTTAGCTCAGTAGCAAGCTTTAAAGGGGTTTGCCCTCCAAATTGCACCAGTACACCAAGTACATCACTTTCTCTTCTAATCACATGATTTACATTCTCCATTACGATGGGCTCAAAATAAAGCCTCGTGGCAATATCGTAATCGGTGGATACGGTCTCAGGGTTGCAATTTATCATGATGGCCTCAAATCCTTCTTCTTGAACAGCTTTTATGGCATGTACACAAGCATAATCAAACTCTATTCCCTGACCGATTCTATTTGGACCACTACCTAAGATAATAACTTTGTTTTTCATATAAGCTAATATTATAATATAACTTCAATTTTTATTTTTAAAAGCCAAAAATAGGTTATAATATGTAAATGGAGCATAGGATATGGGCATCATACTAAACGAAAAACAATTAGAGCAAGCTATACTAGTAAGCTCATTAGGGGAGTTTAAAAAAATCTTGAATAGTTATGATATTTAATATACAAAAAGAAGAGTTTTATAAGATAGCTTCGGAGTATAACACAATACCTATTTACACCGAAATTTTGGTGGATACCGAGACTCCTATGTCTATATTTTATAAGTTAAAGGGTGATAAAACTATTTTATTAGAAAGTGCTGAGACCAAAGAAAATTGGGGAAGGTATTCTTTTATCGTAAAAGGTGGGTCTTTGAGATTTTATTATAAAGAAGATAAGTATTTTATAGAAGAAGATGGAGCTATAAAATCAGGTATGTCAAAACCTTTGGAAGCGCTGGAAAGCCTTTATAACACCTTTAAATTTTATGATGACGAGACTTTGCCAAGTTTTTGTGGTGGATTTGTGGGTTATATATCCTATGATATTGTAAAATACTATAATCCTATTCCTAAAAGCCAAAAACCAGGGATAGATATTCCAGATATAGACATGATATTCTCAGATATCTTGATAATGTTTGACAACCTAAAATCAAGTATTAAAATTATAAAGCTTGTTCGGGTAAAAGACAAAGAAAAAGATTACGATGAGGCTGTATTTCATATAAAATCTATAATAAATATTATAAAATCTGAAAGAAACCTAGAGCTCCTTTATATATCTCAGAAAGAAGCAAGCTCTCAGGGATGGACTTCAAATATGGCTAAGGAGAGGTTTTTAGATATAGTGAAAATTTGTAAAAACTATATAGAAAACGGTGATGTAATACAGGTAGTACCCTCTCAAAGGTTTCACAGAAAAATAGATATAGATCCTATAAATCTATATAGAACCCTTAGACTTTTAAACCCTTCTCCTTATATGTATTATTTGGATTTTGATGATCTTAAAATAATAGGTTCTTCTCCAGAGACCCTCGTAAAGGTACAAAATGATATAATAGAGATAAGACCTATAGCAGGGACTATAAAGAGAGGCAAGGGCTCAAAAGAAGATGAAGAGCTATCCAAAAAGCTTTTAAGCGATGAAAAAGAGATAGCAGAGCATATTATGCTTGTGGATTTGGCAAGAAACGATATAGGAGCCATCGCAAGCCCTGGGAGTGTACATGTGGAGGATATGATGCATATAGAAAAATTTTCCCATGTGATTCATATAGTATCCAACGTTTATGGCGAAAAATCCCCAAAGTATTCGCTTTTTGATGTAATAAAGCATGCTCTCCCAGCGGGTACTCTATCAGGTGCTCCCAAAGTAAGGGCTATGCAAATCATAGAAGAGCTTGAGCCCACCAAGAGGAATATCTACGGCGGGGCTATAGGATATATAAGCCTAAACCAGAATATGGATTTTGCCATAGGTATAAGAACTGCTACTATATTTGATAATACTATATATGTGCAAGCTGGAGCTGGTATTGTGGCGGATTCTATACCAGAAAAAGAATACGAAGAGTCCATCTCAAAAGCCTCAAGCATCATGAAAGCCTTTGAGACAGCAAAAAATAGTGCTTTTGTTTGAAGATTTTAAAAGCCAAAAAATGCTTACATTTTTGACTAAGGGCTGGCGAGGGGAGATTTATACATTCAAAGACCATGATAAAACTTACGCAGTTAAGAAAGCAATTCACAAAGAGGCCATCTACGCTATACAAAAAGAGGCAAGTATTTTAACACAGTTATACCAAGAAAAAGCATTTCCCCAGATCATCTGTCAAGGGCTTGATTTTTTTGTGTATGAGTATATAGAGGCTTTACCTTTTGAAAAAGTTTTTTGGTTTTTAGAAGAGGATAAAAAAAGAAAAGTCTTGATAGACATACTAAAAGCAGCGTACAAATTAGACAATATGGGTATAAACAGGGGAGAGTTTGATAAAGAATACAAAAATATCCTTATAGATAAAGATTTGAATGTTTATATACTGGATTTTGACAGAGGAAGTTTTTCCAAAAATCCTAAAAACATAACCCAGTTTATCCAGTCTTTGAGGACTAAAAGCATAATATCTATGGAGATGGCCACAGAGCTTGGCAAGATGTATAAAAACCAAAGAGAGTTTGTGTTCTTAAAGCTTTTAGAAATTTTATCTCAAAGCCCCCCGATTCCCCGCTCCATTTTTAAAAACTAAGGGCATACATTTGTTTGAGCTGGTATTCTTCCTAAAAGCGTCAGAAACTTTGAAAAAGGCCCCATGTTTGCCATAGCCACGAACTTTGGTCCTTCAAAAGAAAGCTCCCCAAACATCATAGCGTGCATTGGTCCGTAATCACCTCTACCCATTTCTATCCAATGTTTGGTAGTGGCGTACATAAGAAAGTCATTTCCAGTGCGAGGATCTTTTGCCCAACCCCCGTATATACATTCTGCCTTGCCGTTCATATTTTGAATGTAAAGCTCTACTTGCCTTCTTGGTGAGCAATCTTTTCTATATAAAAATAGTTTTCTCACAGGGGCTCCTCTCCATTCGCTACTGGAAGAAGCCATATTTACAAGAGCAGGTGTTTGGTCCCAGAGACTACAAAGTTCTCTAGCATAATTTGGATCCATCATCACGGTGGCATTTGAAATTCCCGCCAAAACTCCTAAAGCTAAAAATAGCCTTTTCATAATCAACCTCCAACGAAATATATACACATTCTAAGCCATACACATCTATTTTTACTTAATTGTTTTTTATACCCGATGAAATATATTCAAATATAAGGATATTCTAATCTTTTACTCGTCTCTGATAAAAATATTATTATCATTCTCCAAAATAGGTGTTAATGTTTGTTTTCAATAAAATGCTTTTATCCGTCTCCGGGCGGAGTCGAACCGCCGGCCTCGAGATTAGGAATCTCGCGCTCTATCCTACTGAGCTACGGAGACTA
>CAZDZN010000064.1:0-972 GCA_964509905.1 uncultured Aquificaceae bacterium
AGCCCGAGGGATTTACAGTCCCTTGCCGTTGGCCGCTTGGCTATCTCTCCTACCAAGCCAAATACATAACAATATATTATAACATTTTAATAAAAAAATTTCAAGTTTTTGTATTCGTTGACAAGCGCTCATATAAGGGTTAAAATCAAAAAGAATGGAAAAAGCGACAAGTATACCACAGTCTATTAGCGTTCATAAATGTTATCAGTGTGGAATCTCTATAGCCGGAGAGCCTATAGTATTCGATATAAACGGAATAGATAGAGAGTTTTGCTGTACTGGGTGCTATCTCGTAAACAAAATATCTGGAAATGAAACCAATCAAAAGGTGCAAAAGTTTTTCATAAAATTTGGCATAAGCTTTTTCTTGGCTGGCTATGTAATGATGCTCTCTTTTACCATATATGGGGGTGATGTATCAAAAACCTCTCATGATTTCATAGTAAGACTTACAAATTATTTCTTGCTAATGCTATCTACACCTGTGATGGGAATGATAGGACTTGATTACCTCGTAAATTCTATAAAAGCCCTAATACGAAAGACACTAACCACAGACCTTTTGATAGCCATTGGGGCTTTTTCGGCTTTTGGCATATCTATATACTCCACCATAATGGGCGTGGGCACACCTTACTATGAAACTTGCACCATGATAGTGGCTCTATCTGCTTTTGGGAAGTTCATAGAGGCTTTCGGAAGGTATAGAGCAGCTAAGCAAATAGGAGATGTGCAAAACTTACTCCCTTCTTATGCGAATGTTATAAAAGATAATCAAGACATAAGCGTACAAATAGATAAAGTGAAAGTGGGGGATATAGTAAAAGTAAAACCAGATGAGATAATTCCAGTGGATGGGGTGGCGGTAGAAGGTGAGGGATTTGTGAAAGAGAGCTTTTTCACAGGGGAGCAAAAACCTGTGGCAAAGTTTGAAGGAGATTATGTATATGCTGGTAGCCTTAGCATAGACGG
>CAZDZN010000064.1:1010-8306 GCA_964509905.1 uncultured Aquificaceae bacterium
ATTTTAACTCAAACACTATAAATAAAATCATAGAAAATATAGAGTTGGCAAAACTATCCTTTGCTCCAGAAAAAAACATCGCAGACAAGATATCTGCAATTTTTGTGCCCACCATTATCACTTTGTCTGCTATCGCATTTAGCTTTTGGTATTTTAAATCTGGGTTTGATAAGGCTCTTATGAGCTCCTTGGCGGTGCTTCTTATCGCTTGTCCTTGTGCTTTTAATGTGGCAGCTCCTTTAGCCCTTTGGAACGCTTCAAACGCTTTGGCAAGACGAGGTATTATCCTTAAAAATTTAAAAGCCCTATACAACTTAAGATATATAAACGAAATACTTTTTGATAAAACAGGTACTATTACTTTGGATAGCTTAGAATACAGCGGTTATAAGCAACTTGGGACTGAATCAAATTTTATAAAAAAAGTGGCTTCTATAGAAAACTATTCAAAGCATCCGATAGCAATAAGCCTTTTAAACCACTATCAGGGAGATTTTTTAAAACCTTCAAAAGTAAGGGTGATACCCGGTTATGGTATCGAGGCTTTTATAGAAGATAAGAAATGGCAAATAGGCTCAAAAGAGTTTATGGAAAAAATAGGGATAACTCCCCCTCCTTGTGAAGAAAATGTATCTTGCGTATATGTAGCGGTAGACGGTGTATTGGAAGGCGTGCTTTATTTCAAGCAAAAAGCGGATAAAAATGCTATAGAGGCTATAAAACGCCTAAAAGACATGGGTTATAAACTAAGTCTCATCTCAGGGGATGAAAAGGCTTATGTGGAGGAATTTTCAAGTATGTTTGATGAGGTATACTGGTCTTTAAAGCCTCAAGACAAACAAAAAATCGTAATGGATAAAAAGGCAAAAGGGGCTAAAATTATGTATGTAGGGGATGGGATAAACGATGCATTAGCGATGAGTATGAGCGATGTGAGTATAGCTGTATCAAACGCCTCAGCAGTGGCCAGAGTATCTGCTGGTATTTTGCTTTTTAACAAAAACCTAAAAGCTATACCTTGGATTATAAACTTCTCAAACAAGGTTAAAAAGATAATCTATTCAAACTTCGTATGGGCAAGCATTTATAATACTTTTGGAATTACTTTAGCGATGGCGGGGTTTATCCAGCCCATCTGGTCAGCGGTGTTTATGATAATAAGCAGTGTAAGCGTAGTCTACAACTCTTCCAGAATAGAGAATATGTAAAATTATTTCTCTTTTGAGAGCGTGTCTTCTTTGGACAGGATTATAACAATCTCACCTTTTATATTGTTCTTGGCTTTTAAAAGCTCTAAAACCTCTTTTATATTTCCTCTTATATACTCTTCATGTATCTTCGTAAGTTCTCTGGCTATCGCTACAGTTAAGTCCGGTTCTATAGAGGCTATAAAAGATAATGTATCCACAAGTCTTTGAGGAGATTCATAGAGTATGTAAGATCCACTATCACAAGAAAACATAGATTTATAAAAATTCTCTTGAGATTTTCGCGGAGCAAATCCAAAAAAAGAAAAACTGTGAGTAGGAAGACCAGAACCCACCAACGCCGTAATTGCGGCACAAGGGCCGGGAAGCACTTCCACAGGTATATCTTCTTTTATACAAGCATTTATAAGCTTAAAGCCGGGATCCGATATAGAAGGAATCCCAGCATCTGATACTAATGCTATGTCTTCATCTTTTCTTATAAGGGATATGATTTTTCTAATTTGAATAGATTCTTTAGGATGATAGTATGAAAGAAGAGTTTTGCCTTCTATCTGATAGTGCTTTAAAAGTATTTGAACTCTTCTTGTATCTTCACAAGCTATAAAATTTATCGATTTTAGAACGTTTACAGCCCTATAAGTTATATCTTCTAAATTACCTATGGGAGTGGGTACTACATAAAGCTTCATTGTTATATTTTATCACAATCATAAATCCTATGGTATAATATCATTATGTTAGATGCCAAAAAAATTGCCAAAACCGTTAAAGACATCGTGAAACCGATAGCTGAGGGTCTTGGCTTTAGGCTTTTTGATGTGGAGTTTAGGCCAGAAAGTGGCTGGGTATTGCGTATTATAATAGACAAAGAAGATGGTGTGACTATTGACGATTGTGAAGAATTATCCAAAAGAGCGAGGGCGCTTTTGGATGTGGAAGACGTAATACCAACAAGCTATATGCTAGAAGTAAGCTCACCTGGGCTAACCAGAGAGCTAAAAGAACCTTGGCATTACGAGTTTTTTTTAGATAGATATATAAAGATATTTTTAAAAGACAAGGTTGAAGACAAACAAGAATACAATGGATATATAACTAAAGTGGATGAAAAAAATCTGTTCTTGAAAGTAGGAGAAAATATTTTACAAATCCCTCTTGAAAAAATATCTAAAGCAAGGTTGGATGTAGAGAAATGGTAAAGAATATCAAAAAACTCATAGATAGCGTAGCAAAAGAAAAAGACATTCCCGCTAAAATAGTAGAAAATGCTTTAAAAAATGCTATAGCCTATGGTATAAAGAAAGAAAAGCATATAAGGGGCAAAATATATGTGGATTTTGATGAAGGAGAAGATGTCGCAGCCTATGTATTCTCAGGAAAAGATAAGATAAGATTAGATATATCAGCAGAGGATTTGAATCGTATAGCCGCTTACGCTGCAAAAGAAGAGTTCTTAAAAGAATTAGAAAACGCTGAAAGAGAAAGGGGATTTTTAGAGTACATATCCCAGGAGGGAAATATCGTACATGGCATAGTAAGAGATATAAGTCAAGAAGGTAATGTGATAGTAGATCTGGGACCTATAGATGCTGAACTCTCCAAAAAAGAGCAAATACCGAAAGAATCCTTTAAGAAAAACGATAGATTGAAAGCTCTTCTGTTTCATGTGGATAAAGAAAGAGGAAAACCCGTTTTGCTTTTATCAAGAACCCATCCTAAGTTTTTAAGAAGGCTTTTAGAAGCTGAAGTCCCAGAAATAAAAAGTGGCCTTATAAAAATCCTATCGGTGGCAAGAGAACCTGGAGAAAAAGCAAAAGTGGTAGTGGATACCGAGGACAAAAAAATAGATCCTGTGGGGGTAGTAATAGGAGTGAAGGGTTCTAAGATAAATCCTGTTTCAAAAGAGCTTGCCAATGAACACATAGATGTTATAAGGTATGTGGATGACAGAAAGAAGTTTTTAGAATCTATATTCTTCCCAGCCAAAGTTATTGATATAATAGAAACAAAAGATCAGATAGATGTAGCAGTAGATAAAAGTCAAATCTCTTTAGCCATAGGCAAAAGAGGCATAAACACAAAGTTAGCCTACAAAATCATAGGCAAACACATAGATGTCTTGTCAAAAGAAGACTTTGACAAATTAACTAAACTACACTAATGATATTAGAAATAGAAAAACTGGTGCATAGCGGATACGGATTGGCAAGGCGTGATGGCAAAGTTATCTTTGTGCCTTTTTCTATGCCAGGAGAAAAAATAAAAACGAAAGAGCTCGTATCAAAAAAAGATTATTCAATAGCAATCATTGAAGATATATTACAAAAAAACCCACATAGAGTAGAAGCCAAATGCGAGTATTTTGGAGTATGTGGAGGGTGTCATCTACAGCATATAGATTACAAAGAACAATTAAATCAAAAAGAGAGCATATTAAAAGAAACGTTATATAAGATAGGTAAGATAAAAATAGACAACGTAGACGACGTTATATCAGACAATCCTTATTATTACAGAAATAGGGTAAAGTTTAAAATAAAGGATAGTGAGATAGGTTTTGTAGGTATAAATGAAGATTTTGTGAAGATAGAGCATTGCCCTATATTATTAAAAGCCATAAACGATATAATCCCTTTCTTAAAAGAGTTTTCAAAGCATTTTAACCCTTCCTGGATAAGTGTATTTTACTCAGAAACCCAAGAAGAATATATTATAAAGTTTGCTTCTACAGATTTTATAGATAAAGAAAAGCTTAAAAAATTTAAAGAAAATTTAGCTCCAAAAGCTATAGCGGGATTCGCCCTTGTAAAAAGTGATAAAAAAGAAGATACTATTATATTTTCTGTAGGGACCCCTTTTACATTTTTACAGCTTTTAGATATAAAATATAGAATAAGTATAAATAGTTTTTTCCAAACAAATACAGGGATAATAAAGAAGTTACTAAACATACTCTTAGAAGAAAAAAAATTTGATAGAGTGTTAGATGATTATGCAGGGGTGGGACTTTTTGGACTACAAATAACGAAAAAAAGTTCAAGTGTGGACATAGCGGATATCAATAAAAGCTCCATAAATGATGCAGAGTATTCTATAAAATTAAACAATATATCCAATATATCGGCTTACAATCAGAGCAGCTTTACCTTTCTTAAAAAGAGTCTATCAAAACATGCAAATTTACTCATAATAGATCCACCCCGCGCAGGACTTACAAAGGAAGAGATTGAGCTTATCCTAATGGGTGTTCCGGATTACATTTATTATATATCTTGCGAGCCATCTTCTTTGGCAAGGGATTTGAAGCTTTTAACTAAAAGGTATAAGATAAAACAAATATACATGATGGATATGTTCCCTCAGACTTATCATATAGAAACTTTGGTAAAGTTAGAGTTGCTATGAATGAGTCTTATCTTTTAATAGAACAATCTTTAAATTTAGAGGGTGCCTTAGAGGTCTCCGGAGCCAAAAATGCGGCACTCCCTCTTATGGCAGCTTCTATTCTTACAGATGAGCTTTGTATCATAAGAAATGTCCCAAACCTACTGGATATAAAACATATGAAAGAACTTCTTATCTCAATGGGAAAAAAGATAACTCAAGAAAAAGATATTTTATATATAGAAGGGCGACTCTCAAACAAAGAAACCAAAGAGGACATCGTAAGAAAGATGAGAGCTTCCGTGCTGGTAATGGGACCTCTCATAGCAAAATACAAAGAAGGTAGAGTGTCCATGCCAGGCGGATGCTCTATAGGAGTAAGACCAATAGACCAACACTTAAAAGCTGCAAAAGAAATGGGTGTAGACATAAACTTAGAGCATGGTTTTATAGATTTAAGAGCAAAAAAACTAAATCCCGTAGATTTTACCTTTGATTTGATAACAGTAACTGGTACAGAAAATATCCTTTGTATGCTTAGCACTATAGAGGATACATCTATTTTAAGAAACATAGCAATAGAACCGGAGGTGATAAACCTTGTAGAAGCTTTAAGGCAAATGGGTGTAGAAATTGATATAAAAGGAAGAGTTGCCAAAACAAAGGGTTCAAGGTATTTAAAAGGATTTGATGTAACAACGATTCCAGATAGGATAGAGGCTGGAACCTTTATGGTTTTGGCTCTTGCCACACATTCAAAACTAAACATAAATAATCTAAATATAAATCATACAGGTGCCATAATTGAGTATTTAAGATTAGCCGGTGCTAATATAGATTTCTTATCAAATAATAACATTTTGGTTTATCCTGAAAGCCAAAAAATAAATCCGTTAAACATAGAAACCAAAGAATATCCAGGGTTTCCTACAGACATGCAAGCTCAGTTTATGAGCCTTTTATCGGTGGCAAAAGGCACTTCAATTATCACGGAGAATATATTTGAAAATAGATTCCAACACGCCCAAGAGCTTATAAGAATGGGAGCAAATATAAAAATACAATCTAAAAACGCCGTCATAAAAGGTGTGAAAAGTTTAAGTGGAGCGGAAGTGTTTTCCACAGATTTAAGAGCTTCTGCAGGACTCGTGATAGCAGGACTTATGGCAAAAGGCACATCCATCGTAAGAAATATATATCATTTAGATAGAGGGTATGATCACATAGAAAAAAAACTCCAACACATCGGAGCTAAGATAAAAAGATTAGAAAAATAAATATAAAAAATATTATAATATTAGTATTATGAAGAAAGTATTTTTATTTTTAGGACTTATGGTTGGGGTAACGTATTTGGGTTTTGGTGGGGAAAAAGATGCCCACCAAGTTATATATCAAACTATATATCAAAAAAAGGTTATAAAAAAAGCGGAAACTCCAAAGGTAAATCAACCAGCCTATATAAATGAATCTTACACCAGAGATTACTATTATCATGCTTGCATGAAAGCTCACCAACAAAAACCTATCACCAGTGTATATCGAATGGCAAAAAACATAACCGATCAGCTCGTATGTAGTGAACTAACACCCATAAGAGCACCGATAGGTGTTTCTGTGATAGTGGATTTAAACAACCTTCGTCAAACCACGGATTTTGGAAGGCTTTTATCGGAGGACTTGATATCGGAGCTTCAAAGAAAAAATATGGCGGTGGTAGATATAAGATCTCAAACTTTCATGCTTATAAACCATCAAGGAGAGTTTTACCTATCAAGAAGTGTCAAAAACCTAAGGGACCAATATAGGCTTGGATATATACTGGTAGGGACCTATTCAGTTGGAAACTTCACCACAGATGTGAACGCCAGAATTATAAATGCGCAGACAGGATTCGTGATAGCGACAGCACACACCTCAATCCCCACTCAGATTGTAAGTGATATCCTTTACAATTCCGCTCAAAACATACCTACTATAGAGCTAAGAGGCACACCTTTAAGTGAGGTTCAAGCAGGGTCAGCGTTACCTCCCCCGTCTCCAAATACACCAAATATCACTACAGTGCCATCCAAAGAAATTAAAAAATAGCCGGTGTAGCTCAGTCGGCAGAGCGAGGCATTCGTAATGCCTAGGCCGTGGGTTCGAGTCCCATCTCCGGCTTTTAATTGATTTTAAAATGTAAAGATGTTATAATATTAAAAACTTCAAAAGGTGGAAGGTATGAAGACAGGAAAAGTAGTGCAGGTCATAGGTGCCGTTTTGGACGTGGAATTTGATACGGAAGAACTCCCCCCTATAAGACATGGTCTTGTAATGGATAGAAGATTTACAGGGGAAAATGACGAGTGGATAGCAGAAAAGCTTTATTTAGAAGTAGCTCAGCATATAGGTGAAAGAAGAGTTAGAGCTATAGCGATGGGTCCTACCGATGGTATACAAAGAGGGGCTGCGGTAGAATATTTAGGCGGTCCTATAAAAGTACCTGTAGGCGATGGAATACTTGGAAGAGTGTTTAATGTGGTAGGTCAACCGATAGATGAAGCTGGTGACGTGACAGCCACAGATAATTGGCCCATGTTTAGAGATCCGCCACCTCTTACCGAACAATCCACAAAAGTAGAGATTCTTGAAACCGGTATAAAGGTTATAGACCTATTAGAGCCATATGTGAAAGGTGGTAAGGTTGGATTGTTTGGCG
>CAZDZN010000065.1:0-8284 GCA_964509905.1 uncultured Aquificaceae bacterium
AAAGATTCGGCTGAGAAAATCCTTATGGGTGTGTCTTTATCTACAGATCTTATGGCCTCAACAGCGCTTACTGCCGCTGGCCCATTTCCTACTATGTTTATCATTTTAGGTTCAGGACATATTCAATAAGTGTTCTTACACCAAAGCCTGTTCCACCTTTTGAATAATACTTGTATTCTTTTTCAGTAAAAGCGGGCCCTGCTATATCAAGATGAGCCCATTTGATTCCATCTGCCACAAACTCTTGTAAAAACAGTGCTGCTGTAATAGCACCTCCATACCTGCCACCGGTATTTTTAACATCCGCTACTGGAGACTTTATCTTTTCTTTTAAATTCTCATCATCTATTGGAAGTTGCCAAAATCTTTCACCGGTTTTTTTAGATAGAGATAAAAGTGTGTTAGTCAGTTCTTCATCGTTAGCAAATAGCCCAGCTGTAAATTCTCCCAACGCCACCACGCATGCCCCAGTGAGCGTAGCCATATCTATGATGACGCTTGGTTTTTGCTCGGAGGCATAAGACAAAACATCTGCTAAAGTAACTCTTCCTTCCGCATCGGTATTATCTATCTCAGCAGTTTTACCATTTCTAAAAATTATGATATCATCTGGTCTATAGGATTTACCATCTGGCATGTTTTCAGCTGCTCCTATAAACCCATGAACTTCTATATTTGGTTTTAACTTAGCTATAGCTTTCATAATGGCTATAGTATTACAAGCTCCAGATTTATCGAGCTTCATCGTTCTCATGTAATCACCAGTTTTTATATTAAGACCGCCGCTATCAAAAGTAAGACCTTTGCCTACTATAGCTATCTTTTTGATATCTTTCTTAGCTCCTTTAGGCTTATATATTATGTGTATAAACCTTGGTGGAGTCTCAGAACCTTTTCCCACCATCCAAAGTCCGTTCATATTTTGCTCTTGAATCCACTTCTCATCGTATACGTTTACCTTTAGTCCTACTTTTTCACATTCTTTTTTTGCAATCTCAGCTAAAGTAATAGGGTTTATCACACATCCTGGCTCGTTTACCAAGTTCCTTGAAAATATTTGAGAATCGGCTATGATATTTCCAAGCTCTATATCCTCTGGATCACCTTTCAATATATTTACAGCCTCAATTTCAAACTTCTCTTCTTTATCTTTCGTTCTATATTTATCAAAATCGTAGCCTCCCAATACAAGTCCTTCAGTAATAGCTTTTGAGTATTTTGGATTTGCTATAAGCGTTGTTTTTGATATTTTGTCCTTTTTTAGTTTTGCACTGGCCTTTGCCGAGATTTCTCTGTATGTATCTTCTGTTATCTTTTCACGCTCCCCCAACGAAAATATATATATTAGAGGGTCTATTATTTTAACCATATTTCCCTTTTTGCCTTTGAAATTTTCTATCCCAAAAGTTTTTTCTACAATAGTTTTTAAGCTTTTAAAATCTTTAAGATTTTTTTCTAAAAGCTCTAAAGATGCCTCTTCGATAAGAAAAATCTTAACATCACCTTGTTTTAGATTCTTAACAGTGTTTACGACCATACATACCTCCTTAGGCGCTTAATTTTAACTGATTTGCTAAAAGTTTCTTCATGTTTTTAACAGCTTGTTTTATGCGTTTCTCATTTTCTACGAGGGCGAATCTTACATATCCTTCTCCCATCTCACCAAATCCAACACCTGGAGATACGGCCACCTTCGCCTCTTTTAAAAGCATCATAGAAAAATCTAAAGAATTCATATTTAATGCGGAAGGGATCTTAGCCCATACAAACATGCCAGCTCTTGGAGCTTTAACATGCCAGCCTATATCGTTTAAACCACTTACAAGTGTATCCCTCCTTTTCCTATAAACATCTCTATTCTTTTCTACAAAAGAATAATCCCCATCCAATGCTTTTATGGAAGCTACTTGAATAGGCGTAAAAAGTCCGTAGTCTAAGTAGCTTTTAAGATGAGTGAGATTTTTTACAAGTATTTCATTTCCTACCATAAAAGCTACACGCCAACCAGCCATAGAAAACCCTTTAGACATAGAATAGAGCTCTACCGCTATATCCTTTGCTCCATCTACTTGCAGTATAGAAGGAGGTGTATATCCATCAAAACCTAAATCGGCGTAAGCAAAATCGTGTATGAGCCATATTTCTTTTGATTTGGCAAAATTTACAACTTCTTTGAAAAACTCAATACTTACGGTGGCTGTGGTAGGATTGTGTGGAAAGCTAAGTACGATAGCTGTAGGTTTTTTTAGGCTGTTTTTCACAAGATTATAAAGTTTCTCCAAATACTCATTCTCAAAATTTTCAGATTCTGGGTCTTCTATATTTATACTCAAAACACTTCCGCCTGATATAATAGGCGCATAATAATGAATTGGGTATGCGGGGTTGCTTACCACTATACTATCCCCTGGAGAAATCATAGCAAGCATAAGGTGTGAATAACCTTCTTTTGCACCCATCGTCATGACCACTTCTTTATCTTTATCCAAATCCACATCGTATCTTTTTTTATAAAAATTGGCTATAGCTCTTCTAAGCCCCGCTATTCCCTTTGAAGCAGAATACCCATGCACATCTGATTTTCTCGCTGTATCACAAAGTTTCTCTATCACCTCACCGCTTGGAGGTAGGTCCGGATTTCCCATTCCGAGATCTATTACATCCTCGTTATTTTTCCTCATTTTTGTTTTCAAATCATTTACCACAGCAAAAACATAAGGAGGTAAATTACTTATTCTTGGAAACATCCAATTATCCATCTTCGTTCTCCTCTTCTAACTCTTTACATCTTATACACATGCTGGTAACAGGTCTGGCTTTTAGTCTTTCGTAAGGTATCTCAGCCCCACATACTTCACAATAACCATATGTGCCATTTTCTATCTTTAACAATGTACATTCTATCTTTTTAAGAAGCTTCGTTTCTCTATCCGTAGTCCTATATCTCAAAAGTCTCGACCCTTCAAGACCACCCCTATCTAATTCATCTCCCCCAGAGAATACCACGTCCTCCACATTCTCTATGGAACTTTCAAGTCGCTCTAATATAGCTTTTTTCTGTGCCAATAGAATACTTTTAAGCTCTTCCAATTGCTCTTCTGTCAAATGCATACAATATAATAATATAATACATTTTTTTCTAAAAAGCTATTAAACATGTTCTTTTAGAAGAGTAGCTTTTTCTTCTTTATCTATCATTTCATGTAGCTTTCCAAATATATTCTTGCTGATATCTTCTATTTTATATAGTTCTCGTATGGTATCATCTTTGTACTCAAATAAATCTTTTCTTGCAGTTAAGTTACCTATGAGAAGTTCCATGTTATTATGAAAATCTTTGTGAAGCTTTCCTATTTCAAAATATTCTTCGTACTTTTTAAATCTATTTGCTTTCTCGGAGTTGTACCATACGCCACATTCACAATGGTTTTCATCCTTGTATTCAAAAGAAAGTTCATTTCTATAAGCAGATAAGAATGTTTTGTGTTTATAAATAATATGATCTATCTTATGATAAGTAATTTGAGATATATCATATATATATTGGACAAGCTCCAAATTGTATTCAGCAGATTTATCAAAGTTGGTTATCACAGATTTTAAGTTTTGTATAGACTTCGTAGACTCTTCTGCAGCATCTACCATATCACCTATCTCTTTGCTGACTTTATTTGTATAATTGTTTAATTCTGAGATAACTTTTGCTATATCATCTGTGGCTTTTTGAGTTTTTACCGAAAGCTTCCTTACTTCGTCCGCCACTACAGCAAAACCCCTTCCTTGTTCACCAGCACGAGCAGCTTCAATGGCAGCATTCAAAGACAACATGTTGGTTTGATCTGATATCTCTCTTATCGTATTTAATATCTTTGTTATGTTTTCGGTTTTTGATATGAGAGATCTCACAGAATCACTAGATTTCCTTATTTCCGATATTATCTTATCTAAATCAGACACCATTTTTTCTACCTCTTCAGTAGCTCTTTTTGAAAGCCCTGAGGTTTGCTTGCTTTGATCTTCTATTATAGAAAGTTTTTTGGTGATACTATCTATGTCTTCTTTTATAATCTCTAAATTTGAAGATATGCCACCACCTATTTTTGAAAGCTCTTGGGAAAATTCAACGCGCTCCACAAATTTTTCATTTTCTTCTATGAGATTTAAAAGCTCTTTGAAACCTTTAGCTACTTCTGAAAATTTACCTTTAAACATAGACTCATCAATACTTACATTTGTATTTTTGCTGGAAGCGGCTCTTACTATATTGGTAACATCTTCTACAAAACTATCTATCTGATTTAAAAGATTGTTTACACTTTCTTTGAGAAGCTCGAGTTCTCCAACATCATCCACTTGAACCCTATTTTCTAAATTCCCATCGGCAGCAAGCTTAAGCACACCTGAGGCATCTTTTATGAATCTCTGCACTTTTCTTATGTTTACAAATATGAACCATGCTGCCAAAAAATTAAATATATTCAGCACTCTCGCTACATCAAACAAACCATACTGATATATCTCCACTATAAGAGATATTGCAAATATTATTATAGACAATATGTTCGCATACTGAACCTTTTCCAGTGATGATATCTTCTTCCTCATATAAATTATTATAGCATATGCGAGATCACAATTTGCCAACTAAAATTGGAAAAGAAGTCTTTACACCATTTATTATAAATTGTATCGATAGAGCCATCAACAATATACCCATAAGTCTTGATATTATATTTACCACGGTTTTGCCAAGCATCCTCATTATTTGCTCTGACCATATAAAAACAAAAAACACGCCTAAACAAGCAATTATTATGGCTACCAAAAAAGATATATGTGCGGATATGCTATTGTTGGAAGATATCATCGTTATTACAGTGCTTATAGCACCGGGTCCTGCCAAAAGAGGCGTAGCCAGAGGAACCAAAGCTATATTTTCTTTTTCTTGGGCCTGCTCTATATCTTCTTGGGATATCCGCTCTTTGTGAGGCTGACCAAATATCATGTGTATAGATATAAAAATCAGTATAATACCTCCTCCTATTTGAAAAGCTCCGAGGCTTATACCAAATATCTCAAAGAGTATATCTCCAAAGAACAAAAAGAATATGAGTATAAATCCAGCATACATTGAAGATGTCCTTATCACATAAAATCTATCACTTTTAGAGTACTTGTTTGTGAGGCTTATAAGCACTGGCATAGCTGCAAAAGGATTTAGTATAGCAAATATGGCTATCGTATACTTTATAAGAAAGTATATCTTATCTTGCATTGAGTTTCATTGCTTTTGTATAAGTTTTCATATATATAGCTTCTGTTAGGATTATAAGAATATATAAAACAGATAATTTTGTATAAAAATTAAAACCTATGTTTATATGATGTGGATACCCAAGATATTTTATCAAAAGCCCTGTATATATAAAGGTTATAATGATACCTGCGATAGCAAATTTTTTGTTAAAAGCTTTTAAACTAATGGATATTATAAATATTGGAAGTACGTAGATGTATGGATGATATCTCACGATAAAATTCCCAAGGCTATCTGCTTTTTCAATAGATATAAATAAACTCATAATAAGCCCAGCTACTCCAAACAAAATTCCCATATTTGGTTTTTTGGCTTTTAAATTTATAAAAATAATCAAAATAGGTATAAAGTAAAGCCCTAAAAATATATATCCAGCGTAATAATCCACAACATGTATATAATCAAACACTCTTTCTCTTATATTTTTATTAATAGCCTCGAAAAACGCCAGAAGACAAAATAGTATATTTAATATAAGAGGTATCTTAGGTTTCATTTTTACCCTCTTTGTTAGCTAAAAGATAATAAAACGTAGGAACATACACAAGACTTAAAAATGTACCTGCTATGAGACCGCCTATGGCAACCGCGGCCAACGGAGCGAGTCTTTCAAGACCTATCGCCCATTCAAGAGCTATGGGAATCATGCCCACCGCTGTCCCAAAAGCGGTCATAAGCACTGGTCTAGTACGAAGTCTTATACTTTCTTTTATGGCGTCTTTTAAACTCATGCCTTCTTTTTCCCTCTCTTGGATAAAGTCTATCAAAAGTATCGAGTTTTTAACGATAATACTTCCTAAAAGCACAAAACCCATGATAGCTGGTAAAGACCCATGCTTATTCATTATCAAAAGCGCCCAAGCACCACCTATGGCTCCAAGAGGTATAGCTAAGATGATAGCTAAAGGTGAACGCCAAGAGCTAAAAGTAGGCACAAGCACAAGGTAAAGAAGCACTATCCCTATTCCTATGGCTTTTGCCATGCGTCCCATAGCCTCTGTCATCATTGAGATATCCCCAGTTTGTTCCATCTTTACATCTGGTGGAAGTTTTATGTGTAGTTTTTTCATCTCCCTATTAAAACTATCCATTATATGGGTGATGGGATATTTGGCTCTATAACCATATATATCAAGGGTGTATTCCATAGCTTGTCTTGTGATAAGAGTAGGTTGATGGCTTATTATAAATTTTCCAAAAGCCTCTAAGGGGATAAAACCCAGGGGTGTTTTAATGGGGTAAGATTTAAATTTATCTATCTTATCTCTATCGGTTTTATAAGATATCACTCTTATAAGGTATCCAGTCTGATTTGGAACTGTGAATACAGAGGATACTACACCGCTTAGCCCTTCAGCCACTTGGGAAGCTACCGCAAAAGGTGTAGTATGATAAAAAGTGCATTTTTGTTTGTCTATTTTAAAATCGTATTCTAACGCATCCATCGTCCAAGAGCGTGAATAAGATTTGAGACCTTTAGTGTGTTTTACAGCTTTTAGCACTTCGTCACCAGCTTTGTTTAAATCTTCCAAAGATGGACTAAACAGAGTAGTATCAAAGTTTGCACTTATAGAAGATACCGCGGTAGCCCCGTAATCGTAAACATTTGCATATTGGACATCTGGAAGTGTGTGAATATATTCTCTTATTTCATGCTCTAAATCCCAAAGGGTTTTGCTACGCTTAAACCTATTTACAAAGTGAATTGTCATACTCACTTGGTAAGGAGTGCCTCCTCCCACGGTAAAAACCCCAGGCTCTGTGCCTATGGCGGTGGATATAGTCTCTGTCACTGGTCTTCCTTCGGATTTTAAACTATATATGTATTTTTCTATCTTTTTAACATCGTCGTTTACCTTGTAAATTGATGTGTTTGGATAAAATGTTATTTTACCTATGGCAATACCTGTATCCATAGGAGGCATGAGATCTCTTCCTTCAAGTGGCATTATATCTCTTAAAGATACTATAAATAGTAAAATCGCTAAAACCATAAAAACTCTCATGGCTATTTTGTTGTTTATCATGAGCATGTTCCAGGAAGTATAGAAGCTTTTAAGAGGGTTTAATATCTTTTCTACGATATTGTTTATAACCTCTTCGAATTTTGCCTTTTTGGTTTCATGCTTTAAAAATCTCATACTTACAATTGGTATAAAAGTAATAGATACTATATAAGAGACCAATACTGCTATGATAAGAGTGCCAGCGAGTGGTCTAAATATACGCTCTGGGTAGCTTCCCACAAACAATAAAGGTAACAATACAATTGATGTGGATAAAGTACCGGCAAACACCACAAGCATCACTTCTTTTGTGCCGTTTATAGCCGCTTGCAATGGATTTTCTTTTAACTCCACATAATGTCTTTCTATGTTTTCAAGAATTACTATCGCATCATCCACTAGCATACCAAGGGCTAATATGATGGCTGTAAGCGTAATAAGGTTAAACTCAATACCTAATATCCACATAATCCCTATGGTGGCAGCGTAAACAAAAGGTATAGACATAGCGGATATCAAGGTCATCCTGAGGTCTGCTAAAAATATAAATATCACGAGTGATGTAAAGATGATAGCGTCTCTCAGGGCTTCAAACATGTTTTCGTTGGAAAGTTCTATAAGTCTTTGTTGGGTATCCGCCACTTGTATGTTTAGCTGTGGGAATTCATTTTTTAATTTTGGTAAAAGCTTATTGACGGCGTCTATAGTGGTAAGTGCAGCTCCCCCATAAGGACGTTCTATCCCAAGGGCTATCGCTTGATGTCCGTTTGCCCTATACAAAGACCTTGGGTCTTGGATGGCATATCTTACAGTGGCGATATCTTTTAGCATTATGTTTGGGGTTATGTATATATGAGCTATCTGATCTAAGGTTTTAGCTTCGGTTTTTAGTTTGAAAACGTATTGGGATTTTGAGTTTAGCACTATACCCATCGGTACGTCTTTGTTGGCAAATTTAACA
>CAZDZN010000066.1:0-8150 GCA_964509905.1 uncultured Aquificaceae bacterium
TTGTAATCGTGGCAGACTTGTAATCGTGGCAGACTTGTAATCGTGGCAGACTTGTCGTCTGAAAATTTTGGTTTGTTCGTTTTGTGTTTATGACCAATGGCTTTTAGCAAATCACTCACTATAACAAACACACTTATGATAAAATCTTCATAGCTCATTGGTAGCCTCATGTGGTGTTTTCAAAAAATTATGATAGCGTGGCATATTTGTTAGCGTGGTATACTTGTCCACAGGAAGCTTTTTTATGTCATATTTGAATTGAAAAGTTGAGTTTTATTTATTAACTCTCCTCAATGTTTGGCTATTTATAGCAACAATGATGGTGCTTAAAGACATTAAAATAGCACCTACCGCTGGTTGTATCACTATCCCGTAATCATATAAAATTCCTGCTGCGAGAGGAATTGCAATGATGTTGTATCCTGCAGCCCACCATAAATTCTGAACCATCTTTGAATACGTAACTTTTGAAAGTTCGATAACTATTGCAACATCTGCAGGATTGCTTTTTACAAGTACGATATCTGCGCTTTCTATGGCTACATCTGTCCCTGCTCCTATAGCCATGCCAACATCTGCTGTAGCAAGAGCTGGCGCATCATTTATTCCATCTCCTATCATACCCACTTTATAACTCTCACCTTGAAGATATCTTACTTTTTCTGCCTTTTCATGAGGTAAGACTTGTGCAAAATAATCATCAACTCCAAGCTTTTGTGCAATCGTTTTAGCAACCGTCTCTGCATCTCCTGTAAGTATATAGACCTTAACACCCATATCTTTTAATCGTTTTACTGCTTCAAAACTATCGGGTTTTATTTTATCTGCAAGGGCGAAAGCACCTACAAGATTCATATCTACAACTACAAAAATCACTGTATTTCCTTCTTCTTGAAGTCTTTTGATTTTTTCATCATTTACTTTTATATTTAACTCTTTTAGTAAGTTTGGACTCCCTACATATACTTCTTTACCCTCTACAACTGCATAAGCACCTTTCCCTGGGATTGTCTTATAATTTTCTACCTTTTCAGTTTTAATTCCATTTTCCTTTGCAAAATTCGCTATAGCTTTTGCTATTATATGCTCTGAGTTTTTTTCTACTGATGCGGCAAGCTTTAAAAGTTCATTTTCTTCAATAAAAGCAACAAAATCAACAACCCCAAATTTACCTTCTGTAAGAGTTCCTGTCTTATCATACATTACAGCTGTTAAATCTTTTGTCTGTTCAAAAGCTCTCCTATCTCTTATCAATATTCCATTCTTCGCTGTGATAGTTGTCGAAAGGGCTACAACTAATGGTACTGCAAGCCCTAATGCATGAGGGCAGGCTATAACTAAAACTGTAACTGCCCTTTCAATAGCAAAAGCTGGCATACCATTTAAAAACCAGTAAATATAAGTTATTGCCCCTACTGTTATCGCAGTATAAAAAAGCGAAGCTGCTGCCCTATTTGCTAAATCCTGCGTTTTTGATTTACTTTCTTGAGCTTGTTTAACAAGTCTTATAACCTGAGATAGGTAAGTTTCTTCTCCTATCTTTTCAATTTTTACTTTCAATACCCCATCTCCATTTATTGCACCACCAATAACTTTATCACCATTCTTTTTGTGCGTTGGTTTTGATTCTCCCGTCAACAACGCTTCATTTACAAAGCTCTCTCCTTCAATCACCATACCATCAGATGGAATTTTTTCTCCTGGCTTAATTAGAACAATATCTTCTTGCTTTAAGCTTGAAACTGGGACATCTATGATTTCGTCCCCTTTTATTGAATGAGCTGTTGTTGGCATTATTTTTACAAGCTCTTCAAGAGCTCTCGATGCTCCAAGAATACTTTTTGCTTCAATCCAATGTCCAAGAAGCATTATATCAATTAATGTTACAAGTTCCCAGAAAAAATCTTTACCAAATCCTGAAAGTGCTACAAATGCAGAATAAAAAAATGCTACAGATATAGCTGTCCCGATTAAAGTCATCATTCCAGGTTGTCTTTTTTTAACTTCATTGATAAGTCCCTTTAAAAATGGATAACCACCATAAAAGTAAATAAGTGTTGAGATAGCAAGAATTATCCATCTTTGAGAAGGAACGGTGATTTTGAAACCAAACCATTGCTGAATAGTTGCAGAAAAAATTAGGACTGGTATAGTAAGAAATACCGATATAAAAAATCTCCTTTTAAAATCTTCTATATGATGGGTATGTCCTATATGTTTATCATGTTTAGAATTGTATTCCATATTATTTGTATGTTCGTGATATTCTTTAGAATGATCTATCTCGTGTTCTTCACTATGGTTATGCTCGTCTCGATAATTCATTGTCATACCTCTACTTTAAGAGATATTTTATAAAAGCTGCTATGCCTGTTATTAAAAAGATAGTTACCAAAAACCACCAAAACCCCATATATCCATGCCCCATTTCGTTCATCATTGCACCATCCTCCTTAAGCAAGCCTTATATTAATTAACGAGCTTTAGGCACCACCAATATACCCGCGCTATTTGTAGACTTAAATCCGAATTGTCTCAATCTAATTAACATAAAATATAATATATTTTTTTATTTTGTCAAATTTTAGATAAAGCATCTAATTTAGACCAATTAAAAGAAAATCTGGGGTGAGCAAATTCATGGAAAAATGCCATTTTTGTAATAATCTTTATCTATGCCAAAAGTTATCGTAGCCCAAAACGCAGGATTTTGTTATGGGGTAAAGCGCGCTATCACACTTGCCGAAAGATCTTCAAAAGAGCATAGTCAAGTTTATAGCTTGGGACCTCTTATTCATAATCCTCAAGAGGTAAATAGATTATCCTCTATGGGTATAAAACCTACAAATGATTTAAACATAGACAAAAGCTCTTCTGTTATCATAAGATCTCACGGCATAGCTCCAAATGTGGAGAGATTTTTAAAAGAAAACTTCAAAAGCGTGGTGGATGCCACATGTCCTTATGTGAAAGCGGTGCATGAAGCCGTGGTAAGTCTTGCCAAAGAAGGGTATTTTGTGGTGATAGTAGGAGAAAAAGAGCACCCTGAGATAAAGGGTACTGTAGGATATTTAGAATCTGTAAAAGGAAACTATATAGTGATAGATTCTATAAAAGAAATAGATGATATTGATGTTTCTAAAATAGGTGTAGTGGCTCAAACTACTCAAAACGAAGCATTTTTTGAAAGTGTAGTTTTAAAGCTTTTAAGAAAAGCCAAAGACTTAAAAGTTATAAACACCATCTGCAATGCCACCAATGAAAGACAATCGGATATATACGAACTGGCTATGGTAGTGGATGTAATGATCATAATAGGAGGTAAAAACAGTGGCAATACCAAAAGGCTTTACGAGATAAGCAAATCCCTAAATCCAAAGTCATATCACATAGAGACAAAGAACGAAATAGATATATCTTGGTTTGAAAATGCTGAAAAAGTAGGTATAAGCGCCGGGGCTTCCACACCAGACTGGATAATACAAGAGGTAAAAGCCTTCATAGAAACTCATGAAAACTTCACCAAAGTATCTTAAAATAACTTTTATCAACTTTCAAGGAGATGCTTTATGAGAGAGCTTAAAATAGAGTCTTCCTCTTCGTTTCATATACCATCCTATGTATGGTATGCTTTGGCAGGCGTTGGCTTATCCAGTGCTATTGGACTATCTGGGTTAAACAATCTACTCCTTTATAAGATAGCGTTTTTTGGATATGCAATATCGTTCTTTGTATATTTTACATATACGATATTAAGAAATTCTTTGTTTTCAAAGTTAGCCACTGGAAGTTTGGGTATATCTGTGATGCTAAACCTCTCAGCTATGATAGCAAGGATGCTCGATAGCTACAAGGTAGGGCTTTTTCATCCACCTTGGACAGACCTTTTTGAGGCTTTAACTTTTTGGTCTTTCATAGTAGGAATAGTGTATCTTTTTATAGAGCAAAAATACGGATATAAGCTGATGGGTAGCGTGGTATCACTTTTTATAAGCGGAATATACCTATTTGCCATGCTAAAAGCTGACCCAAACATAGAACCTCTCATGCCCTCTTTGAGAAGCTACTGGCTTTATATACATGTTTTGACAGCATTTTTAGGATATGCCGGATTTACGGTAGGGTTTGCCGCAGCGGTGTTTTATCTTATAAAATACTATGCTCCAGAGTCCATAAAATCAAAATTCCCACCGGAAGATGTACTGGATGAGATAGCCTATAAATCCATAGCTATAGTATTTCCAATCTGGACTGCCTCTATAATCCTTGGAGCAGCTTGGGCAGATGAAGCTTGGGGTGGATACTGGTCTTGGGATCCAAAAGAGGTATGGGCTCTTATCGTGCTCCTTTTCTTTGGAGCTTATCTTCATTCGCGCTACATGATGGGCTGGAAAGGTCCAAAAGTAGCTTGGATGGTAGTAATTGGTTTTATAGCTATTCTCATATGCTTTTTTGCCATAAACTTGTATTTCCCAGGACTTCATAGTTATGCCAAGTCATGAATTGGTTAAAGATAGATGAGGCTCTAAAAAGCTTTTTAGAAGAAGATATCTCTTGGGAAGACATCACATCGGAGGCTTTGCTCTCCAGCCTTGTTTTAAAAGGGGTTATAAAAACCAAAGAAGACGGGGTTTTAGCAGGTGGTGTTTTTGCCAAGAGAGTTTTTGAGCTTTTGGGGATATCAAATGTTATATTAAAAGCCCAAGACGGAGAATACACAAAAAAAGGAGATGTGATTTTAGAAGCGATAGGATCAGCGAAAAGTCTTCTTATGGGAGAAAGAGTATCTCTAAACATATTACAATCTTTGTCTGGAATTGCTACTCAAACTAAACACATGGGAGATATAATTAGCAATTACGAAGTAAAGCTTTTAGATACCAGAAAAACGACACCAGGATACAGATTTTTTGAAAAATACGCAGTAAGGATGGGCTCTGGTACAAATCACCGGTTTGCCCTTTACGATATGGTGCTCATAAAAGACAATCATATAAAAGCCTACGGATCTATATCAAACGCTGTAAACAAGATAATGGAACATCTATCTATGGCTTATAAGATAGAGTTAGAAGTAGAAAACTTTGAGCAGATAAAAGAAGCTCTAACTCTTCCTATTGATATAATACTTTTAGATAATTTTTCTCCTACTGACGCTAAAAAAGCCATAGATATTATAAGAGATAGCTCAAAACATATAAAAATAGAAATCTCCGGTGAAATAAATCAGCACAACATAGAAGAATACGCTAAAACAAAGCCAGATTTCATATCCTCAGGTGCTATCATACATTCTTCAAAATGGCTCAACATGAGCATGGATTTAAAAGCTATCTGACAAAAAAGTCCTTTAAAATAAGTAGTATGAGCGGTACCACCAATCCTCCGAGGATAAGAAGCACCAGCTTTTCTAACATGTTGAATTTAGAATCTATCTTTTCGTCCAATCTTTTAATTTCTGAATAAAACTCTGTTTTTGTGAGAAGCTCATTTCTCGAATCATCTTTTATTTGAGCTTTTATCTCTTGTTCTTTTTCTTCTACTTTTTCTTTTACAACTTTCTCTATAATAGGTATAATAATCTTTGCTTTTTCTTTGCCAAAGGCTTCTTCTAACTTTTCATAATCTTCTAAAGTTAATGCCATATGCTTATTATAGGGAATTTTGTCTTTCGCAACTATGCTTTATATCATGTGCTATTTACACAAAAATGTATTTGTCAAAATCCATATTAGATTTTTATAATTAACTTGACAGATGAATTTTTAGTGATATAATAATCTTTACCTAGAATATGTAAGGAGGTTTGCCATGACAAAAACGGAGTTAGTTAGCTATGTGGCTCAGCAAGCAGACATAACAAAGGCAAAGGCCGAAAAATGCGTGAACGCTGTATTTTCCGCATTGGCAGAAAGCCTTAAGAAGAAAGAGCGAACCACGATGCCTGGATTTGGCACATTCACCGTTAGCACGCGAAAAGCCAGAACAGGTAGAAATCCAAAAACTGGTCAGGAGATACAGATACCAGCCAGAACCACAGCGGTGTGGAGACCGTCTAAAGAACTAAAGAAATTAGGCTAATACTACAAAGCCCCCAATCATTGGGGGGCAATTAAATTGTCGTGAAAAAAAATTTATCAGATTTAATAAAAATAGATAATGTAAATTTTACTTCGAGCGATTTTATAAGCGAGAGGACAGCTTCTGATTATGTGGCTAAATATCTTATAGGATACATCACCGTAGAGCTTCAAAACCTACCAAAAGACCAATGGGATAACACCATCAAAACTTGGTTAAGAATAATAGTTCTATCTAAGAGTTTACAAAGCAACATGCAAAGAAGCCTATTTTATCAAGAAAACAAGTTTGACATGGTGATGGAAGGTATTACAGAAGATATTATTCATACCATAAACGGTATGCAATCTATAAACCTCATTTCAAAAGACTTCAAACCTCATGAGCTTATCAAAAAATCTTTGGAGATAATAGTTAAGTACAATAAGCACCAAGAGCACAACCTATTTAAAGAGCCTTTTGATTACCTATGCAAAATATTTAATGTTAAAACCTAAGAAATCTTTTGGGCAGAATTTTTTAAAATCCAAAGATATCGCCAAAAACATCGTAGAGCTCCTTATTATGAGCCAAGATGATAACATCATAGAAATAGGCCCAGGCTTTGGAGCTCTTACTGAGTTTTTATATCAAAAACAAAGAAAAACCCTTACACTGGTGGAGTTTGATAAAGAAGTCTTTGAGCTTTTAAAAGAAAAATACAAAGATATCATTATTCTAAACCAAGATGCGTCAAAACTAATATTAGAGAAAAACAACCTTAAAATCATAGGGAATCTTCCCTACAATATGTATGCTAATATACTTATAAACTTTATAGACCAACACGAGCATATCTCCAAGATGGTGTTTATGCTTCAAAAAGAAGTATGTGAGAGGCTTGTTTCAAATTCAAAAGATAAATCATGGCTCTGGGCTTATGCAAACACCTACTTTGATATAAGATATGCTTTTAGTGTACCTGGAAGATTCTTCTATCCAGTACCAAAAGTGGTATCTGGTGTGGTGGTATTTGACAAAAAGCCCCAAACTCCAAATCTTGACAAAGACCAGTATAAGGCTTTTCTAAAAAAAATATATTCCAATAGACGCAAAATGCTAAAACAAAAAATCCTCATAGATGAAATATACGCTTCAAAAAGAGCCGAAGAAATTTCTATAGAAGAGATTTTATATATTTACAACACATTTTCGTGTCTTAACAAAAACTCTTTTATATGAGTCCCACCGTTGTAGCCTCCTATGTATTTTTTATCTTTATAAAAGCCTTTAAACACCACCCTATGACAAGGTATAAATATAGGAAGTGGATTTAACTTCATAGCCACCGCAATAGCCCTTTGATGATATTTCAATGCATCCCCAAGTCCTTTGTAAGATATCACATTACCAAATCCCACATTTTCTTTCAAAAATTTATATACATCTTTATATCTTTTTGGCATCTCAAATATATCAGCATACTCTATGTCTTTCTTGTTTATAAAATACTCATCAAAAACAAACTTTATTTCAGAGGATATATTTTCTGCTTCCTCTGATATGAATAGTTTTATATAGTTTATCTTTCCTGCCTTAGTGTATATAAAAGCTCCTAAACTCTTGTATCTATAAACAAACATATAAAATCCCCCGGGAGATCCCGGGATAAGACAAAGCCATGAAGAAGAGCACTCCCTAAGTCCATCCTCCTCCAAGTATAGTGTTTATTAAAACACTGTTCTTAAAGCAAGCGTATAGTCTGTAAAAGTCTTAAGTTGGTCATTACCATTAGCAGTAGCATTTTTAAGGTCAGAATTTGGAGATACAATTTGAGCACCTAAAGAGAGATTAGCATTAAGACCGTCTATATAATAGTTAACAAATATATCTGTCATGGATATTCTACCGGTGACAAAGTTATTATTTACACTGTAATAGTTTTTGTTTTCGTCGTCTTCATATCTTAATACGAGGGCGGGTTTGCCTATACCCACCATTCTATCGTATAAAAGTTGTGTTTGAACATACCAACCTTGAGCTTCTGGTTGAGCTACATTGGTACCTGCTGTTGCATAACCTAAATCCTT
>CAZDZN010000067.1:0-7711 GCA_964509905.1 uncultured Aquificaceae bacterium
TGTCCACTATCACCATTTTATTCGCTGGGTTTGACACTTTCTCACCTGCACTTGCCACCACGTCTGTACCCATAAAACTTGGCATTAACATTGTAAAAGTAGATTCTACTTCGTACTCTTTTCCATTTAAATCTTCATAAACCACAGAGTTTTTGTTTACCTTTTTCGTTTTGACATTAACCACCGGTCTTATATCCCTCTCTGCCATAAGGTCTTCCATAACTCTTTTTGAGCTACCAACTCCACCAAGGCCAAGATGTCCTAAAAAAGGTTCAGAAGTTATATAATTTATTGGGAATTTGTGTCTTAAATGTCTTTTTCTAGCCTCATAATTTAGCATAAAAGCAAATTCATATCCAGGTCCAAAACAACTTGTACCCGGTTTTGCTCCTATTACTACAGGTCCTGGTTTTTCAAAAAACTTTTCCAAAGCCTTGTTTAGTTCAAGGGCATGATCCACAGTACAAACAGAGTGTCCATTTTCTTCTTGACCTTCTGTAAATACAAGCTTAGGACCAGTAGCTATCACAAGATAATCGTATTCTAAAATTTTACCGCTTTTCAATGTCACCTTGTTGGCATCTGGGTCTATAGTAGCTGCATCTTCATTGATAAAATCAATATTTTTTTTCTTTAGCACTGGAGTAAGCGGTGTAGATATATCTCCAAACTTACGCCAACCTATAGCCAAATGCGGAAAAGCTGGGGTAAAACCGAAGTGAGGTCTTCCTGACACTACTTTGATATCAAGATTAGAGTCTAATTTCCTTAAATTATAGGCTGTAGACACGCCGCCTACACCACCGCCTACGATGACTATCCTTTTTGCCATAATACCTCCTAATTAAGTTAGATAATACTTAATTATAATATATCTTTTAATAATATAAGGAAATAATTATATCTTATAGATGTATTAGCTTCTCTTATATATAAAATATTTATAAAAACTTAACCATGTTTCGCTACATAGTTTTGTATCATGATAAAAATAGCTATCACTATTATAACCACCGTAGGTGTTAATATAAATATAAACTTGTCATGAGCGTTAAACTTTTTACCCATAGCAACCACTCCTTTGCTTTAATATGCTTATAAGATAGGATTTTTTAAAATATTTGCAATGATTAAGCAGGTTTCGATTTTTTAAATTTTTGTATAAGGCTTTTAATATCAAGAACCAATGCCGATGCCACAAATATAGAAGAAAGAGTACCCACTATTACACCGATCAAAAACGCAAAAGATATGTCAGATAAAACAGTCCCGCCAAATAAATAAAGGCCCAACGAGGACAAAAACACAGTAGAGGATGTCATGATGGTTCTTATTAAGTTTTGGTTTACAGATAAATTTATTATCTCAGCCAAATCCATCCCCTTTCTCAACTTCAAATTCTCTCTTATTCTATCAAATACCACTACAGTGTCTGTGATAGAGTATCCAGCCACCACAAGTATAGAAGCAAGCACATCAAGGCTGACTTCTTTATAAGTCCAAGAATAAGCCCCTATCACTATAAAAACATCGTGAGCCAAAGCCAGTATACCACCCAATGCGAACAAAAACTCGTATCTAAAGGTAAGATATATAAGTATTCCAGCTAAAGCAGTCAATATAGCCCATACAGCTTTTGTCCTTAGCTCTCCACTCACCACCGAACCTATATCTTCTCTTTGTAAAAGCTGGAAACTACCTATAGAACTTAAGGCATTTGTTACAAGAGAAGGTTTTTCTCCCGTTCTAATCTTGACAATAATATCACCAGTGCTTGTGCGCTGAACCACTGCATCGTTTATGTTTACTTTATTAAGAGCTTTATCTACATCTTGAACGGTGGCTGACTTTTGAAATTTCACTTCCATCATAGTCCCGCCAGTAAAATCAAGCCCCAAGTTAAGCCCTCTGGTATAAAGACTTGCAGCGGACAAAATTATAAGGATTATCGAAATCACATAAGAGTAATACCTATATTTTATAAAATGTATGTATCTTAATTTCATATGTCTATTAGTATAGCACAATTTTAGCATTGCAAATAAAAAGCTTAAGGTTTATAATTTATTATTATGGAAAAAAAGGAAAAGTTGGAAGTGGAAAGCTTTGAAGATGAAGCTCAAATAGCCAGAGAAGAGGCCATTAAAGTGCTTTTTAGCGCATTCTTACCACCGAAAGAAGTAAGAGAGGAAGTGCTAAGACAGATGAAAATATCGGAGATGGCCTTCTGGAAGGCTCTGAAAACTATAATAGACTACAAGGTGCAAAAGTTGGAAAAGCAAACGGAGCCAAAACAAGAAACCAAACGAAAGGCAAAAAAAATTGAGATAGAATGATAAAAGAGCTGGAAGAGCTTCGTAGAGATATAGATAACATAGACAAAGATATAGTGAAGCTTCTAAATAAAAGAGCTAAAGTAGTAAAGAACATAGGAGAATTTAAGAAAAAAAATAATTTGCAAGTAAGGAACTTCCAAAGAGAAAAAGAAGTCTTCTCAAATATTTTAGAAGAAAACGAAAAATATGGGCTTTTCCCAAAAGAAGCCTTAGAAATAATATATAAAGAAATAATATCCGCTATGTCTTCATTGGAAGGGGCTGTAAAAGTTGCCTACTTCGGTCCAAAAGCCACATTTACTCACCAAGCAGCCATCACCCACTTTGGACTCTCATCAGAATATATAGCTTGTGATTCTATTCCAGCTGTTTTTGAGCTTGTAGAGTCCGGAAACGCCCATTACGGAGTGGTACCCATCGAAAATACGATAGAGGGTATTGTAAATCATACGATAGATCTTTTAATGGACACAGAGCTCTTAATAGTGGGAGAGATTATAATACCTATAAATTTGTTTTTGCTCTCTCAAGAAAATGATATCGCCAAGATAAATAAAGTTTACTCACACAAACACGCATTGGCTCAAAGCAGGAAGTATTTAGAAAAGCATTTGCCTTTTGCAGAAGTTTTAGAAGCTAAAAGCACAGCTGCCTCTTGTGAAATAGCACAAAAAGAACCGGGTAGTGCCGCTATAGCTTCTGAGGTAGCCTCTCACGTGTATGGGCTAAATATATTGGCAAGGAATATCCAAGACCAAAAAAACAACTTTACAAGGTTTCTAATCATAGGCAAAAACCCGGTGAAAAAAACCGGAAAAGATAAGACAAGTATCATCATGGGAGTGAAAAACCAAGCTGGTGCTCTATACAAGGCCCTTGAGATATTTTACAAACACAATATAAATCTCACCAAGATAGAGTCAAGGCCTTCCAAGAAAAGAGCTTGGGATTACATATTTTATGTAGACATAGAAGGACATATAGAGGATGAACATGTAAAAGATGCCATAAAAGAGATTGATAAAAACAGCCAGATGATAAAATTCTTAGGCTCTTATCCAGTATGAACCTAAAAAACTTCCAAGCTCTCAATGTAGCTTTTAATATCATCGGTGGTGTCATAGCGGGGCTTTTGGTGGGGTATTTTCTTGACAAAGTAGCTATTGATATATTTCATAAAAATACATCTCCATTTTTTCTTTTCGTGTTTTTGGCTTTTGGTATCATAGCTGGGTTTAAAAACGCCTATGAGGATTTTAAAAAAACTCTAAAAGATGATTGATTTTTATGTAATAAGCATCTTCCCACAAATTATAGAATGCTATACAAATTATGGCGTGTTATCAAAAGCCATAAAAAAAGGTGTTGTAAAAGTGAATACCGTAAATCCGAGAGATTTTCATGAAAAAGTGGACGATATAGCTTACGGTGGGTTTCCAGGCATGGTGTTAAAGCCGGAGCCTATCTTTGACGCTTATAAATACATATTGTCGAAATTAGAAGAGAAACCCCTCGTAATAAAAGGCGAGCCTTGGGGTAAGAAATTGAACCAAAACTTACTTTATCAGCTAAAAGATAAAAAAAATATTATAATATTATGCGGTAGATACGAAGGTATGGATGAAAGAATAAATTCAATAGTAGACTTAGAAGTATCTTTAGGAGATTTTATATTAAGTGGTGGGGAGATTTTGGCTCTTAGCATCATAGATGGGGTTTCAAGGCTTTTAGAAGGGGTTTTGTCTGACAAAGAAAGCATAAACCAAGACTCGTTTTCGAATAGATGGCTCGGATACCCCATATATACAAGACCAGAAGATTATGAAGGATACAAAATTCCTTGGGTTTTAAAAACCGGCAATCACAAACTCATAGAGCTTTGGAGTTTATGGGAACGCATAAAGCTCACTTTGAAGAAAAGGCCGGATTTGATACCAGCAGATTTAAACGATATAGAATCACTTTTTTTAAAAGCCATAAAACAAAACCTATCCTTTGAGGAGATAATATTTTGGAAGAAAAAGTTATGGTAAATCAGACAACAATGGAAGAACTAAGAAAAGTGATATACGAGCTTACAGGAAATTATTATCCAAACGAAAGACTTTTGCTTTTAGCTAAAAAACTAAGTACATTTTTAGAAGCCGAAAATAATGCGAAAGACCTCAAATCAAAGGTAGAAGAACTTTTAAAAAACAAACAACTCTCAAAAGAATTATTAAATATTATAACTGTACCAGAAACAAGGTTTTTTAGAGAAAAAATACAGCTTGACATTTTTATGAATAAGATAGTCCCTACCATAAAATCAAGACCTATAAGAGTGGCTTCTTATGCTTGCGCTACTGGTGAAGAAGTTTATGCTTTGTCTATGATGTTTGAAAAAGCCATGATACCTTATCAAATAATGGGCTTTGACATCAACGAAACATATTTGGAAAAAGCAAGAATAGGGAAATACCCCAAAAGAGAGCTTTTTGATATTCCAAGTGAATATCAACAATTTGTAAACATAAAAGAAAGCTGTATAGAGATAAAAGATGTGCTCAAAAAAAATGTACAGTTTAAAACACTAAATCTTATAACAAATGAGCACTTTTTACCCTATAGAGAGGTTTTTGATTTGGCTTTTTGTAGAAATGCCCTTATCTATTTTAACGACGAATCTAAGCTAAAAGCCATAAAAAACATAGTATATACTATGAAAGAAGAAGGATACTTTGTAGTATCCATGACGGAAGTATTAAATAAAGTGCACACATCATTTTTCGAAACCCTTAAGATAGAGAATATATTTTTTTATAAAAAGAAAAAAAATTAGGTGTATTATGCTACAATAATATTTATGAAAGCTATTATATTAGCTGGGGGTTCTGGCACAAGGCTTTACCCCACTACCCAGATATTAAACAAGCACCTTCTTCCTATATACAACAAACCTATGATATACTATCCACTTTCTCTTATAATGCTTTTAGGAATAAGGGATATGCTTTTTGTCGTAAATCCTCAGGATTTAGAGCATTTTAAAAAGCTCTTTGGAGATGGATCTCATCTTGGAATGAATATAGATTATAAAATCCAAGAAAAACCAAATGGACTTGCGGAAGGGCTTATACTTAGCAAAGATTTTATAAAAGATGAGAATGTGTGCTACGCTCTTGGGGACAACATGTTTTTTGGACACGATATCACCAAGATACTCTTTGAGGCAAAGTCAGAGGTTGAGCAAAAAGGCGGAGCTTATGTGTTTGGATATAGGGTAAAAGACCCAGAGAGGTTTGGAGTGGTGGAGTTTGATGAAAAAGGTAATGTTTTATCCATAGAGGAAAAACCACATAACCCAAAATCCGATTTCGCCATCGCGGGGCTTTATTTTTTTGACAAAAGAGCCTACGAGTTTGCGAGCTCAGCAAAACCCTCCCATAGGGGAGAGCTTGAAATTACATCCATATTAGAGCGATACCTTCATCAAAAGACCTTAAAGGTAAAACTCTTAGGTAGAGGGTTTGCTTGGTTTGATGCAGGGACCCACGATAGTTTTTTAAAAGCGGGGGAATTTGTAGCCACCATCGAAAAACGCACCGGTCTTATGATAGGGTGTATAGAAGAAATCGCTTACGCTAAGGGCTGGATAGACAAAGAAAAACTCTTAAAACTCGCAGAACCCCTCAAAAAAACAGACTACGGAAAGTATCTTATGGAGATAGCAAATGGGATTTGAGTTTATACACACCAATATAAGAGAGGTTATCCTTATAAAACCTAAGGTATTTGAAGATGAAAGAGGATTTTTTTTAGAGTTTTACAAAAAATCTGAGTTTGAAAACGCTGGCATAAAAGATGTATTTATTCAAGACAATCATTCAAAATCCACAAAAGGTGTATTAAGAGGACTTCACTTCCAGCTAAACCCTTACGCCCAAGGGAAGCTAATAAGATGCGTAAAGGGTAAAATATTTGATGTGGCGATAGATTTAAGGAAAAACAGCCCCACTTTTGGAAAATATGTAAGCGTAGAGCTATCAGAAGAAAACAAAAGCATGTTATTTATACCGATAGGCTTTGCCCATGGATTTTTGACGCTATCGGAGGAGGCGGAGATTATCTACAAAGTATCAAACGCAGAATACAACAGAGATTACGATAGGTCTATAAGATGGGATGACGAGGATATAAACATAAACTGGCCTATAAAAAATCCCATCTTGTCTCAAAAAGACAAAAACGCACCTTATTTAAAAGATATAATAGGAGATTTAAACCTATGAAATTAATTATCACCGGTGGAGCCGGTTTTATAGGCTCGGAGTTTACAAGACAAGCAGTGTATAGGAATTTTGAAGTAGCCGTTATAGACAAACTCACTTATGCAGGGGATTTAAAAAGACTCGAAGATGTGATGGATAAAATAACCTTTTACAAATGCGATATTACAAACAAAGAGTTCTTGAATTTTATATTTAAAAAAGAAAAACCAAATGTAGTCATCCATTTTGCGGCAGAATCCCATGTGGATAGATCTATCCTTGACCCATCCATTTTTATAAAAACCAATGTAGAGGGCACAAATACGCTTTTAGAGGTATCAAAAGAACATCAGATAGAGCTTTTTATAAATATAGCCACGGATGAGGTCTATGGAGAGCTTGGAAAAGAAGGGCAGTTTTATGAGCACACAGCCCTAAATCCAAACTCTCCCTATTCGGTATCAAAAGCCTCCTCCGACATGCTTGGAAGAGCCTTTTATAGAACCTACAACGTGCCGGTGATAACCCTAAGACCATCAAACAATTACGGGCCTTGGCAGTATCCGGAGAAGTTGATTCCGGTGGTGATATTAAAAGCCTTAAAAAATGAAAGTATTCCAGTGTATGGAAGTGGAGAAAACATAAGAGAGTGGCTCTTTGTAGAAGATTGTGTTGAGGCTGTCCTTATGGTGATACAAAAAGGAAAAGCAGGTGAGATTTACAACATAGGAAGCGGATATGAAAGAAAAAATATAGATGCAGTAAGAGCGATACTTGATATTTTAAATAAACCTCATTCGCTTATAGGCTTTGTAAAAGATAGACCCGGTCATGATTTTAGGTATTCTTTGAATACAGACAAGATAAAAAATGAGTTAGGATGGTTTGCCAAAACCCCATTTGAAGAGGGCTTGGAAAAAACCGTGAGATGGTACTTAGAGAATATAAGCTGGGTAGAAGAAAAGTTAAAGTTTTTGCAAGATTATTGGGAAAAAGTATACATATGAAATACCTAATCATTGGGGCCAAAGGCCAGCTTGCCGATGGATTTGAAAAATATTTTACACAAAACCAGATGGATTTTGTAGCCCTTTCAAAAGAAGAGCTCGATGTATCTAATACAGA
>CAZDZN010000067.1:7787-8107 GCA_964509905.1 uncultured Aquificaceae bacterium
TACTTTGAGGCTTTTAAGGTAAACGCTTTGGGACCAAAGAATTTGGCAATGATTTGTGCTGATATCAAGGCAAAGCTGGTGCATTATTCCACTGATTATGTGTTTGATGGGACAAAAGAAGGGCTTTATACAGAAGAGGATTTGCCAAATCCACTGAACGAATACGGCAAGTCAAAACTTATGGGCGAGATGTTTGTAAAAGAGACAAATAAAGATTATCTTATATTTCGCACCAGCTGGGTGTATGGGGACGGGACTCAAAACTTTTTATACAAACTCTTAGAGTGGGCTAAGACTAGAGAATATCTCAAAATAGCGGT
>CAZDZN010000068.1:0-4893 GCA_964509905.1 uncultured Aquificaceae bacterium
TTTATAAACTTATGAAGTCCACCAAACTTTGATATTAACTCTGTCCCCGGTCTTAAATAAAGATGATAGGTGTTACCTAAGATAATCTGAGCACCCACTTCCTCCAATAGTTTGTGGGTCATGGCTTTTACGGTACCTTTTGTCCCCACCGGCATGAATACCGGAGTTTGTATGTCCCCGTGAGGGGTGTGTATTATCCCTGCACGGGCAAGCCCATCTTTTCTTATAATCTCAAACATCAATCCGCGCTCAGTATAGCCCCCTCAGATGCATCTTTTACAAATTTTGAGTATCTTTTAAGCCAAGAGCTTTTTATGGGTTTTTCTTTTGGTTTAAAAGCTTTTAAACGAGTATTAAACTCCTCTTCGGATATCAAAAGCTCCAATTTTCTATTTGGTATATCCACTATTATCTCGTCCCCATCTTGGATAATGCCGATAGGTCCACCCATAGCCGCTTCTGGTGAGATGTGTCCTATACAAGCTCCTCTGGTGCCTCCGGAAAATCTTCCATCGGTGATGAGAGCCACCGAACTTCCTAAACCCATACCCATTATGGTGGAAGTAGGGCTTAGCATCTCCCTCATACCGGGACCTCCTTTTGGTCCTTCGTATCTTATCACCACCACCATTCCAGCTTTCACCTTACCTCCTCTTAT
Source organism: uncultured Aquificaceae bacterium (assembly GCA_964509905.1). Taxonomy (GTDB): domain Bacteria; phylum Aquificota; class Aquificia; order Aquificales; family Aquificaceae; genus Hydrogenobaculum. The sequence continues at coordinate 659 of CAZDZN010000068.1, forward strand.
GCCCTCTATGGCTTCTTCTTCGGAATCAAAGCATATGGCTTTACCTTTGAATTGCATCATCTCTTTTGCCACACCAGCGGTTTTTACCACGCTTCCTTTGGGCGCTAAATTACCAAATAGTATAGCAAGGCCTCCGTCCTTTGAGTAAGGATTTTCGAGCCTTCTTATAACGTTGTCATCTTGGATATCCACATCTTTTACGAGCTCTTGTATGGTTTTTAGTGTAATAGTTTTTTGAGACCCATCTAACAATCCCCCTCTTAAAAGCTCTTTCATGATAGCACTTATCCCACCCGCTCTATCGAGGTCGTCCATGTGGTATTCCGAAGAAGGGGAGATTTTACAAAGAGTGGGAGTTTGTCTGGATATCTTATCTATGTCCTCCATCTTATACTCTATACCTGCTTCCCTTGCTATTGCCAAAAGATGAAGCACCGTGTTTGAAGACCCACCCATAGCTATATCCACTCTAAAAGCGTTGTCAAAAGAAGATTTTGTCACTATGTCTCGGGCTTTTACATTGAGCTTAACAAGTTCCACCACCCTTCTGGCAGCTTCACGAGCAAGCATCTCTCTTCTTGGGTCAATAGCCAGTATAGTACCGTTCCCCGGAAGTCCAAGTCCAAGTGCTTCTGTAAGACAATTCATAGAGTTTGCGGTAAAAAGCCCAGAACAAGACCCACAAGATGGACAGGCACCTTGCTCTATGAGAAGAAGCTCTTTTTCTGTGATTTCACCTTTGTTTAGCTTTCCCACCCCTTCAAAAACAGATATAAGGTCTACTTTTTTATCCCCCACATTACCAGCGGCCATAGGTCCCCCGCTTATAAACACCGTAGGTATATTAATTCTCATAGTCCCCATAAGCATACCCGGGACTATCTTATCGCAATTTGGTATGCAAATAAGCCCATCCAGTTGGTGAGCTTCCACAACAGTCTCTATGGCATCCGCTATTAGCTCTCTACTGGGCAACGAATAATGCATTCCATAATGTCCCATAGCAATCCCATCGTCTACCCCTATGGTGTTAAACTCCACCGGTATAGCTCCCGCTTTTCTTATCTCTTCTTTTATAGGTTCTACAAATTCCCTAAGGTGCACATGACCAGGGACTATGTCTATGTATGAGTTTGCCACACCTATGATGGGCTTTCCAAAATCCTCGTCTTTAAACCCACACGCTCTTAAAAGGGATCTATGGGGTGCCTTGTCATAGCCTTTTTGTATAACATCACTTCTCATATTAAAAGCCTCCAAACTTAGATATTTACAAAAGATTGTTGTTCTTTTCTAGCAAAATCTTGGGGAAATTTTTCCATGGCTTGTTTGATAAGCCTGCTGGCTACAGCCCCAAGACCGCATACAGATGTGGGTTGGATGTATTTTGACACAAACCTCAGCCCTTCCCAATGCCTTGGCGTAGCTTTTCCCTCTACTATCTCTTCAAGAAGATAAGCTTGTTCGTGGCATCCTACCCTACAAGGGGTGCAAAATCCACAGGTTTCATGCTTATAAAATTCTGCAATCTTATAGCAAGCTTCTACGATGTCGTCCTCTTCGGTAAGCACTATCACCGTACCTGTCCCACCAAACCCAAACTGGGAATAATCCATAGGGGTATCCAGCTCGTTCAAGCTTAAACAATCAAGAGCTCCGGAAAACACAGCTTTTATGGGTACGTTCCTAATGGTGCCCCCAGCGTATTTAAATATCACCTCTCTTAGGGTGGTGTTCATAGGAAGCTCGTAAACACCAGGTTTTTTCACTTTACCGCTCACCGGAAATAGCTTAGGTCCCGGATAGTCCATCGGTCCTATGTCTTTGTACCCTTCTGAGCCCAAATTTATAATGATGGGTATGTTTGCCAAAGTCTCCACGTTGTTTACCACCGTAGGCCTTCCCCAAAGTCCCACCTGCACCGGGAATGGGGGTTTTAGCCTTGGATGTCCTCTTCTTCCTTCAATGGAATTTAAAAGCGCTGTCTCTTCACCGCAGATATATGCCCCAGCCCCTCTGGCCACTAAAATCTCTAAATCAAATCCTGAGTTTAGTATGTTTTTACCAAGAAAACCTTCATTTTTAGCCTCTTCTATGGCATTTCTTAGTATGTAATACCCAGCCGGATATTCACCCCTTATGTAGATATATGCTCTATTTACCCCTAATGCATAAGCGGATATTATCATGCCCTCTATCAAAAGATGCGGGTCTCTTTCTAATATAAGCCTATCTTTAAAAGTGCCAGGTTCTGATTCGTCCGCATTGCATACTAAGTATCTAGGAACAGGATTTTGAAGACAAAACTTCCACTTTCTACCTGTGGGAAATCCAGCACCACCTCTTCCTCTTAAATTGCTGTTGTCTACTTCTTCCACGATATCTTTTGGATTCATGTTTAGGGCTTTTTCCAAAGCCAAGTATCCGCCGTCTTTTAGGTACTCTTTTATGCTGGCGGTATGAGGTCTTTTTGCCCTTTTTAAAAGTAGGTTTAGCTCAGTCTCGGCATGGATATTAGCTATACTTGGAAAGGATTTCATGGAGTTTCTCCTTTGATTCGTATTTGTAAGTGTCGTTGTCTATCATAAAAACCGGTGCTTCCGAACAAGCTCCCAAACATTGAACTTCTACCAGTTTAAACCTATCATCTCTTGTCACTTCCCCAGGGTCTATACCAAGAAGCTCTTTTACAGCGTTAAAAATTTTGTGGCTTTTAAGAAGATAACACACGATGCTATTGCACACATATATCCTGTGCCTTGCTTTTTCTCCCGTGTCAAACATCTCGTAGAATGCCACCACACCTTTTATATGATGAAGTGGGGTATCCAATATAGAAGATAGCTCCACCAAAGCCTCTTCTGGGATGTGTCCGAGATGCTCTTGTATGGTGTGTAGAGAAAGCATCAAAGCTTCCTGCTTAGAACCAAAATACGCCACATGCTCGTTTATCTCTTGGATTATCTCCTCTTTTAACATATATAAATTTTAATCCCTTGACCTTATTTTTGCAACTTAAAATTTATGAAAAATATTATATTAAAAGCTCAATACGATTTTTGCCAGCTCTTTTTGCTTCATATAGGGCTTTATCAGCTCTGTCTATCGTTGTTTCCAAAGACTCATCCTCTTCTTTTAACTCTGTAAGACCCATACTTACGGTGAATTTTAGATTTCCCGCCTCAGTATGCAATTCTATTTCTCTTATTTTCTTTATGAGCTTTTCACAAGCTATTTTAGCTTTGTTTATAGGCGTGTGGGTAAATATAATCATAAACTCTTCACCACCCCATCTAAAAGCTAAATCAGAAGTTCTTGTATTTTTCAATACGCTACTACCCAAGGTTTTTAGTACTTCATCTCCTATTGTATGACCATGAGTATCGTTTATCCTTTTAAAATTGTCTATGTCCATCATACAAATAGATAGAGGCATTTTATATCTTCTAAATCTTGAAAATTCATTATTCTTTATATCGTTAAACTTGTTCCTGTTATAAAGACCACTTAGAGGATCTTTTAGGCTTTTCTCATATACTTCTGATATTTTATTGGTAAGTATTTTCTCATAATAAGCCAAAGACACTATTTCGGAAGAAAAATGTGAGAATTTCACAAAAGATGCCGTAAGTCCGAAGATATCAAGGACATCTTTATATTTTCTAATGGCATCTATTACATATACAGATAACATGTTTTGAACTTTATAAAAATCAAATATAGTTTTTTCATCGTTTACTATGTGAAAGCCAATTTTTATAGATTCTAAAACAAACTCACGGAATGAATCTTTTTCGAAATTGCAAAAAAGACTTAAGGATCTGTTTACAAAATCTTTTATATAATCTTCTGATATTTCTTTCAGTTTATCTTTAAAACAATCCTCCGAGCTTAAAAGGATATTTTTTATATCACAAAAGTTATCTATATCCTTTTGGCTTATTCCAAACCTTGTCAAAGCATTCTCATCAAAAAACTCAAAAAATACCTGTGCTATGTTCTTATTAAGTTTATTTTTTCTTAAAAGCTCTAAAACTCTATCTTCGTGATTCATAAAACTCCCTTAATTTGTAAAGCATAATCTCCTGAGCTAATATTATATCACCTTTTTTATCTTTTATACAAAAAGAGTTTATGTTTTTGGCATAGGTTTCTTTGTCTTGCAAAATAGTTTCTATGGCTTTTAATAGTTTGGCTAAGTCAAGCTCTGATTGGTTTATGATTTGTGCTCCGCC
>CAZDZN010000068.1:4908-8049 GCA_964509905.1 uncultured Aquificaceae bacterium
TTATCTCAAGGGCGTTAAAATATTGATGATTATACGCTGCGTAAGGATATGGCACAAACACGGCAGGTAGTTTTGACATTGCCAACTCGTAGATAGTTCCAGCCCCAGACCGACAAAGCGCCACATCACAAACCCTCATAAACTTATGTATTTCTTTTGAAAAAGGATACACTTTTACTCGTTTTAAGCTTTTAAGAGCGCTTTGCACCTCATCGTAGTTTTTCTCTCCGGTGATGATGATACCATGATAATCTGTTTTTTTGAAAAGCTCTATACTAACATCGTTTAAAGCTTTTGCCCCTTGGGAACCCCCCATCACCAGTATGCATGGGCTTTCTAAGGCTAAATCTTTTTGGACACTTTTTTTATCAAAATCTAACAAAAACTCTCTTCTAATAGGCATACCCACTCTCAGGGAGTTTTTAAAAAACGCTTGACTGTGATAAAACGTGGTAAAACAAACCTCAGCTTTTTTTGATAAAATCCTGTTGGTGAGGCTTGGGATAGAGTTTTGTTCGTGTAAAAATAGTTTTTTGGCTTTTAAAAAAGACAAGATACCCACCGGCAGTGACGCATATCCTCCAAAGACAAAACCCACAAAATCGTCTCTTATATAATTATTCAACTCAAAAGTAGAACTCATAATAGAATAAATAGATTTTATCTTGTTAATGGGGCTTTTTCCCACGAAGCCTCTGGTATTTAGAAATATCTTTTGTGCTGGTATCATATCTTGAAATTTATGCTCTATACCAAGTGTCGTTCCCACATATATTGAGTTTATGTTGTGGTTTTGTAGCGTTTGTAAAAAGCTGAGGGCTGGGAAAAAGTGTCCACCGGTACCCCCCCCTGAAAGTGCCACAACGGGCTTCATAGCCTCTTCCATGGTTTTCTCTCTTTTCTGTATACGCTCATTACAAGCCCTATAGCTATGATATTTGCCAGCAAGTTTGAACTCCCATAGCTTATAAAAGGTAAAGCTATGCCTTTTGAAGGGATGACATTCATCGCCATCAGCATATTCCAGATAGATTCTATGGCTATATACATTCCTACCCCAAAGGCTACTAGCTTGCCGAAAGAGTCCTCAGCAAAATCGTATATTTTAAATATCCTATAGGTAAGCCCTGCATATATAAACACCACAAATACGATTCCTACAAACCCCCACTCTTCACCGATAAGAGCAAATGCATAGTCTGTGTCTATCTCTGGCAAATACCCCTCTTTTTGGATGCCTTCCCCGATACCCACTCCGAAGAGCTTTCCATGAGCAAAAGCAAAAAGAGATTGGATAATCTGATATCCTCTGGTATCTGCTTTGGCAAAGGGATTAAGCCAAGCGCTAAATCTCCCTTCTACATAATTGCTCCCAGTTTTTATAAACAAAAACAAAAACCCCATTATCCCAAACATCACAAGGGTAGGATACAAAACCTTAGGCGGAGCGTTCCCTATCCAAAGTATTATAAAAGCTATAAAAAGCAAGAATATCGCACTACCTCTGTCTGGTTCTAAAAATATTAAAAAAGATTGAATAGCTATAACCCCTGAGGCAAATCCAAGCTCTTTTGTCCCGCTTACCTCCCCTTTTCTACTGATATAATAGGCTAAAAACACGATGGATATGATTTTAGAAAACTCAGACACCTGAAGGCTTGTGCCAAAAAGCCATCTATTCACCGGCATATGTCTCGCAAATTTTATTAAAAGCACCAAAACAAGAAGAGCGATATCCCCAAATATCAACGCATACATAAACTTTGGATTTTTTAGCTTTTCATAGTCAAATTTTGATATAAACCCAGCTATCCCAAACCCTACAATCCCAGCCCCTAGCTGAAAAATGAGCTTTTTGTATATAGAAAAAGACCAAAGCTTTAAAAACACCACCCCCACCAAACTCGCACTGGCTATATTAATAAGCCCTATGACATACAGGAGCAAAACGCTCACCAGCACCACTTCGTCCCATTCTCTTACATAAAACCTCATCTAATCATATTATATAGGATTACGCTTCATATAGGGGGTTAAAGCAACTAATCAGTATAAATCATTTATAATATAACTCTGTTTTCTATGTAATAAGTTTATAAGAAAATATCTATGGGGATTTTAAATATCAGAACGTAGATAATATAATTTATAACTTATTCTTATACATATGGAAATTTTTATTATTAATATATAAATATTTATATTTTAAACCATTAGGATTAGGAGGCTATATATGAAAAGCCTAAATACCGCAAGTTTGCTGACAAAGTTTGTGGCAATATCTGGTGTTGTTGGGATGGTGGGAATTAGCTATGAAGCTAATGCCGTAAACAACATAGCTGAAAATACTATAGTAATAAGCAACGCTGCTTATAACAATGGATGGGCTTATAGCGTCAGTAGTCCTGGTAATATAGATTTCACATTCACTGGCATACCAGATAGCGTAACCAGTGTTAGCGGTATTGGGATTGACAATTTTAGCAATGCTATCCCAGGAAATGGAAGCGCCACAGTGACAATGACCCTACTCAGTGCCAACGGTATTTTATCCAGTTCCAGTGCTACAGACACCTTCGTTTTCTCAAACTCTGGAAATATTGGAGTTGCTACTATATATGCCACAGCTTACAGCGTAAACGGTACTTCAAACATAAATTCTTCTATAACTTATTTTGATAATTTACCGTTTATGACGTGGTCTTTAGATGGATTATCTTTCTATCTGCCGAATGTACAATCTGGGCAAGCTTATAACGGCTGGCTTAAAATAACAGGTCCAAACACTATGACTATAAGTAGTTTATCCATATTAAACTCTACTACATGCCAAATTAACAGTATTACCCATTCTGAGACAAATGGAAACGCTATTACTATATTCATTAACCTTGGTCAACTTGAAAGCGTATGTCCGTCTGGTATAAACTGGAATATCGGTGTGCCTATACCTATATCTTTATTTGTAACCGGTGCAAACGTAACTGCTCAAAATGTAGGAGCTTACGCTTATCAAAACAACAATGGTTACTTTAAGCGAATACCTGTTTTATTGGGTGGTGGCTTAGAACAAGGTAATTGATAAATCTAACCATAGGGGCATCCTTGCCCCTTTTAAACCATTACCTCTTTTAGTTCGTT
>CAZDZN010000069.1:0-582 GCA_964509905.1 uncultured Aquificaceae bacterium
GAGGCTTCTTTTAAGTATCTCGTGTTGGGGAGTATGGCTACCGCGTTTTTTGGGCTCGGGAGTGCGTTTTATATAGGAGCTACTTCTCATACAGATATTATGAATACGTCCATTAGTCAGAATACAATATTTGCTTTAGCATCTTTGTTTTTGTTTTTGGCTTTTGTGCTAAAAATATCAGCAGCACCGCTACACTTTTGGACTCCGGATGCTTATGAAGGAGCTCCCACTTCTACCACTGCTTTCATATCTACAGTGCCAAAAATAGGATTTTACGCTATTATCTTTCTTTTTGCAAGTTATATATTCCCTATAGTAAATAACTTTGGTTATATCATAGGAATAGTGGGTATAATATCGATGTTTTGGGGAAATCTTATAGCTTATGCTCAAAACTCTGCCAAGAGGATGCTCGCGTACTCTTCTATAGGTCATGCGGGATATTTTTTAATAGGTTTTTCTTATTACAACTTTTTATCTGTAAGTTCTACGATATTTTATGTGATAGTATATGCTTTTGCAACTGCAGGAGCTTTTTTGGTGCTTGCCATATTAGAAAAAGATAACACTTGGGATCACAAT
>CAZDZN010000069.1:660-8034 GCA_964509905.1 uncultured Aquificaceae bacterium
TTTGGCGCTATTTTTGTTTGCTCTTATCGGTATTCCTCCTTTCGCCACTTTTGTAGGAAAGCTTGGAATATTCTTAGGACTCGTAAAATCAAACGCTTGGTTTTTTGCTGTATTGTTTATCATAGGGAGTGTGATAGCTGCTGGGTATTATCTAAAACTCATAGTTTATATGTTTTTCAGAGAACCTATTGGACAGATAAACACACTATCTCTTAATCTTTTTGATATAATAGGGATAAGCTCATTTTTGATAGCGGTATTTTTGTTTGGATTATTTCCAAATCTGCTGTTCGATATAATATTTAGAGATATGTTTCATGGGTAATATAGTTGTACTTTCAGCACCTTCTGGAACTGGTAAAACTACCATTAGTATAAGGCTCTTAGAAGAATTAAAAAATTTAAAAAGAGTTGTTACTATTACTACCAGGGCTAAAAGAGAAGGCGAAAAAGACGGGATAGATTATGTTTTCATCACGAAGCAAGAGTTTGAAGATAAGATAAAAAACAACGAATTTATAGAGTATGCAAATGTATATGGTAATTATTATGGAACTCCCATAAAAGGAGTAAAAGACATAATAGATAAAGGTTTTAATGCCCTTTTGATAATAGATGTTCAAGGCGCAAAAAGTATAAAAAATATATTTCCATCTGCCCTTTTGATATTCCTTATGCCTCCTTCTTTAGAAGAGCTTTACCATAGAATTAAAAGTAGAGGCTTCGAAGATGAGAATATCTCCAAGAGAATAGAATCCGCTAAACACGAGATAGCTTGTGTTAGGTATTTTGATTTTATAGTGGTAAATAGATATATAGACAGCACGATAAATACTATAAAATCAATTATCGCTTGCAATAAAGTAAGAAGAGACTATTTTTTAGAGCACTATGAAAATGTATCTGATGATATAATAAATATTTTAAAAGGAGGTAAATGTGATGTCTTCAAGGCCTAAAATTTATGAAGCGCTTAAGAAAGTAAACAACAAGTATGAGCTTGTACATGCAGCGGTAAAGTACACTGAAAAATTGATGCAAGAAGACGATAGTTCTTTTATAAGAAATAAAAGAGAGCTTATCAAAAAGACTTTTTACGCTATAAATAAGTTAGCAGAGCCAAATATTCAAGTGAATATAGTAGAAGAGAATGAAGAAATACATTGATGATATATTAGAATACAAGCTTGTTAATGATGCGAAAGTTTTTATAAGGCCAAGAAAAGATGTAGAATCTGTCTCTATTCAAGTATGGTTTAGCGTAGGCTCTTCCTATGAAGATTACAAGGAAAAAGGTATAGCTCATTTTTTAGAGCATATGCTTTTTAACGGCTCGGAAAGATACGATTACGGTGAGCTTGATTTTGAAATAGAGGGCTTGGGTGGCTATGTAAACGCAGCTACATCGAAAGATTTCACTTACTACTATATAAACATCTCAAAAGATTATCTAAAAAAAGCTGTGGATATTTTAGAAAGTCTCACACTAAGAGCAAATCTAAAAGAAGAAATGATAGAAAAAGAAAAACCTATAGTAATAGAGGAACTAAGAAGAGGGATAGATGATCCCATAAACAGATTTTTTGAGCAATTTGATAGGATTTTTTATAAAGTATCAAATTACATGTATCCTATCATAGGTCTTGAAGAGACTATATCAAAATTTGATAAACCTATGCTTGAAGCTTTTTACAATTCATACTATCAACCACTAAATATGACTCTTAGTGTATCTGGTAATGTATCTGACGAAGATGTAAAATTTATATTGGAATTTTTCTCTAAAAAACCCAAAAACCCCATAAGAAATTTCCAATATATAAAAGAACCACCTAAAAAGTTTATACGTCAAGAAGTGATAGAAGATGATATGATAAATAGGACCTATTACGCAATAGGCTGGGATACTACTCCAATCGGAGAAAAAATGTATTATCCTTTTGTGGTGTTTGACCAGATATTATCCGGAGGTAGGACTTCTCTTATATACAACGAGATTAAAGAAAAGGGACTGGTTTATTCCTATTCATGTCACGATGGAGCTCATAAAGAAGACAATAACTATACAATATTTGCCATTACGGATTATGAAAAACTTCCTGCTTTAAAAGAGAAAATTTTTGAGCTTTTAGAAAAAATCTCATCTTTGAAAGATGAGGACATCCAAAAAGCCAAAGAGAAATTGATAAACCAAGAGGATTTTATATTGGAAAATCCAGAATCAGAGGCAGATCTTATGGGATTTTCCTCAGCAGTAGTGAAAGAAATAAGTTATTTTAAATATTTTAAAAGCAATATAGATAGCGTAGATAAAAACGATATTTTAAGGCTTTTGGATAACTACTTTAAAGATGTGTATGTAGAACTCGTTATGAAACCAAAGGAGTAATTTATGAAGGTTATATCTTACGGAGCGGTTAAAACAGTCACCGGAAGTGCTCATATGCTTATTTTGGATAATAAAAAAATCCTTATAGACTGTGGGCTTTTTCAAGGAGCAGATGAGAAAAAATCCGAAGAGCTTGGTTTCGACCCGAAAGAGGTAGATGGAGTGCTTCTTACTCATGCTCATATAGATCACTGTGGGAGAATCCCAATGCTTGTAAAAAATGGCTTTAAAGGTAAGATATACTGCACAAACCCCACTTATGAACTATCAAGGCTCATGCTTTTGGATACTGCCAAGGTAATGCTTGAAAACTACAAATCCCATCTAAAAAGATTTCAAAGGGGTTCACTAAAAGATATGCCAGAAGAGCCTCTTTACGATGAAGACGATGTGTTTGAAGCCTTAGAGCATTTTGAACCAATTTTTTCCTACGACAAAAGCTTCGATGTATTGGGCTTAAAAGTAATCCCAAAAGACGCAGGACATATTTTAGGATCTTGTTTTTACGAGATAAAACATAAGAGTGATAAGATTATCTTTTCAGGAGATTTGGGCAACAAAGGAAAGCCAATTGTAAGGGATTTTTCTCTTCCTTCAAAATCAGATGTGGTTTATTCGGAGAGCACTTACGGAGATAGGCTTCATAAAAGTTTCCAAGAGTCAAAAGAAGAACTAAGGGACGTTATAAATCAAACCATAAAACATGGAAATGTATTAATTCCAAGTTACGCTTTAGAGCGTACTCAAGATATATTGTATGTTTTGAGAGAGCTATACGAGGAAGGCGCTTTGCCAAGATGTAAAATCTTTTTAGATTCTCCGTTGGCTATAAATGTTACGAAAGTGTTTTTAAGAAATTCAGAATACTTTAAAGAAGATACTTACAAGGTATTTGAAAAAGAAGATCCATTTTATCTTCCTTATCTTACAATGGTGCGAGATGTAGAAGAGTCTAAACAAATAAACGATATAGAAGAAGGAGCTATTATTATAGCAGGAAGCGGAATGCTAAGCGGTGGACGTATCCTTCATCATATAAGACACCACGCTTATAAAGAACAAAACGCTATAGTGTTTGTAGGGTACCAGCCTCACGGAACCCTTGGAAGAAAGATATTAGAGCGCCAAAATCCAGTATTTATAATGGGAGAGCCTATCTACATAAAAGCAAAAATACATACAATAAACGGATTTTCCTCACATGCAGACCAACGCGAGCTTATAGAGTGGATATCTTCAGCAAACCCACAAAAAGTATGCCTTGTGCATGGGGAAGAAGATAAAATGAACATTTTAAAACAGGCTTTATCTCAACACATAAAAGCCGACATTTATATACCTTCTTATAAGGAAGAGATTGATGTTTGAAGAAGATATAGATTGCATTCACTGGGAAGAATCTACTATAGAATGTTCTTGCGAGGATAAAGACCAAGATTGATGCCTGTCTTTGTATTTTTTATATCTTGGATTATCTGGACTCTTACGATAGCTTGGTTTTCAGTGGGCCTTATAAAGCCTCATTACGGAAGGCCGTATCCTGTGCACTTTGATTATACCCATTCATTTTTTAATCATTTTATGCACTGGGATGCGGTGTGGTATACGCACATCGCAGTTTACGGATACAGATATTCCACGGTGCATATCCCAACAATAGCTTTTTTCCCTGGATACCCTATCATCATGAAGCTTATACATATATTAGCAGATAAAAACATAGCTTCCTTTTATATAATCCCATCTGTTATATTTCAAGGACTCTCTATTTATATGCTTTATCTTCTTTTAAAAGAGTTTGAAAAAAAAGATAGCACCATATATGTTACGCTAGTTTTATACGCTTTTTATCCATCGTCTTTTTTCGGTATGTCTGCTTATCCGGTCTCAGCACTTAACTTTTTTGCTATAAGTGTGTTTTATTTTCTTAAAAAAAGACAAACTATTCTTGCAAGTTTTTTAGCTGGTCTTGGTAGCCTTTTTGGTCCTGTGGCCGTATTTTTATCAGTAGTAATATTTTTTGATACTCTTAAAAGCAAGAAAACTCTTGATTATATAAAAGCAATACCAATAAGTATACTATCTTTATGGGGGTTTTTGGCTTTTATTGTATATAATTATTATAAGTTTAAAGACCCGATAGCTTTTATACATGCTCAAGATTGGTGGGGGCGTCCAGGGATTTTTAAAAAGATATATAACATTATCATGCTTATTCCAAATGACATTCCAAAACACAATATCTCCACAGCTCTTGGGGTGTATGAGTTCGACCATTTTATAAATCTTATTATCTTGATAGTTTATATTTTGATAATCGTTTTTGCCATAGACAAGATCCCTATCCATTATACAATCTTTGCAATACTTATACTCCTTGAATATCTATGGGCACTTGGTGGTATTTTTATAAACACTTCAGCTTTCGCCAGGCTCTCTTATATAAGTGTGCCTATTTTTGTAGCCATCTCGGAGCTTCTGGAAGAATATCCTTGGGGTATAGGTATATTAATCCCCATTTTTTTCTTAGGAAACTTTATACTGGAAGCTCTGTTTGTGAAAAACTATTGGTCTATATAGCATAATAATATATAATATTCTAATATAGGAATAGCAAATAATAAGGTGCTGAAGGATTTCGAAAAGAGAGTGTGTCAGAAGATTATACAGATATTCTGAGGAATTGGTAAAAGTTTTAATGCTTTTAAACTTCTTACGCTTGACTTTGAAATAAATATAAACATTGCATATTTTGTATGTCTCAATATAACTCTGGTATATTTCACTAATATCAACAATATTCAATTGGTCGGCAAATTTTCCCTATAATAAATTCAAAATGCAACAAAAAATATTATATAGCATAAAGCTAAAGATTTACAAAATAGTGTTTATAAAAGCTTAAAAAACATTGCATTGAACTCATAAAGTTTTGTGATATAATATAAATGTGGATAGAAAGCGTGAGATTTTAAAACTTATCAAAGAAGGTGAGCAAAACACAAAGAAGCTGGCTGAGCGTTTTGGTGTGTCTTTAATGAGTATATACAGAGACTTAAAGGACCTTGAAAAAGAAGGCCTTATCGTAAGAAAATACGGAAGACTTGAAGTTGCCACTAAGAATGTTCAAGAGTCAAATCAAAAACCAAGAGATATATGTGCTTTTTGTGGTAAAGAAAACGACGATAGGTTAAGATATACATTTCATTTAGAGAATGGCAAACAAATCCATACTTGCTGTCCTCATTGCGGACTTATGATGTATAAAAGTATCATAGAACCCATAGAGGCTATTACTACGAAAGATTTTATTACATGCAACTTAGTGGGTGGGGCTAGTGCTTACTATGTGCTTGGCTCAGCAGCAGCTCCTTGTTGTTCTCCTTCGGCTTTGGCTTTTAGTAGAAAGGAAGATGCTTATATGTTTAAAACAGGGTTTGGTGGAGAAGTGTTTGAGTTTGATCAAGCGGTGAAAGTTATATGGGATTTAATGAAGTATGGCAGTATTTTAAAAATATCTAAGTTTAGCAAATAGGAGTTTTAATATGGCAGGTCATAGTCATTGGGCTCAGATAAAGCATAAAAAGGCAAAAGTGGATGCGCAGAAAGGCAAGCTTTTTGGAAAACTGATAAGAGAAATCACTGTAGCTACAAAACTTGGTGGTCCAGACCCAAACGCCAATCCTCGTCTTAGGATGGCTATTGAAGCGGCAAGAAAAGTAAGTATGCCTATGGACACCATAGAAAAAGCCATAAAACGGGGCTCAGGAGCTGAAAAAGATGAAGCCCTAGAAGAAATAATTTATGAGGGTTATGGACCCGGTGGTACCGCTATTATGGTGATGGTGGCTACAGACAATCGTAATAAAGCAAGCTCAGAGATAAAGCATGCTTTTTCAAAACATGGGGGTAATTTGGGGTCTTCTGGTTGTGTGTCTTATCTTTTTGAGCAAAAAGGTATTATAGAAATTCCAAAAGAAACCACCAACGAAGAAACTCTTATGGAAAGTGCCATAGAAGCTGGAGCTTTGGATGTGGAATCTACCGAAGATATATTTATAGTCTATACAGAACCAAAAGATGTTTATGTGGTAAAAGATGCTTTAGAGTCAAAAGGCTTTAACATAGAAAGTGCCAAGTCCACCCTTGTACCCACCACCACGGTGAAGATAAAAGATCCAGATACCGCTAAAAAGATTTTAAACCTCATAGAACATTTAGATGAGCTCGATGAAGTGCAAGAGGTTATATCAAACTTTGAAATAGACAAAGATATACTGTCTTCTATAAGTTGAGGTTATAATAAAAGCATGAAACTATCTATAGTTGGCACAGGATATGTGGGGCTTGTAACCGGCACTTGTTTTGCTGAGATGGGCAATGAAGTATACTGCGTAGATATAGACAAAGATAAAATAGAAAAGCTAAAAAATAGCATTATTCCAATTTACGAACCGGGCTTAGAAGAGCTTGTGAAAAGAAATACCTTCCAAGGAAGATTGTTTTTCACTACGGATATAAAAGACGCGGTAGAGACTACGGATATTATATTTATAGCGGTGGGTACACCTATGGGAGAAGATGGAAGCGCAGATTTACAGCATGTGCTTTCGGTGGCAAGGGATATTGGTGAGTATATGAATAGACACAAGTATGTGATAAACAAATCTACGGTCCCAGTAGGTACCGCTATAAAAGTAAGAGAAGCTATTCAAGAAGAGCTAAACAAAAGAGGTGTAAATATATCCTTTGATGTGATATCAAACCCAGAGTTTTTAAAAGAAGGGGCAGCGG
This sequence comes from uncultured Aquificaceae bacterium, assembly GCA_964509905.1. Classification (GTDB taxonomy): domain Bacteria; phylum Aquificota; class Aquificia; order Aquificales; family Aquificaceae; genus Hydrogenobaculum. The sequence goes on from CAZDZN010000069.1 coordinate 7,844, forward strand.
TAGAAGACTTTATGAAACCAGATAGAGTGGTGGTAGGAGCGGATTCAGACCAAGCGATGCAGATTATGAAAGAGTTATATGCGCCTTTTACCAGAAATCACGAAAGATTTATCCCGATGGATGTGAAATCCGCCGAGATGACAAAATACGCCGCAAACGCAATGCTTGCTACCAAAATAAGCTTTATGAAC
>CAZDZN010000070.1:0-3292 GCA_964509905.1 uncultured Aquificaceae bacterium
AAAAAAGCTCATTCCTTATCTCGAAACTTATGTAAGAGAACTATCTTCTTCGGTAAAAACTTTGGTACAATCTTATAATGGCTAAGCTTGCTTTAGCTATAGATGATAAAAAATATCTTGGGTTTTTAAAAGAAGTGCAGGGGCTTCCTCTTGTGATAAAAATAGGACCTATCGTGTTTTTGGAAGAGGGATTTTATTTGTTAAAAGCCCTGAAACAAAATGGATTTGATGTGTTTTTGGATTTAAAACTTCACGATATACCAAATACTGTATTAAAATCAGTAGAAGTGTGCGCAAGAATAGGGGTAGAATATCTAACAGTGCATACATTGGGCGGAGAAAACATGCTAAAACCCTTAAAAGATGTAAAGGGAAATACTAATATTTTAGGAGTAACAATTTTGACCTCTCACGATGAGTCTTATATGGAGTTTCTGGGTTCGAGTTATAATCTGAATGATATGGTTTTAAGATTATCAGACTTAGCTAATAAGTGCGGATTAGATGGTATAGTTTGCTCTGGTTTTGAGGCTTTTAATATAAAAAATAAATACAAGGATTTAAAGCTTGTAATCCCAGGAGTACGTATAGATAAAGATAAAAAAGATGATCAAAAAAGGGTGGTAAGTGCAAAAGAGGTAAAAGACATAGCCCATCTTATCGTGATGGGAAGAGCAATTTTCGACTCTAAAAACCCAAAACAAAGTATTTTTGATATACTAAAAGTTTTAGGAGGCTAAAAATGGAAGAGGTAAGCATCTTTATAAACGGCAAAGAGTACAAAGCCCCAAAAGGAGAAAACCTATTGAAATATCTTTTGTCAATAGGCATAGAGCTTCCATATTTTTGTTATCTTGATAGATTGCCAACCCTTGGGTCTTGCAGACTTTGTATTGTGCTTGTGGAAAACCAAGGAAGGGTATTGCCCTCTTGTACGCTTCAAATCCAAGAAGGATTGAGGATAAATACCGAAGATAAAGCGGTGAAAGAAAACCAAAAGTACCTTTTGCAAGCTTACATGACAAGACATCCTCTTGACTGTCCTATATGTGATAAAGCTGGGGAATGCGATCTTCAAAACTACGGAGCCATCTATGGTCCTCAGCGTCAAATAGTACCGGTATCAGCCCTGGAAAAACACAGAGAAGAACACGACTGGGAGAGCGATTATCTTGAGTATTATTCCAATAGATGTGTGGTTTGCTATAGATGTGTAAGAGCCTGTGAATCTATAGATAAAGCAAAAGCCCTTTATGTAGAAGAGCGTGGATTTGACTCTAATATAGTACCTACCGTGAGGCCTCTTGATACATCCACTTGCGATATGTGTGGGGTTTGTGTGGATGTATGCCCTGTAGGAGCTATCATATCAAAACCTTTTAAATTTTGGTCTAGAAGCTGGCTTTTAGAAAATACAAAAACCATATGTACTAATTGTTCTATAGGTTGTGAAATAGAGCTTGAATATGGCATCGGGGATTGGAGGTCAAAAACCCAAGTTTATCGTTCAAAACCTTCTGGTGAACTTGATTCTTGCGCTAAAATATTCTTTGGGTACGACATGATAAATGAACCCCGTATAAGAATTCCTATGGCCAACCCCAACAAATATCCTTTCTCAGAGCCCATAGAGATTATAAATAAGAACCTAAGAGAAAAACCTTCTTTGATAATTATCTCCCCTTTTATGACAAACGAAGAGATAACCATCGCTATTGATATTGCAAAAAAATCAAGCTCTTATGTGTCTTCTGTGATAAGTATGGATTTAATATCTTTTCTAAAAGCCTACAAAAAACCTATATCTCATCTTTGGGATATACTAAACAAAAAACGCTTTTTGTTCATAGGAGATGATATAAGCTCAAGCGCACCAGTAATAAGCTATAGAATAAACGGCGAGGTATATAAGATAGGCAGCAAAGGCATAAGGGACGAAGAAAAATTCAAACCAAAATATATAGATTTAAAAGATATTGAAAATATCATTGATAAGGATAGTGCTATATTGGTAGATATCTACGCTTTTAGGTACGAAGAGGCTGAAAAACTTGGTCAAACACTATCAAAGTTGGATGCACCACTTTTAGTAGTCCCTAATCAAACAAATGCTTTGGGTCTTTACGAGGCTTTAAAAGATATTCCACTTACCGATATAGGACTTGCTCTTGAGATGGTAAAATTTGGTGAGATAAAATCTGTAATTATGTTCGGAGAAGATGTCTTTGATTATTTTGAAAAAGATTATGTGTTTGAGACTTTTAAAAGCACGAAATTGACCCTTATAACTCCTTTTGAATCAGAGCTATCAACATTAGCAGATGTATGCATACCTATGAGGCTAACTGGTGAAAAAGAAGGCACAATTTACACATTAATGGGTGTTAAAAAACTTCAAAAGACACTTCCTTTCGACATAGACGATGGTATGTTAAAAGAACTTCCCAAAATAGCGGGTATCGGAAATGCGATATCTTACAAAGAGGGAATACTTAAAACTCCTTACAAGAAAAATATATCTATTTATAATAGTTTTTGGATACATGAGTATAGTAAGCTTTTAAAAGATTTACACATGAAAAACCAAAAAGAGGGGATTAATGTCTGAACCAATTTTTTATTTAAAAGATTATCTAAAAGGAAAGTTGGTTCAAACACATAGCTCTTTTGTAATACTTACAGATGAGTTTGCTTACAAGATAAAAAAACCAGTTAACTTCGGGTTTTTGGATTATTCTACCTTAGAAAAAAGACGCCTAAATATAGAAAAAGAGCTTATCATAAACAAAAGACTTTGTCCTGATATTTATTTAGAGATTTTACCCATTTCAAAAACTCAATATGGCTACGAATTTTCAGATAAAAACATAATAGAGTACACTCTTAAGATGAAAAGAGTAGATGATAAACTGTTTCTTATAAACCGCCTTGAAAGTGTAATAGAGGATGATATAAAAGAGATAGCCAAGATAGTAGGGTATTTTCACTTAAACACTAATAAAGTTTATGGTACAGATTTATTCTCTCAGACAAAGTTTAATACCGATGAAAACTTTGCCCAAACAAGAGAGTTTATTGGAACAACAATAGATAAGAACGATTACGACGTTATCAAAAATTCAGTGGATAGATTTTATAATAAATATAGAAATTTATTTGATGAAAGGGTAAAAAAGGGATACATAGTGGATGGACACGGAGATATAAGACTTGAACACGTGGTGATGAAAACCCCTCCTTGTATAATGGACGCCATAGAATTTAACGACAGATTTAGAATAGATGATAGAAT
>CAZDZN010000070.1:3302-8029 GCA_964509905.1 uncultured Aquificaceae bacterium
GCTTTTTATCCATGGAGCTGGATTTAAAAGGATATAGACATTTAGCAAAAATATATGAAGAAGCTTACAAAAACCTTACCCTTGATCCTGATTTTGACATACTTATAAACTTTTATAAATGTTATAGATCTTATGTAAGAGCCAAAGTCACATCGTTTTTATTAAACGACCCTAATATAGAAAATAAAGATAATATTATCAAAAGTGCAAAAACCCTTTTTAACCTTTCTAGAGAATATGCAAAACGATTTTAGATATTATCTTTTATGGGCGCTGGCTTTATCATTTTTTGTATCCATTACGATATTTGAAGGTTTTGTGGTAATATACCTTCTCATCACATTTTACGATATACTAAAAACCAAAAACATAAAAGGGGTTCTCACAGGCCCTATCTTAACTTATATAACACCCGGATTTATATCAAGCGTACTATTTAACATTTCAAAACTAAATCATGCGATAGAAGAGCTCGTCTTCATGCTCTTATACTGGGCTAAAAATTTCCTTGATATAGATTATATAGATTTTGCTAAAAAGATAAACATATACTTTGCTCTACTTGGAATACCTTTGTCGGTAATAGGACTTTACAATATACACAAACTTCACTACGAGATGATATTGTTTGGAGGAGCTTTTGATTCGGGGTTTATATACTCTATGCTTGCATTTTCCGCTTTTTCCATATTCTTATATAAAAAGGATAAAATAAGATATTTATTTTTAGGACTTTTTTTCTTATACGCTATCATGGTGGTATTTAGCACTAAAAGATCTGATTTACTTGGGTTTTTGGCAGGTCTAAGCGTATTTTTAGCCTCGTCTATTGGAAGTTATTCAAAAAAAATCATTTTATCTATATCTTTGGCATCGGTTTTGGTGTTATCTGTGGGCGGGTTTTATGTTTTTAGAAAAGACCCACGCTTTGATGTGATAATCAAGATGGTAAAAGGAGAGCACATCACCACCAAAGAGCTAAATACAGTATCAAGCCTTAGATATAAGATTATGCTCCATGCACTTAGGGTCATAAAGAGCGACATAAAAAATAGGAATGTTTTAGGCATTTTAATAGGCCACGGAGTTAGGTCTGGAATCAAATTAGATCCAAAGCTTGGGCTTGAAAAGTTTGAATCTTTTGAAGGTATATCGGAATACATTGAAAAAGGACTTATTGGACTTATTGGACTTGTATGGTTTTATGTAAGAGCTTTAAAATTTAGTTTTTCTATAAAAGCCAAAAACAAGGAGGATTTCCTTTTTATACCATTTTTATCTACTATGGTTTATCAGCTTTTTGGCTCGCTATTTACATTTTTTTGGAGTTTGTATCTCCCTTTGATACTACTACTTTTTGGTGTTGCAGAAGAGTATTTTAAAAATGATACCTAAAAACTCAAATATCCACATAGGTATAAGCGGGTATTATTACAAAGATGCGATAGGAAGATTTTATCCAAATGGCATAAAAGCCTCAGAATTTTTGCTATATTATAAGATGTTTTTTGATAGTCTGGAACTAAATTTTACATTTTATAGATATCCTCAAAAACATCACATTAAATCTTTTATAAAAAAGGCCCCGAATCTAAGATACGCCGTAAAACTTCACAAAAGCTTTACTCACTATAAAACTTATGAAAAAGAAAGTCTTGATAAGTTTTTAGATAGTATAGAGCCTGTCTTTTCTTCGAAGAATTTTATAGCTCTTTTGGTGCAATTTCCCCCTTCTATGCACTATTCTTTGGAAAATATTGAGTATATAAACAACCTTATAGAGAATTTAAAAGGCGTACGCATAGCTATAGAGTTTAGAAGCAAGTCTTTTAACAAAACTGATGTTTTTGAGCTTTTAAAAGAAAAAAAAGTAAGCATAGTAAATGTAGATGCACCAAAAAAAGAAGATACGTTGGTGGGTCCTTGGATAAGCACAGGAGATTTTAATTACATAAGAATTCACGGGAAAGATAAAGCCAACCCTTACAAGTACATATACTCTTTGGACGAACTAAAAAAACTAAAAACTAAAATAAGAAAAATAGAAGAGCACAAACCAACATACATATTTTTCAACAACACTTATGGAGGCGGAGCTTTTCTAAATGCACTGGAGCTAAAACATCTTTACGGATTTGATGTGGAAATCCCTTCAAGGTTGGAATCTATTAGAAATCAAAATATATGGCTATAGCATTTTTTGGCGGAAGCTTTAACCCAGTCCATATAGGTCACATAATAGTAGCAAGAGATGTATTGGAGCGCTGCAATCTTGATAAAATATACTTTATGCCAGCATACATTTCCCCTTTTAAAAGTCCTCCGGAGGTCTCAGCCGTTCAAAGACTTCAGATGCTAAAGGTAGCTCTAAAAGGTGAACCATGGGCCCATATAGAAGAGCTTGAAATAAAAAGGAAGGGTATCTCTTATACTTATGAAAGCGCTTTAATATTAAAAGCCAAATACCATGTAAGACCTACTTTTATAATAGCATACGATGCTTATCTTAGTTTAGATAAATGGTATAATTACGAAAAACTAAGGGACATTGCAGATTTTATTGTAGCGAAAAGAACTATAGACAAAATAAAGAAAAACATAGATATAAGTGCCGTCTTTTGTGATACAAGGATAATAGATATATCCTCTTCTGAGATAAGAAAAAGAATAAAAGAGGGCAAAAGCATAAAATATATGGTTCCAGATAACGTTTTGGATTACATAGAAAAAGAGGAACTCTATGCCAAAAGCTGAAAATTATTTGAACTTAGATATTTTTGCTACAAATATACCGGCTTTTGATTATGAGGATAAGGTGGAAACCGTTTATAAGTTTTTCAAAGAAAAGCCTTTTTATATGTATGTGGTAATTCTAAAAGACTCGGTACCCATAGGGATAGTCCACAAAAAAGACTTAGCACTCGCTAATAAAAACTTAAGTGTAGGAGAGTTTTCAAAACCTATTCCAAAGGTGAAAAATACTTATGTAAATCCAGAAAATCTATCCGATGTAATTGAAATACTAAGACTTCAAGTATCAGATATATTATTAGTAAATAACAAAAATCATTATATAGGTATTTTGAACTGCGAGACTATACTTCATTATCTTTCGAAACTTCCAGACACACCACAACACAAGATATCAAACATGCTTGGGAAAGATTACACAGCTGTGCTACTTGGTTTTCAAGATTTTAAAAGTTTAAAAGAAGAATTGGGGTATAAAATAGATTATACTTTTAAATTAATAAAAGACCTTTTAAGGAGTCTTTCTCAAGAATGTTGTGTTTATATAGAAAAGATGGACAATGATATTTTGAGTGTACATAGAAATAAAATCACAAAAGAGATTATATCAAAATTCTTTGAAGAGTTTTATAAAGAGTATACAGTGCTTCTTCAAGAACACGAACCGCCTGTTTTATTTGCCATAGTATTCGATTTAAATAATATTAAAACTTACGAAATTCTTATGAATAGAATAGATTTGCTAAGAGTATATATAAAAAATATGAAACATACTGTAACGATATTTGATGGCCCACAACCTCTTCTTAGCACATATATATCAAAAAAAGATTCTGAAGATGTAAAACTCATAAAAGAAAAAATCATATCTTCTATAAAAGATGTGGTGAAAAATCTAATCAAAACAGAGAAAAACTTGTGGGAGTTTGTGCTTTATGATATGTTTAAAGCTTATCCATTTTATGACCTATTCTATACAATAAACGAAGCGGGTATGCAAATATCAAACAACATCGTAAATCCAGCCGCCAAAAAGCCTATAGCAACGGGTAGGAAAGGAGCAGATAGATCTGGTGAAATATATTTCAAAAACGCCTCCGAAGAACCCTTTATCACAGAGGTCTATCTTTCAAAAGCTACCGACGATTTCTGTATAAGCGTCTCCAAGGCATTCCAATTTCAAAATAAACGCTATATAGTGGTAGGAGACATAGCCTATTCCGAAATATCAAAGATAAGTATACAAACCAACTAAAATTAAGTTAAAATTATTATAAAAGGAGGATGTCTGTGCACAAATATGAGCCTATTATATATTGGAGCGATGAGGATGGAAGATTTATTGTAGAAGTTCCAGAGCTTCCAGGTTGCATGGCGGATGATCTTACTTACGAAGAGGCTGTAAAAAATGCTCTTGTTATAATACAGGGGTGGATTGAAACTGCCAGAGAAATCGGAAGAGATATTCCTAAACCCAAAGGAAAGCTAATTTATGCTTAGAAGATATGGATAAAAAAATTTTAAAGAAAGTTCTGACCGGTTTATCAGATAATAATATAAGGTTTGAAAATTTGAGGAGATTATTGATAGATATAGATTTTTCTGAAAGAATAAGAGTGAGTCATTATATATTTAGCTCTCCAAATATAATCGAGATATCGAATCTGCAACCCATGTCAGGTGGAAAGGCAAAATCTTGTCAGATTAAGCAAGTAGGAAACACTATTATAAGATACAAACTTTTAAAGGAGGATTTATGAAAATTTTTAAAAACAAAGCGTTGTTGTCTTTAATAATTATTGTTAGTGCCGTGTCTTTGGGATTTTCGGATAACATTAAAAGCCAAAACACAGGAGATTTTAGCGAGTTGGTAAATAAAACACCAGGACAAGTGGTAAATAGAGTAGTGGCTTCTATAAACGGAGAGCCTATATTGGAAAGTGATCTTAAAATAGCGATGGTTTATTTTGGTACGA
>CAZDZN010000071.1:0-237 GCA_964509905.1 uncultured Aquificaceae bacterium
CCTGACCTGGATGTGCCATAAGGGCAACGCGCTGTTGATAATAGCTATGTTACACCCAAGCTTGTTGGCAAGCTGTCTCGCACGCTCTGCCCCGCCAGCATCTGGGGATACCACCACTGTTTTTGCGGGATCCACTTTATACTTTATATAATCATGAAGCACTGGCAAAGCTAAAAGGTTATCCACAGGGATATTGAAAAATCCCTGGATTTGGGGAGCGTGCAAATCCACTATCAA
>CAZDZN010000071.1:279-4506 GCA_964509905.1 uncultured Aquificaceae bacterium
ACGTGGTTTATCTTTTCTATCCTGCCTTGCGTAAGCAAAGTAAGGTATTACGGCAGTAATTCTGTAAGCAGATGCTCTTTTTATGGCATCGAGCATCAGAAGAAGCTCCATGATATGATCATTTATAGGAGAAGACATGGATTGCACTACGAAGACATCACCTCCCCTCATGGATTCTTCTATTTGAACTCTTGTCTCCCCATCGCTAAATCTGGATAGAAGTATCCTGGATATAGGTATATCAAGGTATTCTGATATCTCTTGAGCCAACTTCATATTGGAAGACCCTGCTATAAGTTTAAGCGGTATACTCATCTCCTACCTCACGTTTTAGGATTTTAACATTATAAACCAACTTTTGAAAACTTTATATGAGATAAAATATTGTAAATGAGTTTTTATAAGACTAAGTTTATCCTATGACTACTTTAACGATGGAACTTCCAAAAGAGTATTATGTAGATCAGATTAAAAGCCTAAAACAAGAAAAAAGCGCTGTAATATTGGCTCATTACTACCAAAGACCGGAGATTCAGGATTTGGCGGATTTTGTAGGAGATTCACTGGAGCTCTCAAGAAAAGCTCAAGAGACAAAGGCTGATATAATAGCTTTTTGCGGTGTAAGGTTTATGTGTGAGACCGCCAAGATTCTAAATCCAGATAAAAAAGTCCTTCATCCAAACCCAGAGTCCGGATGCCCTATGGCGGACATGGCTACAGTACAAGGGGTCTTGGAGTTAAAAGAAAAATATCCTGATGCAGCGGTGGTTAGCTATGTAAACACCTCCGCTGATGTAAAAGCAGTATCTGATATATGTGTAACCTCTGCAAATGCAGTAAAGATTGTATCAAAACTAGAAGAAAAGCGTATAATCTTTGTACCAGATATGGGGCTTGGAAACTGGGTGAAAAAAAATGTCCCAGATAAAGAGATTATTATATGGAAGGGTTTTTGCCCACCTCATTATGAGTTTGGACTTTCTGATTTAAAAGCCTTAAAAGAGCAATACCCACACGCCCCAGTGGCAGCTCACCCAGAGTGTAATCCTAAAGTCTTAGAACATGCAGATTTTATAGGAAGCACAAGTCAGATTATAAATTTTGCCACATCCACAGAGGCCAAAGAGATAATAGTAATTACAGAAGTGGGTCTAAAATATACACTCCAAAGGAAAAACCCATCAAAAACATATATATTTCCAGAAGCGATGCACTATTGCGGGTCACCAGTTTATTGCTGCACTATGAAAGGTGTGACTTTATTAAACCTATACACCACATTAAAAGATGAGATAAACGAAGTAATATTACCATTAGATATCATTCAAAAAGCCAAAAAACCTATAGAGCTTATGTTAGAATTATCTAAATGAGCAAAAATCTATGGCTTTTTAGCGTTACAAGTTTTCTAACAGATTTTTCATCCGAGATTATATTCCCTATTTTACCTCTTCTTCTTACGATTCTTGGAGCTTCCACTATAGATATAGGTCTTGTAGAAGGTTTGTCTGAATTTTTATCAAATACTCTCAGGATTCCAAGCGGAAATTTAGCTGACACATTTAAAGCAAAACCTCTTATAATAAGAGGATATCTTACATCTGCTATATCAAAATCTCTTTACATATCAAGCATTTTATTAAATACTTGGTTTTTTGTGCTTTTAGGAAGATCTCTTGATAGAACCGGTAAAGCTATTAGAACTCCTGGGAGAGATGCACTTTTGTCCACCACTTCCAAAAAAGACATCGGCATATCTTTTGGAATACACCGTGCTTTTGATACATTGGGCGCTATCACTGGAAGCTTATTTGTGCTTTGGTTTTTTTATAGATTTGGTTCTACAGAAACCTCAATAAAACACCTTATTATAATAGCTTTAATCCCTGCCTTTTTGGCGATAATACCACTTTTATTTGTGTTTGAGCCCAAGAGAAACCTTGTTTTAAAAAAAGAAGATGTTGGAATATCAAAGCCATTTACCGTATTTTGTATATTTTTGTTTGTTTGTAGTATAACAAGTTTTAGCTATGCTTTTTATATTTTGATGGGAAAAGCCCAAAAACTCTCTTTTTTAGAGATATCTCTTGGATATGTAATTTATAATATAGTTTATGCTATACTTAGCATACCCGTGGGAAAATTTTACGATAAATCAAATAATAAACTTCCTCTTTTTAGTATAGTATTTTTGGCTCTTAGTATAGCCCAGGCCCTTACCAGTATAAATTATTATCTTGGGTTTATAGTTTTTGGGATATACAGCGCTCTTTACGATGTGATAGGAAGGAGTATGGTAAGTATTTTTGGAGTTAAAAAGCGCTCAAAAGCCTATGGGATATATGGATTTAGCTCAGCAAACGCCATACTTTTTGCAAACCTTATAATAGGGGTTATATCTTATTTCATACCTTTGTATTTGGCTTTTAGAATAGAAAGTGCATTAAGTATTGTATTGGCCTTGGTTTGGTGGGTATATAGCAATTATAAAAATAGCACCCATGTTTGAGCTAAGGACTTCTATATTCCAGTTATGGCGCTGTATTATGGCTTTTACGATGCTAAGCCCAAGTCCAGTACCGGTGGGTTTTGTGGAATAATAAGGCAAAAATATTTTCGAGGGGTCTTTTATACCTTCGCCGTTGTCTTGATATGTTATCTGATTTGGTTTTATCTCTATTCTTATCTTCGTGCTTTTAGATTCTATGCTGTTTTGGATAAGGTTTATAAACACCACTTTTATCTTTTCTCTATCAAAAGCCAAAAAACTATCTCCTGTTAGTTCAAATTCCACATTGTAGGGTTTGTAAAGTTCTATGGCTTCTTCTATGGTTTTTCTTATAGAGTCTTGTTTTATGTGAAACTCTCCGATACTGGAAAAATCCCTAAAATCTTGCAATAATTTTAAAATCTTGTCTATCTCTTTCAACAGAATGTCTGCCACACTTTTTATAGTTTCTTGAAGTTTTTCTGGATGCTGGTCTGCTATGCGTAAAAGTCTCTCTATATTTAGCTTTATAGGGGTGAGGGGATTTTTTAACTCGTGGGCTACTCTTTGGGCGGTTTCTTTCCACACAGAGAGCCTTTGGGCATTTACCATAGGGCTTATATCTTCGAATATAAGTATCTCTTCGTCGTTTAATAGTTTTATAGAGTCTTGTTTTATGCTTTTATCTTTAAAATCTAAATTTTTTACATCCAATGTTCCAAACATATCCAAAAAAGCTCTGTTGTATCTTATTATGTTTTTATCCTTATCGAGATATACCACACCTATTGGTATGCTGTTTAAAAGTTTGTCCAGCTGGTCTTTTTCGCTTCTTAGGTCTTGATAAAGACGTTTTAAATTTTCTTTCATGTAAGAGAAAGCTTCTATGAGCTCTGAAAGTTCATCTTTGGTTTTGGGGATTGGCAGTTTTGTATCTAGGTCTCCTTTTGCTAAGCTTTTAGAGGCTTCTGAGAGCTCTTCTATGGGCTCTGATATATGACGGGCTAAAAATATCCCAAACCAAACGGTGAAAAGCACTACCATGAGAGCCAGTATCACAATAAAAGCCACATAGTTTCCGTTTAGTATGTCTCTGGTTTTTACCAACACTATAAACTCTTTGGCAAAACGTTTTAACTCCTTAGAAGTGTGCATGAGTTTGTCATCTTTTCCTATGATAAACACATAGGCTTTATCACCTTTGTAAATACATACGCTAAAAGTTTTTTTATTTTCTATAATGGGATTTGTGCAGTCTTTTACCTCGGAAACTGCCATTATATCGTATTTACCAGCCAGAGAGTAAGGGTCTTCGTAGTATATGAGCTTTGATAAAAAATTTCTATACAAGATAGCCTTTTCGTATTGACTTTGATTTATCTGTTTGCTGAGTTTTAAAGAGGTTCTAAGTACAAGTTTAGTTTTATCCCCTATGAAGGTTTTTACGCTTTCTACTATCACAAAACTTGACGCAAACATCATGAGGAAGATAGGTAAAAACATGTATAAAAGTATTATGGTGGTGATTTTGGTACGAAGGGTCTTCTTCTTGGTCTCGTAGTATAGCTTGATGAATTTTCTAAATATTATGACGCTTGCAAACAAAAGGGCAAATAAGTTTATGTTTATAATAGCTAAAAAAGCATAAATGTTGATAGAGGGATTGTGCCTTAAATTTAAAACAAACCCTATATTAGAGGCTATTACTACTGATAATACTAAAAGCCCTAAAACGAGGT
>CAZDZN010000071.1:4550-7956 GCA_964509905.1 uncultured Aquificaceae bacterium
TGTGCTAAGTATATAGCCATTTCGGCTACGTTTTCTGCATGGTCAGCTATGCGCTCTAAGTGTCTTGCTACCATCTCCAAGGATATCACCCTCTTTATGTTTCTTTGATCTTCCATCACATAGGTAATGAGCTCACGCTCTAGCTGATGATAAAGCTCATCCACTTTGTCGTCTTTTTCCAATACTTTTTTGGCAAGCTCCGTATCTTTTTGCAAAAAGCTTATAACACTATCACTAACCATCTCTTTGGCTATTTCTGCCATCATAGTAAGATTCAGATAAGGCTTTAAAGGGGGTTCTTGGGACAATAGTATGGCCCTATGGGCTACGTTCTCCGCCTCATCCGCCATGCGCTCTAAATCTGACACTATCTTATATACTCCCATCACAAATCTAAGGTCGCTGGCTTCTGGCTGATAAAGTGCCACCATTCTTATGCAGTCTTGCTCTATCTTAACTTCCATAAAATCTATATCGTCATCGCCTTTTATCACCTCTTCCGCCGCATCTGTATTTTGGTCCAATAGAGCTTTCATAGCTTTTTCTATAGCCCCTTGTACCATCGAAGCCATCTTCACCAATTCTTTTTTTGTCTCTTCTAATTCTTCAAAAAACTTCATACAAATATATTATAACCTTTTTGTTAAATTTCCGTTAAGATTTTTGTATCCTGGCTTTTAAATAAAAATTAAACTTAATAATTAGTTTGATATATAGATAAATTTTGTTTAATGGGAGATACAAAAAACTACATAATATAAATTACTTATCTTAAAGATTTTATTTAAGCTCTTGACAAACTAAACTAAAGAATGTTAACCTATAGCCCATGAGTTAATTTTTTTAGGAGGTAAGTTTATGAGAAAGCTCATAATGAGTGGGCTCAGAGGCTTATTTCCAAGAATGAGGAAAAATGAGGCGCTATTTGCAGGGATAGTTAGCGCTTTCCTGATTCTTGGCTTAAGCTCTCAAGCCTTAGCAAATACGGATTGTAGTTACAAGACTACATATGCATCTTGGTACGGACACGCTAAATATATTCGTACCGCTACTGGTGTCTATAATCACAACCTATACTTTGCTGCATCAAAGACATTACCCTTTGGTACGCTTCTTTTTGTGGAAAATCCCAGAACCAAAAAATCTGTAATAGTAAAAATTGTAGATAGGGGTCCTTTTGTAAGAGGAAGGAGTTTAGATTTATCTTATGGGGCAGCAAGGGCTTTAGGGATGTTGGAAGAAGGCGTGGCAAGAGTAAAGGTAATATCCTTGAAATGTGCTTACGTATATGAAAAAAATCTTGATATAATAAAAGATGTAATAAGGACATCCAGAGACTCCTGATATAATATTAAAAGCCGTAAACGGGGTGTAGCTCAGGTGGTAGAGCACAGGCTTCGGGAGCCTGGGGTCGCAGGTTCAAGTCCTGTCACCCCGATATGAAGGGGATGTAGCTCAGTTTGGGAGAGCGACGCCTTCGCAAGGCGTAGGTCGGGGGTTCGATTCCCCTCATCTCCATTTTTGATAAAAGCATACTGAATCATCGGTCATTTATCATAGAAAACTTATATATTTATGATATAATTAACTAATATGAATTTTAGAGGTCTTGGTACGATAGGGTTAAAACTTCTTACGGGGGATTCTGGTAAGTTTTTTACTCTTATTATGGGTGTAGGTTTTGCTGTATTTCTCATGCTTCAAATGACTTCTGTATTTTTTGGTGTTATAGCAAAATCAGGCTCTACTATATACGATACCGGAGCCGATATGTGGGTAATGGATAGAAGCGTGGATAACTCCAAAGACAATATACCGCTTCCAGATTATGTGCTTGATTATGCCAGAAGCTTACCCGGAGTCTTGTACGCAGCTCCTATATATGTGGGCGGGGGCACCGTAAAACTCCCCAACGGCAAATACCAAGCGGTGGACATAGTAGGTCTTGACGACGTATCTTTAATGGGAAGACCTATTATGGTACAGGGAAATATAAACGATATATACTCAGATTATGCTTTTATAGCCATTCAAGATGCGGATCTTAAAAAGCTTGGCAATGTACATATAGGTTCTACTTTTGAGATAAACGATCATAAGGGAGTTATAGCAGGGCTTGCTAAAAATCCTATGTCAGGGCTTTTCGGAAATCCAACGCTTTACACCACATACACCAGAGCTACAGAGGATCTACCCACAACAAGATTTACCATATCTTACGTACTTCTTAAGATAAAAAATCCAAAATACATCCCACAAATTAAAAAAGAAATTGCAAAAATAGGTTATAGAGCTATGACTTCTAAAGAATTTACCAATGTAAACGCTCATTTTTATATGTTTAAAACAGGTTTTGGTATGAATGTGATGATAATGACACTGGTAAGTTTTATAGTGGGCCTTTCTATAGCGGGGCAGACGTTTTATACATTTGTTTTAGAAAACCTTGAAAAATTTGGCGCTCTAAAAGCTATAGGGGCTACCAGAAAAGAGTTAGTTTACATAATAGTATTACAGGCCATGACTGTAGGATTTATAGGATACGGCGTAGGAGTACTTCTTTCTTCTACGATGATAGCCTTTGGACATTTTAAGATCCCAAACTACGCTGGTATGATTGGGTATGGAAACATGCTTGCAGCTTTTGTGATGGTTGTATTTATAACCGCTTTTGCAAGCTTTTTAGGAGTGAGAAAAGTATTAAAAGTAGAGGCTTTTGAGGTATTTAGAGGCTAATATGGAAAATAAAAAGATATCCATAAAAGTACAAAACCTTACAAAATGCTTTGGAGAGGGCGAAACCAAGGTATGCGCTGTAAAAAATGTGAACTTAGATATTTATTACGGAGAGATGCTTTACATAGTAGGACCATCTGGTTCTGGAAAAACTACATTTTTAAGCCTTATATCCGGAGTTTTAAGACCTACCGAAGGGAAAGTCATGGTAAAAGATACTGATATTTGGTCTTTGAATACGGATAGATTGGCAAGGTTTAGATTGGACAATATCGGTTTTGTATTTCAAGATTATCATCTTTTCCCAAGATTGAAAGTGGTAGAAAATGTAGCGATACCTCTTGTTTTAAAAGGCATGGATTGGGACAGCGCATTGGAGATTTCAAAAGAAAAACTTCAAATGGCACAGCTTCCGGAGTCAAAATACGGCCTTCCAGCTTACAAGCTCTCTGGTGGTGAACAGCAAAGAGTGGCTATAGCAAGAGCTTTGGCCGGGGATCCTGAGATATTAGCACTTGATGAACCCACAGCTGCACTTGATGGGGATACTGGGAAAAAAGTAATGCAACTTATAAAACAGAATATGCTAAACCCAAACAGGACTATCTTGGTAATAACGCACGATAGTCGTATCTTTGAAGATGCCACAAGAATTGTGCATATGGAAGAT